>CAZVJA010000353.1:0-1530 GCA_964626885.1 uncultured Planctomycetaceae bacterium | reverse complement strand
TCGAAACGCTGGAAGGGGAGGTCTCGGCGTACATTCCGACCAACGTGATTTCGATCACCGACGGTCAGATTTACCTGGAGCCGGATCTGTTCTTCGCCGGCGTCCGTCCCGCCATCAACGTCGGTATCAGCGTGTCGCGCGTCGGCGGCAACGCCCAGACCAAGGCGATGAAGAAGGTCGCCGGCAGCTTGCGGCTCGACTTGGCGGCGTTTCGCGAACTGGAAGCATTCGCTCAGCTCGGTACGGAACTCGACAAGGCAACGCAGTTGCAGCTCGATCGCGGCTACCGCATGGTGGAAATCCTGAAGCAGCCGCAATACGAGCCGCGGCACGTGGCCGATCAGGTGATTGCCCTCTTCGCCGGAACCCAGGGCTACTTCGACAAAGTTCCTGTCAAGCAGGTCGCCCGTGCGGAGAAGGAGTTGATGCAGTTCATGCGGGAGCAGAAGCCGGAGATCCGAGAGAAGATTGTGAAGACCGGCATGCTCGACGACACGACGACAGAGGAATTGCGAGCGGCTCTGGATCAGTTCCGCAAGCAGTGGGCCGCCGCGGCCGAGAAAGAGCCTGCTCTTGCGGCAACGTGAAGACGCAAATCGGATTGAGACGTTCCGGTGATGCACCGAGACGTCGGTCCGACACGAAAGTCCTGATCGAGAATTGGTGAAGCGAACGAACATCGAGAGTTGAATCGCGCGATATGGCCAAAGCACGAGCAATTGTCAAACGCCTGAAGGCTGTCAAGAACATCCGCAAGATCACGCGGACGATGGAACTGATCGCCACTGCGCGCTTCAAGAAGGCGATGGACCGCGCCACGGAAGCGGCCGAATACACGCGAAAGATTTCTGAGATCGTGGCGGACCTCTCCCAGGCCGATCTGCAGTTCAGTCACCCTCTCTTAAACGCCCATCCGGAAGAGAAGAACTCCGTTCTGCTGGTGCTGAACTCGAACCGTGGTTTCTGCGGCGGTTACAACGGCAGCGTGCTGCGGCATGCCATCGCCCGCCTGCGTCAGCCGCTCGGACCGGGACAAACTCTTTCGCTGGAAGTCTCCGGCAAGCGGGGCATCAACTTCCTCAAGTTCCAGGGGTACAAATTCGACCGCACGTACACCCACTTCGAGGACAAGCCGACATTCGAGGAAGTCGAGGATCTGGCGAACCGATTTATCGACGCTTATTGCACCAACAAGATCGATCGGCTTGAAATTGCGTACATGAAGGTGGAATCGGCATCGCGTCAGACCGCGGTCCTCGAGACGCTGCTCCCCATCGGCCAGCTTTCCGCGGAAAAGAAGGACGGAGACGCGGCATCGAAGTCCCGCATCGAATACGAATTCCTACCGTCGGCGAAGGAAATTCTGGAAGAGATCGTGCCATCCGCGTTCAAAGCCCGGCTGTTCAAATGTTTTCTGGATGCCGCGGTCAGTGAGCAGATCTTCCGCCGCGTGGCCATGAAGGCTGCCACGGAGAACGCGGATGAGATGATCAGCAGCCTTTCGCGGCTGTACAACCGGGCCCGCCAGAC
>CAZVJA010000352.1:0-1618 GCA_964626885.1 uncultured Planctomycetaceae bacterium | reverse complement strand
AATCGGGTGCGGGAGAAAGTGCCCCGCATTCCGGCGAAGAACATCCTCATCGGCTCAACACATACCCACAGCGCCCCCGATTGCTACGCCTTCCCACTCCCACCGCCAAAAGGTGGGCACACCGGCGATCTGAAGTACATGGACTTCGTCTGCGCCAAAGCAGCGGAGGCGCTCAACGCGGCCTACGACAAACTCCAGGCGGCCGAACTGAAAATCGCAACCGGCGAGGCGAAAGGGAAGATCGCCTACAACTACTATGCTCCCGAACTCTATGACCCGCGGATGAGCGTCATTCAGGCGATCGGCACCGACGGCAAAACGATCGCGACGCTGGTGAACTACGCCGTGCATCCTGAAGTCCTTGGCAACGACGTCGGACTCGTCAGCCCCGATCTGGTCGGCCCCATGTGCGACAAGCTCGAAGCGGAAGCGGGGGGAACGGCCATCTTCATGAACGGCGCGCAAGGGGGCATGATCACCGCCGACAATCGCAATCTCGACCAGCCGAGCGAGCCGATCAAAGGAAAGTTCCGCGATTCGCGCACCTGGGACGAATGCCTGCGGATCGGGCACCTGATGGCGAGCGAAGCGCAGCGGATCGTGAAAGACGCGCCGCTGCAGAAAGATCCCGGGCTGTATTGCGCCGCCCGCGACGTCAAATTTCCGGTCGACAGCCCGCTGATGGCGATCATCATCCGCGGTTCTCCGTTGAAGTACCCCATCAACGACGATCAGTCGGTCACCGCGCGGATCAATCTCATCAACATTGGTGACGCGCAGATTCTGACAATCCCCGGCGAGGCGTTGCCGAACATCGGCTATTACCTCAAGCGAAAGATGCGCGGAAAGCATAACCTGCTGTTCGGCCTGACGAACGACGCCTTCGGCTACATTCTCACGAAAGTCGATTTCAACAGCTTTGAGCGGTATACCTACGTCTCGCGAACGTCGCTGGGAGAAATGACCGGCGAGGTGCTGATCGAAAACGGACTCGATTTCGTCAAGAACAGCCCGCCGCCGGACGGGAGAAAATGAGCGGCGTTGTGCGGTGCGATCCTGGCGTTGTCGGCAGATAATGAACCAGGGGCTTAAATTGCATCCATGAAATGCGGGGCGGCAGATGTCGCGTGCCTTTTCGTCGAATCGCACGTTGTCGTCTCCGAGTGTCGATGCCCTTGCGTCGGGGAAGGCACCGCCGGCCGATGAACGAGGAGCACGTTCGATCCTCTCCCCGCGCAGAAGTCCGGCGATGGCGGCGGCAATTTCGTTTTCTGCCGGAATTACGCTCGATCATTTCGTTTCCCTGCCTCTGATTGTGTGGTTGCTGTGCGGGGCGGCGCTGGCGGGGGCTTGGGGGATCTGCCTGATTCTCCGGCGAGAGCATTTCGCTGCCGTGCTGCTGGCGGGGCTCGCGGCGTGTGTCGGTGCGGCGCGGCATCATGAAGTCTGCTCGACGCAAGCCGAAGACGACATCTCGCTCTTCGCGACCGATGAGCCACAGTTGGTCCATCTGACCGGAACCCTCACCAATGAACCACGTATTCGCTGGATGGAGAAAGAGCCCTGGCGGTCAGCGTGGGTGCGTTCCGACAATTCGGTCGCGCTGCTCCGCTGTCAA
>CAZVJA010000351.1:0-1641 GCA_964626885.1 uncultured Planctomycetaceae bacterium | reverse complement strand
GCCCGGGGGCAGGAGCGGCGGCGACGGCATCAGCCGGTTCCTGGGTCGTGTCGGGCGAATGGTGATCGACGACCGGGCCGACAACGTGGAGTTGAGTAGCGCGGTGCAGGACGTTCCGCCGACCGAAGACCAGTTGCGCGTGTTGCATAAAACGATCAAGGCAGTCACCGAGGATTACGAAAAACTGTCGTTCAACACCGCCATCAGCCGGATGATGGAGTTCACCAACGAGATCGGCCCGCAGGAGCCGCGCCCGAAAAGTGTGCTCGAACAGTTCGTGTTGCTGCTCAGCCCGCTCGCACCGCACATTGCCGAGGAATTGTGGGAAGTGCTCGGCCACAAGCAGTCGCTGGCATACGAAGCTTGGCCCAAGTGGGATGCGGAAAAGATCGCCGAGTCGGAAATCGAAGTTCCGGTGCAGGTCAACGGCAAGCTCCGCGGCAAGGTGAAAGTTCCCGCCGAAGCCGACGAGGCCACGATCCGTGCCGCGGCCGAAAGCGACGCCGCCATCGCGTCGAACCTCGCCGGCAAGCAGGTGGTGAAAGTCATCATCGTCCCCGGCCGGTTGGTGAATTTCGTAGTAAAGGGATGACAGGGGACAGGCCTTAAGAATTGAGGCCTGTTCACTCTTTGCTCTTCTTCCGCCTGCTGCTGGTGGAAGTCCAAAGACTTCCGCGCGAGACGAACCGTTGCGACCTCTTTCCTTCGCGCCCTAGAATAGAGTGTTCTACCAGACTTCTTTTCTCGAATTGCAGGGAAGGATGTTTGGGAGAGTCATCGGCTGACGGCACCGTTCACATGCGAGACCGCCATGGACTTCGACAAACGTTTAGAACGAGCAATTGTACGGGGAGAGCAGGCCCGCGAAGCCCGCGGCAAGGTGGCCGAGGAAAAAGCTCTCACGGAAGAGGAGTTCAAGGGCCTGCATTCCAAGTACCGGCTCGATTTGTCGGAGCACATTGAAGACTGTCTGAAGAAGCTGGCGGATCATTTCCCCGGCTTTCGCTTTCAGACCATCTTGGGTGAAGAGGGATGGGGAGCTCGCATTTCCCGCGACGACGTCTCGTTCGCTCCCGGCAAACCTGGCGCCAGCGTCTACAGTCGGCTGGAGATTGTTGTGCGCCCCTTCAGTTCCCTGCACCTGCTCGAACTGGCGGTCAAGGGCACGATCCGCAACAAGGAAGCATTCAATCGTTCGCGGTACCAGATGCTGGCACAGTTCGACCCGCAGTCGTTTCTGGAGATGATCGACTTGTGGGTGTTGGAATACGCGGAATTGTTCGCGGCGCAGGAATGAAGCCGTCCTCCGTTTGAAGAGTGGACAGGTTCCTGCGGCTGTTCGTAAGGAAGTTATGAAACCGGAGAAGCATGCGTGCCGAGGCAAAGCGATCTGAAGCGAGTGTTGGACGGGGGACTGGTGGCGATCATTCGCGCCCCATCGAGCGAGCAGCTTGTCGGCGTGGCCCGCGCGCTGTTCGAAGGGGGGATCGATGTCATCGAAGTGACTTTCACCGTGCCGCGCGCCTTGGAGATTATCGCCGCCGTTCGGCAGGAACTCGGCGATAAGATTCTGCTCGGAGCGGGAACGGTGCTCGATCCGGAAACCGCCCGCGCTGCCATGTTGGCGGGGGCGGAGTTCAT
>CAZVJA010000350.1:0-1672 GCA_964626885.1 uncultured Planctomycetaceae bacterium | reverse complement strand
CCGTTGCATACCTGCGGCAATGGAACTTTCGAAGCTGTTGACTTCGTCGAATACCGGGTAGGTCGCCATTGTGGTTTGCAACGAAGCCAATGCGGCCTTCAAATCAGCTTCCGCAAGGTTCGGGGATGTCTTGAGCACCGCTTTCTTGAACGATTTTCCCGAAGAACTTCCCCCCTCTTGCTGCGGCAGGGCTTCCCCTTCCAACGCGAATAATGTCGACGGCTCATCATATTTCGAAAGATCGGCCCCCGAAGAGATCTTCCTCAATTCGGAGATCAAATAGTCCTCGACGGTGGACTGCCGAATGCCGTCGCTGAAGGTCAGTGCAACCTGATGCCCGCCGGCGAACTTCCGATCGTTCTCGGAGAGTGCCGCCGTACTTGTCTCGGATGCTCCCTTGGCTGCAGTCGCTCCTTCCTTTTCCGCTTGTCCCGCCACACTGGAGGGCGCCGCGGCAATCGGTGAAACATCTCCGAACCCCACCGTGACGCGGTGCAGCGGACGCGACTTGAGTGCTTCGCTCACCTGATTGCGAACGGTGGCAATGTCCTGCTCTTTGGTCCGTACGCGGAAACGTTTGCCCGCATCGGCGGTTTGCTCTTCGCCCAGCAGCGTCAATTGCTCCAACGAAATCCCCGTGGTGATCACTTTCTGCAGATCATTCCGGACGTCGCTGACCTTCTGCGGCTCATTGAACTGGAAAGTCACCATCGTGCCGCCGGAGAGGTCGATGTCAAGGTTATCCGTCCCGCGGAAGAAGAACATGACAAGACCGCCGCCGATAATGAGCGTCGAGAGCGCCGCGCAAATGTATCGTTTGCCGATAAAGTCCCAGTTGGTCTGCCCCACGAGGCTGAACATCTTGAGCTGCGTGATCCAGCGTTTCCGTTCGCAGATTTCCAGGATCAATCGGCCGAGATAGAGCGCGGAGAACATGCTCATCACGATGCCGATAAACAGTGAGACGGCGAAGCCGCGAACCTGGTCGGTTCCGATCATGTACAGAATGACGGCAGTGATCAGGGTCGTAACGTTCGAGTCAATAATCGCTGGGAGGGCGCGGTGGAATCCATTGTGGATTGCCAGCCGCAGGCTCGACCCCCTCGCCGACTCTTCCCGGATGCGTTCGAACACCAGCACGTTCGCGTCCACCGCCATACCGATCGTCAGCGCGATACCCGCCAAGCCGGGGAGCGTAAACGACGCATCAATCAGCGACATCGCTCCCATGAGCAGGATCATGTTCAGCACCAGCGAGATATCGGCGACGACACCCGCAAACCGGTAGTACAGAACCATGAAGATGAACACGAGCACCGAGGAGAACAGAATTGCGTTCATTCCCTTTTGCTGTACGTCGATGCCCAGCGTGGGACTGATGGTCTGCTCGCTGATCGGCACCTGGACGATCGGCACCGCCAACGCACCGGCGTTCAGCACGTTGATCAGCTCGTTGATCTCTTCTTGCGTGAAGTTGCCGGTGATATCCCCACGATCTTCGATGCGGCCGTGAAGGTTTGGAGCGGATTGGACCTGCTCATCCAGCAGAATCGCCAGCCGGCTTTCAAATCCGTCCGGTTTCGGCAAGTTGCGCCCAGTGAGCGACGAGAACAGCGTCGCCGCCTTGGCGTTGAATTAGAAACCGCCCGCCAGACGGCCGCTTGCGTCACAG
>CAZVJA010000349.1:0-1762 GCA_964626885.1 uncultured Planctomycetaceae bacterium | reverse complement strand
TCACTCCACCGGCACGAGCTTGAGTATCGCTGCTGGCTGCACAACCCGCCCGCCGCGGATCACGCGGTCGATCTTTCGCGTGTTGCGGATCTCCTGCGTCGGGTCGGCTGTCAGGATCACCAAGTCCGCCAGTTTCCCCGGCTCAATGCTCCCCAGATGGTCCGCCTGGTTCACCATCCGCGCGTTGTTGATGGTGGCAGCCTTGAGCGCCCCGGCCGGCGGAATTCCCGATTCGACCAGCATCTCCAGTTCCTGATGCAGCGAGAACCCCGGCGGAACGAACGGCTCCGGCGTATCGGTCCCCGCCAGAATCGGCACTCCCAAGCGGTGCAGCAGGCCGGTCAATTCCTGATATTTGCGCACTTCGCGCAGCCGCACGTCGCGCGTCGCCGGCTGAAGGTTTCGTGACGTCCGGTAACTCTCCCAATAGTCGCGCATCCGCCGCGGAACGTGAACGAGATCCGGATGATTTTTCACCTCATCAAGGTCATGCAGGTAGATCATGTTGCGGAACACAACAAGCGTCGGGTCGACGTTCACCTTGCGACTCGCCAAGAGTGAAACCAGAGCCTGGCATTGCGGATTGTTCAAGTCGAGGTACGCGCGGTGGTCGGGCTGCTTGGCGACTTCTGCCGGAATGCTGTAGTTGAACACCGACCAGATGTGCTCCAGGCAGTCGATGCCGTCAGCGGCCGCATCCTGCGCGGAGTACTGGCCGAGATGTCCGGTCACTTTTATCTGATGCCGGTGCCCCTGCTCGATCAGCGCGCGGCCGATCTCGCGCGGCGTGCCGACGTAGATTTTGAGCGTCGTCACATGCCACTTCGCCATGTCCTCGACAAACGCCGGCACTCGGGCGGGATCGGTGAGCGGGTAGCCCACGTCCTTGTGAACCGGCGGCTCGCCGTCGACCAGCGGACTCGCGAGAAACACGCGCGGCGCCCGATCGGGATGCGACGCAGCGAAATTGGCCACTCCCGCTTCCGCGACGATCGCATCGCCGGCACTCCGCACCGATGTCACCCCCGCCGCCAAAAACAGTGGCAGAAACTCGTCACCCGTCACGTGCGTGCGGTCTGCCAGATGCACCAGATGCACGTGCGCGTCAATCAACCCCGGGATGACGAACTTCCCTGCCCCGTCGATGATCCGATCGCTCTCTTGCGGGGCGATCGGCTTGTCGCGCGAACCGATCGCCTCGATCCGTTCACCACGAATCGCAATCGTCCGCTCCGGCAGCATTGTTCCCGTCGCAACGTCGAAGAGAGAAGCGTTGCTGATGACCAGGCGCTGCTGTTCCGCGGCTTGAAGCGCCGGTTCCTTCCGCGAGGCCGGGATCAACACAGTCACCGTCAACACAAGGAGACGAACGATGCAGCAGTGACAAAACAAACGATTCATTTCCAATCCCCACTGGCAAAAGTTGCGTCGGCCAACGACTGTCTTGTCCAGCATGTGAAACTCTCGCTCGGGAAGCAACCGCACATTGACGCATCTCGCAATGCGTGGTGCAATGGTCGCGACGGGTGCCGCGTAGCAGGGTAGCACCGGTTGCTCGGCAACCGGTGGGGCGCAGCCATGAGAGGTTTGCTCATCACAGCGGTTAAAATTCTATTGTGGTTCTTTTCTGGGGAGGCCGAAAGCACCGAGTCACGCTCTGCTTTACCCCGTCCACCCGAGCGTCGTTCGTTATTGCATCGAAACCAGCCACGCCCTTCGCCAAGCCTCAGGGACGTGCCACGCGCGCGGCGCACTGGCGGAG
>CAZVJA010000348.1:0-1828 GCA_964626885.1 uncultured Planctomycetaceae bacterium | reverse complement strand
CCGAGCTTTCGTTGAAGACCCAGTTTGCCATTGACCTCGCGGCCTGTTTTGTCGATTATCTTCGCTCCGTTGTGTCCCTGTGCGGGATTCAGAATGGGGAGGGCGAGGCTCCCGCCGAGCCGCTGCGACCGAAAGTCTCGCGTAGTGGCGGCTCCGCAGGAGCGTCCCCCTCCCATAATACAACTCGCGGCTCTCCAGACATCCGGCGGGGACCGAACCCAAATTCCCAACGGAGCGTCCGGAAGATGGGGAGAATGCGAACCGGGCGATGGACCTCGACGACATTTTTGAAACGTAGCGCCAACAAGACAGGCCGGTGGAACCGGCCCTACTAGTCCGTCTACGCTAAAAAGTTATGTTTTGGGTGGCATGCCCGCAGCTTTGGGCGGGCATGGAACGAACCTGACAACCATACGTTTTAGGGTAGGCGCACTACTACAATACTGACCACTCTCGGCCGGTGGAACCGGCCCTACGGAAATGCACCGATTGAATGAACCCTCCCGCGAACGCCATGACCGAGCCTGAACAGCCCAGCCGCACCTCTCCCCAGCCAGACCGCTTCGAGCAGGATCGCCTGAAGAAACTCGAAGCGATCGAAGCGCTGGGGATCGACCCGTGGGGCGCGCGGTTCGACGGCCATGTGCCGATCGCACAGGCGCGGAATAACGCACCTGAAGAATCGGGTATCGACGGCGAGAAGGTGCGCGTCGCGGGGCGAATTCTGCTCCGCAATAACAAGGGAAAGCTGAAGTTCTACCACATCCAGGACTGGACAGGCCGCATTCAGTTGATGGCTTCCCGCCAGGACGTTTCCGAACAGCAGTGGGAGCTGATTCAGAACCTCGACCTGGGGGACATCGTCGGAGTCGATGGTCGTCTTCGCCGCACGAACACCGGCGAGATCACCGTCTTTGTCGAAACGCTGACGATCCTCACCAAGTCCCTCGCGCAGCCGCCGGAGAAGTTCCACGGCGCGAAGGATGTCGAGATGCTCCTGCGGCACCGGCACATCGACCTCATCTACAACGAGGGGGTGCTCGACCGGATGCTCCGCCGGACGAAGATCATCGACTCGGTCCGGCACACGCTCCGCGAGCGGGGCTATGTCGAGGCCGAGACACCGGTGCTGCACGCGATCGCCGGCGGCGCGGCGGCCCGCCCGTTCGTCACGCATCACAACACGCTCGACATGCAGCTTTATCTGCGAATCGCGCTCGAGCTGCATCTCAAGCGGCTGATGGTCGGCGGGGTCGAGCGGGTGTACGAAATCGGCCGCGTCTTTCGCAACGAGGGAATCGACGCGACCCACAATCCCGAATTCACCATGCTCGAGGCGTATCAGGCCTACGGCAACTATGAAACGATGATGGACCTCACCGAGGCGGTCGTCGTCAACGCCGTCCGCACCATCGATGAAGGACTCTCTCTTCCCTGGGGCGAGAACACCGTCGATTTCACCCCCCCTTGGCCGCGCAAGCTGTACGCGGACCTGTTCGCGGAGCACGTTGGCTGCAGCATGCACGACGAGGCGGCGGTCAATGCCGCGGCACAGAAGCACGGCATCGATACGGCGGGCGTGCATCACGACGTGATTGTGCACAAGGTCTTCGAGGAGATGGTGGAGCATTGCCTCAGGGGTCCGGTGTTCGTCATCGACTACCCCGCGGCGCTCTGCCCGCTCACAAAGCGTAAGGCCGGCCAGCCGGAAATCGCCGAGCGGTTCGAACTGTATATCGAAGGGATGGAACTGGCGAACGCCTACACCGAATTGAACGACCCCCGGCTGCAGGAAGAACTCTTCCGCACGCAGTTGGCGGGGCTGTCG
>CAZVJA010000347.1:0-1862 GCA_964626885.1 uncultured Planctomycetaceae bacterium | reverse complement strand
GCGTCGCTACACACGACACTCAACGCGAGAGGTCGGTCTGCAAACGGTTACTGCGCGCGGGATGCTCGACCAGTGTTCGGAGCATCATACCGCATGAGAGCCGCGACTGCATTCATATGTCCCGAACATTCGCGGCGGACACCCGTCTGTAGAAATGAGTTTCGCGCCTGCGATCGCGAGCGCCTAACGCGCGGGGCCGTGGTTGATGACCCGGAAGCCTCCCCAGTCGGTGGCTGAGGGTCCGTAGACCGGCGCGGTTGGGAGATCGTAAATGCCAGGATCGTTCTGCAGCGGTAATTGTGGAGCCGGGGACTGCGGCGATGTCTGCGGTGTGGGGATGTTCTGTCCCGAAGGAGTCGGCGCAATTCCGTTCGGGGCGAAGGCAGTCGTCGGCGCGGGTTTTGGCGGCGCGAAGACCGACGGATCGACCGGCATCGGCACTCCATCGCGCCACAGCGACTGCGTTGAGCCGGGAATACCCGTTTCGCCGTTCAAGTCTTTCGGACAAGGACACTCGGGGTCCGTTTCCGCGCGCGGCGGCAATGGACCGAGTTTCGCGTACTGGTGCCCCGGATCCTTGTTGTACATCCAGCGGAAATAGGCGACGCGTTCCTTGTGATACGGCGTGTGCTCCAGCTGTTCCATGTAGAACCCCGGCGCGCGTTGCGTGTTGTAGTCCATCCAAACCCGCCCCAGCGAGTGCGCTCCTTGGCGCACGATGCAACCCGATCCCAGAAACAGGACAGAGCTAACGATGGCGGTGTGGAGAATTTTCGAACGCATGCGGAAACCGGAGTCGATGGCCAGAAACGAGCGGCGTCGGAACGCAGCTTCTCTCTCGGAATAATCGGCCCAACCGGCAGATCCGCTACAAATGAAAGTTGGAGAGAGGGTCGACCGGGCTTTCTAGTGGTGCCACACGCGGCACACACACCGCAGACACCCCATTTTATCAGCATGGGAGAAGGGGATTCCGGGACGCGGCGAGTCAATTCCACTCCCTGACAGGTTTGCCGAAAGCCCCTCGGAGGCTGGCCGATTGTTGATCCCCCGCCCCGGCCTCCGTACCATCGCCCGTGCAAAACCATTTTCACTTAACAGGTCTAGCCCCGATGCAGACACAACATTGAGGGACGGTATGCAGTTTTCCGGCACCGAGCATTTTTCACAGTCACAGCAGGATCTCTGGAACCGGCTGACCGACCTCACCCTCTTTGCGCGGACGCTGCCGCACCTCGACAAAGTCGAGAAGGTCGAACAGCGGCTGCTGGAGTGCCGTGTCCGCCCCGGACTGTCGTTTCTCGCAGGTTCTCTCCGTTTGAAATTCGAAGTGATGGATGAGCAGCCCCCCTCCTCCGCAAAGATGCGCATCACCGGCAAAGGGGTCGGTGCTTCGGTCGTCGTCGAAACTTCGATGCGGCTCGCGACAATCGAAACCGGTACGCAGCTCGACTGGGAGAGCGAAGTGCTGGAGCTCGGCGGGCTGCTCAAACCGGTCGGCCGCGGATTGATCGAAGCTGCCGCACAGAAGGTCATCACCGACGGCTGGGCGAGCTTTCGCGCGGAACTCGCGAAAGGGTAGAGAGTCAACAGTCGCGCCGAGAACAAGCCTAGGGACGGCCATCCCTGGTCTTACGCGTTTCAATGAAACGCCGCATATTCCTTTCCGAGGAGTGCCGACGCGATCTTGAGCTTCAGAATCTCGTCGGTTCCCTCGTAGATGCGGCAAACTCGCACGTCCTTCCAGTGACGCCACGGTCGATACAGTTCGGAGTAGCCGCGACCCCCGAAGATCTGCACCTCCCGGTCCGCCGATTCAAAAGCCGCCTGGCTGACGAAGAATTTGGCCTGCGCGCCGAGCA
>CAZVJA010000346.1:0-1867 GCA_964626885.1 uncultured Planctomycetaceae bacterium | reverse complement strand
TGTCCCGCGAAGGTGCTGACGAGCACCAGCAGTGTCGAGCGGGGGAGGTGGAAGTTCGTGAGCAGCACGTCGACCGCGCGGAACTCGTACGGCGGTCGGATGAAGAGGTTGGTTTCGCCCGACCAGGGGGTCAACGTTCCGCGTTCGCTCTGCCGTGCGGCGGATTCGAGTGTGCGAACTGTTGTGGTGCCGATCGCGACGACTCTGCCCCCTTGTCCGCGCGTCTGATTCAACAGGGCAGCGCTTGCGGCGGGGAGTTCGCACCATTCGGAGTGCATCACATGTTCGCTCAACCGCTCAACGGAAATTGGCCGGAAGGTGCCGATCCCGACGTGCAGCGTCACGGACGTTTGGTTCAACCCCCGCGCGCGGCAGGTTTCCAGAAGTTCCGGCGTGATATGCAGTCCCGCCGTCGGGGCTGCCACGGCGCCGGGAGCGCGGGCGTAGGTGGTTTGGTATCGCTCCCAGTCGGCGTCGCCGGCGAGTTTGCGGCCAATGTAGGGGGGAAGCGGCACGGTCCCGAACCGCTCGAGCAGCGCGACGTTGGTTTCGTTGCTCATGCGCCGTGCATCGCCCAGGACGCGCGCGGTCCAAATTCCCTCAGCATTTTTCTCGCGCAATTGGAGTGCGAGCCGGTCGGATGAAGCAGATTGATGCGCGGGGTGAATGTGGATCTCTTCGCCCTGTTGAAGTCGACCGCGTGTTTCGCCGATGAGTTTCCAGTCGCCATCCTCGGTGCAGCCGAGATACAATCCCTCCCATTTACCACCGGTGGCGGCACGCGTACCGAACAGACGTGCAGGGAGCACGCGGGTATCATTCAGAACGAGAGAGTCGCCGGGCTGGAGAAGTTCCGGCAAGTCGCGGATGATACAGTGTTCCAGCGTGCCGGTGCGGCGATGAACGACGAGCAGGCGCGCGTCATCGCGGCGCGCGAGGGGCTCACGGGCGATGTGCTCCGGGGGAAGTTCGTAGTCGTATTGGCTGAGGTCGTCCATTGCGATATTGTCACGCGATTCAAGAGAGTTCTTCATCCATGTGACAAGCGGCGAACAATTATCAAAACCTTATTCGACGATAAAATCCCAAGCACGAATGACGAAGGAAGTACAAAGCTCGAAGTCCGAAATAATGCGACGTTACGTCAGCTTTATCGAATATTCGTCATTCGTGTGGGCGGCATCTTCCAAAGTTTTCCGTTCGAGCTTCGGATTTCTTTCGGCATTCGGATTTCGTGCTTCCCTATTCTCGGAAACCCCGTTCCCCGTGGCACATGAAGGGTAACCCAAGCCGTGTCGTCCGCCAATGAACCGGTCCGCATCGCGTTCTGTATTACCGACCTGGACGCCGGCGGGGCGGAGAAGTCGCTCGTGCAATTGGTGACACGGCTCGATCGCACGCGGTGGGAACCTTATGTGTTCTGCCTGTCGGGTCCGGGCGAACTGGTGGAGTCGCTGCAACAGGCGGCGGTTCCGGTGGAATGCCTGGGGGCCAAACGGTGGTGGAATGTCTCGGTTGTGTGGACGCTGGCCCGGCGGCTGGCGCGGATTCGTCCGGCGCTGGTGCAGACCTTTTTGTTTCATGCGAACATTGCGGGGCGAATCGCGGCCAAGGGAGCGGGAGTGTCGCGGATCGTCTCCGGGATTCGGGTGGCGGAACGGCGGAGCAGATGGCCGTTGCTGATCGATCGCATCACCGACTGGATGGTCGACCGTCATGTCTGCGTGAGCGAAGGAGCCGCGCGGTTTTCGATCGATCGGGGACATCTGCCGGAACAGAAGGTGTGCGTCATTCCGAATGGCGTCGATGTCGAAATGTTTCGCAATGCCGCTCCCGCGGATCTCAGCGAGTTCGGAATTCCCGCGGG
>CAZVJA010000345.1:0-1885 GCA_964626885.1 uncultured Planctomycetaceae bacterium | reverse complement strand
ATTCCCGCGTGAGCTGCTTGAAGCGTTGTTCGAGGTCGCGGGTGACGGGGCCGGGTTTGGCGGTGCCGATGGGGCGGCTGTCGACTTTCACGACCGGGATGACCTCGGCCGCGGTGCCGGTGAGGAAGCATTCGTCGGCGATGTACACGTCGTGCTTTGTGAGGGGCACTTCGCGGACTTCGATGCCGGCATGCTTGGCCACTTCGATGACAGCATCGCGGGTGACGCCTTCGAGGATGCCGGCGTCGAGTGGCGGCGTCCAGAGAATGCCTTGGCGGACAAGGAAGATATTGTCGCCCGTGCATTCGGCCACTTCACCTTTGTGATTGAGCATGAGCGCTTCGATGCAGCCGGCCTGCAGGCCTTCGATCTTGGCGAGGATGTTGTTGAGATAGTTGAGCGACTTGATGCGTGGGTTCAAAGCCGCCGGGTGCATGCGCTGCACGCTCACCGTCACGATCTCAAGGCCTTTTTCATACAACTCTTTGGGATAGAGCGAGATCGCATCGGCGATGATGATCACTTGCGGATTGCTGCAGCGATTCGGGTCGAGGCCGAGCGTGCCGGCGCCGCGGGTGACGACGAGACGGATGTAGCCGTCGTCGATCTTGTTGATGCGAACCGATTCGTTGACTGCGTCGCACATTTCATCTTGCGACAGGGGTATCTGTAGCCAGATGGCTTTCGCCGACTCATACAGCCGCTGGATGTGTTCGCGCAGCCGGAAGACTTTGCCGTGATACGCGCGGAGGCCCTCGAAGACGCCGTCGCCGTAGAGCAGGCCGTGGTCGAAGACGCTGATCTTGGCGTCTTCCTGCGGAACGAATTTACCGCTGATGTAGATTTGGCGCGACATGTTTGAAGAAAGAGGGGGAGAACGGGAGAGGAGGAGATAGGGAGACTGACAGTCAGGCTTTCTCCCACTCTCCTTGTCTCCCCCCTCTCCCACTCTTGTGTTCCAAGAGTGAAATGACGGGAGCGCAAGAAACCGCAACGGAACCGACACGTGCTGCGCACCCGAGGTTCACGCGGCGACGACGCGGCCGTCGACGAGGGTTACGGTGCGATCTGCCTGGGCTGCAATCCGCGAGTCGTGCGTCACCATGACTATAGTGAGGTTTTGCTCGCGGTTCAACCGACGGAGAATCTCCATAATTTCGTCGCCGGAGTGTTTGTCGAGGTTGCCGGTGGGCTCATCGGCGAGGAGTACACGCGGCTGGGACACGAGCGCGCGAGCGATGGCGGTGCGTTGCATTTCGCCGCCGGAGAGTTCGCGCGGTTTGTGTTTGAGGCGATGGCTGAGGCCGACGAGTTCGAGCATTTCTTTCGCGCGCCGATGGTTGGCTCGGCGATTGGCCAGGTAGCCCAAAATGCCTTGGCCGATCATCGCAGGGGAGAGGACGTTTTCGAGGACGTTAAGCTCGGGCAGCAGATGATAGAACTGGAAGACCATGCCGAAGTAGCGGTTGCGAAGGATATCGCGGCCGGCCGTGGGCAGGTAGTCGATGCGGTTGCCTTCGAAGCAGATTTCGCCGGAGTCGGGGCGGTCAAGCGTGGCAAGTAAGTGCAGCAGCGTGGTCTTGCCGCAGCCGCTGGGGCCGATGATGGCGACGAACTCGCCCTCGTTGACGGAGAGTTCGACGCCCTGCAACACGGGGATGACGAGCGAGCCGCGGCGGTAGCTTTTGCGGACGAAGTGGGCGGAGAGGATTTCGCCGCCGGGTGCGGTGGTTGAGTTGAGGAGTTGGGAGACGGTATTGGGTGCGGAGTGGGTTGCAGTGTATGGCGAGTGCAAGCTGGTGCGAACGCCGTTGGTGTGGGATGAGTATTGAGTGTGCATCGGAGGCACTGGCGGAGCCAGTGGCACCCGAGGCACGGGGGTGGC
>CAZVJA010000344.1:0-1896 GCA_964626885.1 uncultured Planctomycetaceae bacterium | reverse complement strand
GCGGCGATGTTTTGGCGGGCGAGAGCGAGCATGCTTTCGGCGGCGTCGACGGCGGTGATGCGAAGGTTAGCGGCGCGGCGGGCGAGTTCGAGGGGGATTTGAGCGGTGCCGGCGCCTAGGTCGAGGATGGTTAACGGTATTGTGGCGTCGTTCACTGATCCCTGAAGCGACCAGTCCGAAGGATGTGGTGGAGACCAATGCGAGATTGCGGTGAGGAGGTCCGTGACGAAGGTGCGGTTCACCGCGGCGTGGTCCATGGAGTCGTACTCGCGCGCGTCGGCGACGGAGTCCATGATTTCGGGTTCGAGAGTGCGCGGAAGCATACGATCCTTTATTTCACCACGGAGTACACAGAGACGGAGAATTCTCTTTACCGCTAATCTTCGCTAATCGCACGCTAATTAAATGATCCGACTATCGATCTCTGCGCAGCCAAAGAACCCGGTGTCATTCCCGCGCAGGCGGGAATCCAGACGAATTTGGGCCGAAATTCTGGATTCCCGCCTCCGCGGGAATGACGCGAAACAAGTCGCGGGTGTCATTTGTCGCGCAGTTCTCAATAGAATGGCATTTCAAATTCAAGATTAGCGTTTTTCTCCGTGCTCTCTGTGGCCTCTGTGGTGAAGACTTATGGTTTGATGACGATCTTGCCGGCGAGGGCGCCGGACTTGTTCACGGTGCTGTCTTCTTGCAGGCGGTGGGCGGCAGCGGTCTGGTCGAGCGGCATGGTGCGGTCGATGCGCGGTTTGATTTTTCCGGCAGCGAGCCAGCCGTTGATGTCGGCCGCGGCGGCCGCTTGTTCTTCGGCGGGTGCATTGAACATGGCGAAGCCGTAGAGATGGCAGCCCTTCACGTAGAACGGGCCGACGGGGAATGTGGGTCGGGCATCGCGGCCGGCCATGAGGATAAAGCGGCCGCGAGATGAGAGCAGCGGCACGGCCATTTCGAAGTTCGGCTCGCGCAGGGTTTCCCACCACACGTTGACGCCGTTCGGTGCGGCTTCTTTAATGCGCGCTGCGACGTCTTCCGTCTTGTAGTTGATGGCGATATCGGCGCCAAGGTCGCGGCAGAGCTTCACTTTTTCGTCGGTGCCGGCGGTCGTGATGACGCGAGCGCCGAGGGCTTTGGAGATTTGCACGACCATCGAGCCGACACCGCCGGTGCCGCCGTTGACGAACAGCGTTTCCCCGGATTTCAGCTTGGCGTCGCGCACGAGACCGAGGTGGGCCGTGATGCTGACGAGTGCGCTGGCGGCGGCGGCTTCATCGCGCACGCTGTCGGGCGTTGGATAGAGCCAGCATTCGTCGACGGCGGCGTATTCGGCGAATGTGCCTTGCCGGCCGAGCAGGCCTTGGTTCGAGCCCCACACGCGATCGCCGACTTGGAATTTCTTGGCCTCGGGGCCGACTTTCTCAACGACGCCCGCTAGATCGCAGCCGACGACGAACGGCAGCGGGATGTTCATTTGAATCGTGCCGGCGCGGATGTAGGTATCGACCGGGTTGAGCGACGCGGCACGGACGCGGACCAGCACCTGGCCGTTTTTGGGTTCGGGCGTGGGCAGCTCGCCGACGATGATGTTCTCGGGGGGACCGGGTTGCTTGATGTAAGCGGCTTTCATGGGGTGGGATCCGGGGTAGTGATGCTAAATCTATTTGTGTTGATTCAGAGGTGGAGACAGCGAGAGGCGGAGAGGGGGAGAAAGAACGTCAACACCTTGTTTTGTTTTGATTGTCTCCCTCTCTCCTTGTCTCCCACTCTCCCACTCTTCTGTTCTTCCAAGTATTGTGACGGGGGGTTCGGGCTGGCGCCCGACACTAACGACGCTAAGGTTGGATGTGGATTCGGGCTTGCGCCCGACGTTAATGGTTTGCTTATAATACTCTCATGTCCCAG
>CAZVJA010000343.1:0-1923 GCA_964626885.1 uncultured Planctomycetaceae bacterium | reverse complement strand
TCCTTTTGCATGATTGACGCACTGGCGCAATCTCTTGTCAGCAAGGTGGGTCACCCGCCGGATGTCTTTTGAACGATCGACCCGCATGTGACTATTTTTGACCGGTGAACCAAGCATCTCAAACTTCATCGAAGGTCTTACGACATGACAAACAACTTTGTGACCACTATGAACGTGTTCCTCGTTTACAGCACTCTTTTAGCGGCGCTGTCGTTCAACTCTCACACCGCCGACGCCGCCGAGTTGCCCGATCCCGCCACTATCAAAGCGGTCAAGCTGCTCGAAGTGCACACCTACTGCGAAGGGGTGGTCTTCGACCATGACGGCAATGGCTACGTCTCGCACGGCGATCGCATCACGAAGTTCTCTCTCGACGGCAAAGGGACCGTCTGGGCGACGACCGGGGCGCCCAACGGACACAAGATTCTGGCCGACGGTACGCACCTCGTCTGCGATTCCAGCCGGCATGCGGTGCTGCATCTCGATGCCGACGGCAAAATGCTCCCGCACGCCTCCTCATCTTGCGACGGCAAGCCGTTGCGCGGGCCGAACGATTTGTCGCTCGACCCCAACGGCGGCTTCTACTTCACCGATCCCGGCGGATCGAGCGACAACGAAGTGATCGGCACGGTGCACTACGTCGATACGAAGGGGGTCACGCATCTCGTGGCGGAAAAACTTTCCTTTCCGAACGGCATCGTCCTCGTTCCCGGCGGCAAGCGGCTGCTCGTGGGGGAGAGCAAACGGAACCGCGTGCTCGAATATCCGGTCCTCTCACCCGGCAAGGTCGGACCGATGCGGGTCTTCGCCGACTTGCCGAGCAAGTCGGGTGAGCAGATCGACAACCAGCCGGACGGCATGTGCCTCGACGCCGCTGGGAATTTGTACGTCGCGCACTACGGCATGCGGCAGGTGCAGGTACTCAATCCAAAGGGAGAGTTGATCGCCCGCTATCCCGGCGGCAACCTCACCACCAGCAACGTCGCGTTCGGCGGTCCGAAGAGGGATCAGCTCTTCGTGACGGGCGGCATCGGCGGAGAAGGGAATGGCCCCGGCGGCGTCTTCCGGCTCGATCTGGGCGTCAAGGGGCTGGTCATCCTGCCGGCGAGAAAATAGGCTTCGAGCGTAGACATAGGCTTCGGGCGGTCAGGCTTCGGGCTTCAGGTAATGCAGAAAGGCAGCTTATTGCCAAATTGTGCTCAGCGCGGCTTTCGGAGCGCAATAATCAGCTTCTGCAGGCTGCGGACCAGTTGATCAAATCGATTACGCAACGGCGTGTGTTCAGTTTTCGACACGAACCCCAGACGGCAAGCGAGTGATAACAAGTATCGTGCTTCACTGGCTGATCCCAGGGCGATCGTCATGAAATGCAAGTAGTAGCGTGTCGAATCCCTGCTACAGCCTTCCACGATGTTCGCCGCGATCGAAATCGCTGCCCTGCGAATTTGCGATTGCAGTCCATAACGCTCCTCGACCGGGAAGTTTCTTGTGGAACGATAAATTTCCAGAACGAGGTCGTCGGCCAATCGAAAGACGTCCAGCTTTTCGGGATCGCGAGACATTTCGATTGCCTATCTCTCAAGGGGATAGAGTGCCGCCTGTATTTGTCTTTCCCGAAGCCCGAAGCCCGACCTCCTAAAGCTTGCTTCTCGGCCACAGCATCAGCACCCCGGCGATGAGGCACAGGCCGACGTCGAGGCCGTTGATTCGCTCGGACCACTGATGGTATGTGATGAAGTTCGCGGGGCGCGCCTGTCCCGGCGGAGTGATCATGTCGACGAGCGGCGAGTAGATAAAGAAGTAGTCGAAGACCATCAGGGCGACGGCGGCGATCAGCAGGACGACGCTCAACCGCATCCGCCAAGGGGTGACTGCCGGATGGTGCGTCGCCAGCCAGCCGGTAATGATGGCGATTCCCACCAG
>CAZVJA010000342.1:0-2181 GCA_964626885.1 uncultured Planctomycetaceae bacterium | reverse complement strand
AACCCGGCGATCCCCCCGCCGGCAATGATGATTGGTGCTTGCATGGATGAAGCGACGTCCCTTCCCAAAGGGCCCGAACGGTTGTTGCGGGTAAGTATGGGGGATGGGGTTGTTCATAGGGTTAGTTGGGCGCCAGAGCAAGTGCTTCCAGCTAGACTGACGCTCGCATGAAAGTGGTATGAGCATGGGTGGGAGCCATGGCTAATCTGACGCCAGAGGATCTCTTGATCCTTGTCCAACGAGGCGAATCTGAAACGCTCGAGTTCAAGCGCACGACGAGTGAGCTCGAAGCGGCAATGCGGACTGTGTCGGGTTTCCTCAACGCCGGCAACGGTGGCCACGTGTTGTTCGGAGTGGCCAATGATGGGCGACTGGCCGGTATGTCCGTTTCCGAACAGACGCTTCACGACGTTGCCAATGCGGTTCGCCAAGTCGAACCAGATGCAGGAGTACGCATCGAATCAGTTCTGATGGCTGGTGGCAAAGAAATCGTCGTCCTCGTTGTACCCTCTTCGACTCGTTTGCATACATTTCGCGGCGTCGCGTACCGCCGCGTCGGGAACACCACCGAGCGTATGCCCTTCGAAGCGCTCGAGCGGCGATTGGTCGAACAGGCACACCGAGGCTTCTCCTGGGAAGCGATGCCGTCCGGATTCACACTCGATGATCTGGATCATGACGAGATTTGGCGAACCGTCAATGAAGCCGTTCGACGGCAGCGCCTTTCCGAGCCGGGAACGAAGGAGATCGACCAGCTCTTGATGGGACTTGGATTGATTGAGAATGGTGAGCTGTTGAATGCGGCGCTGGTGCTGTTCGGCAAGCGCGAACGGTTGCAGTTCCGCTTTCCCCAATGCATGGTTCGCATGGCACGATTCCGGGGAATCACAAAGACAGAATTCATCGACAACCGGCAAGTTGCCGGCAATGCCTTCGAGATCTATCGTCAGGCGCAGCAGTTCTGGATCGATCATCTCCCGGTCGCGAGTCGCGTTTTGCCCAATGTCGCTGAACGCGAGGACACCCCGCTCTATCCTCCCGAGGCGCTGCGTGAAGCTCTGGCAAACGCCATCTGCCACCGGGACTACTCGATCTACGGGGGTGCTATAGACGTGGCGATCTATGACGATCGCATGGAGTTCGTCAGTCCCGGCCCGTTACGGTTTGGCTTGACCGCTGAGGCGCTACGCCAGCCGCATCCATCGCTCAAGGCGAATCCGCGCATCGCGAATGCGTTCTATCTGCGCGGCATCATCGAATCCTGGGGACGCGGCACGCTTCGCATGATGGAGTTGACCACTTCATCTGGATTGCCTGAGCCGGAGTTTGAGAACTCGAGCCATTCGTTCTCGGTGCGGTTTCGCCCGTCTCGCTATGTCGCGCCCACTCGCGTTGAAGCAGATCTCTCTCCGTTGCAGCAGGAGATTCTGCAGGTGCTTGGCGTGGGGCAAGCGAGACCGCTGAGGGAGATTCGCCAGTTGCTGCCTCGCGAGTACCCCCAGAGCACCTTGCAGTTCAATCTATCAGTGCTGAGGACGATGGGATTGATCGAAACCGAAGGCACCTACGGCCGGACTCGATGGAAGCTGCGTCAAACTCCTGAGATTCGAGTGCAACGGTAAGCGCAACGAACTGACACTCTCGTTGGGTCTCGTTGGGTCTCGTTGGGTCTCGTTGGGTCTCCGTAGCGCATGCGTCGAATCTGTTTCGGGACTATTGCCACAAAAGAAATGAACCGCTGGGTGAAGGCCCAACGGTTCATCTCGGAGAGAGGGGGTGGTTTGGCTTGCTCGGGTGGCCTGGGGTAGGGGTGCGTTGGGCTCCCGCGGCAAGTACGTACAGAGTAGAACATAGGTTCGTATGTGTCAAGCGGGCAACAAGCGAAATCTGCGCAAAACATGCACAGACCGCGATCCGCGCACCGGGGTCTCGGGCACGGCCTCGACCGTCCTCATCAGCAAGTACGGAATCCGGGTGATCGACAGGGGGATTGGACCCAGCGTTTCGACGGCGGGACCGCGCGGAGCGGCCATGGGCTGTCCCGGAGTGTCCAGGCGGATTCCGCAACACCGTTTCGCCCCATTTCGTGTCGCGACACTGGTCTGCGTCATGTCCGTGGCGCCGGCGCAGTTTGGCGTTGACTTCTGGTTGCCAATCCCGTACCATCGGATCGATCGAATG
>CAZVJA010000341.1:0-2201 GCA_964626885.1 uncultured Planctomycetaceae bacterium | reverse complement strand
CCTTCCAAAACTGGCTGACCTCCAGCTCCTGTTTCGGAAAGTTCACACTGCCTTCAATCGGATTGAACATGACACCCGTATTAAACAGCACCGCGGCCAGAGGCCGCGTAAGAGACTTGAATTACACTTCCGCCGACCGCCGTGCATCCAGCACTCAAAGACTCCGCGGGTACCGTGGCGGTTCAGGCGATAACAAACCAATTTGTCCGCAGATGACGCAGATAAACGCAGATGATGTGTTTCAAATCCCCTCGCAACGGGGCAGCAATCGAACGGCACACATCTGTCTTAAATCTTCATCTGCGATCATCTGCGTCATCTGCGGACTAAAAACTTTTATGGCGACCAGCCGTCCGCCGTCTTACTCCTCATCCTCAAAATCCGGCTCTTCCCCAGGCTCGGCATCGTCATCATCGTTGATGGGCACTTCGTCCGGCTCGAATGTATCGGCATCGCCCGGGAGCTCTTCATCCCACTCTTCTTCGAAGTCATCGTCGAATTCATCGTCGAAATCGTCGTCGTCAAAATCTTCAAACGGATCGCCCGAGGAACAAGTGACGACTTCCTCCGTGTCATCGCCCAACGATTCTTGTTCCGATTGCGGATTTCGGATTTCGGATTGCGAACTGTCGAACTCGACCGCCTCCGAAATTCCCCATTCCCCATTCCTCATTCCCAAATCCCTCTCGGCCTCAACAACCGCCGTGCCGCCGCCCATCTCCCACGGCGATTCGGCGCCCGCCCACGTTGTCACTACATCGCTTTGCATGAAAGAAATCCTGATAAACTGTTCCCCAACTACTGAATCCCTACAATTTTATGACACAACCGCACGCCGAGATAGGGTGCGGCGCCGCGGCTAATTTCCCGCCGTATGCGGGATAGCGTAGTGATAGTATCTCGGGCGGCATGCCCAGAGGTTTAGCGATGGGCATGGGGGCCCTTTCAAACGTCCCGCAACTCGACCACACTACTCACACCCCTAGCAACGGGCGGTTGGCCTGTTGCGTTAACCTGATCGATTCGCCTCCGCCAACAGCCCACACCCGACCGGCGAGCCGCCTGCCGCTACGAATAACAATATGAGCACCGCCGCCACGCCCGCCTACCAACCGCTCGACGTCATCGCCGTCGGCGCGCACCCCGACGACATTGAAATTGCCTGCGGCGGCACGCTCGCCGCCCTGGCCGACGCCGGCTACAAGGTCGGCATCATCGACCTCACCGACGGCGAGCCCACGCCGCTGTCACCCGGCCCCGATGTCCGCCTAGCCGAAGCCAAAGCCGCCGGCGAAGCGCTCGGTGTCCACATCCGCACCCTGCTGCACCTGCCGAACCGTCGGCTGTTCGATTCGTTCGAAGCCCGCGTTAAGCTCGCGGTCGAGTTCCGCAAACATCGCCCGCGACTCGTCATCGGCCTCGGCGACAAAACGCCGATGGCCTCGCCGGACCACTACCAGGCGATGCTGATTACCGACGCGGCCGTCTTTTACTCACGGCTCACCAAGTGGGACGAACAGTTCGAACATCTGCCGCCGCACATCATCGGCAAGCAACTCTACTGCATGCTCGGCGCCCCACTCGCCGGCGGACCGAACCCGGCGAGCCAAATCGTCGTCGACATCTCCGGTACGCTCGGCCGCAAGATCGATGCCATCCGCTGTTACAAAACGCAGTTTCCTCCCGAGAAGGAACACCTCTTCGACCGCGTCGACGCCGCCGACCGCTACCTCGGCCGCAGCGCCGGCGTACTGGCGGCCGAAATGCTGATCAGCCCAAAGCCGGTGGTGACGAAGAACTTGATGCAGTCATTATTCGATTGAACGCACTCAAAGGCGCTCAGGGTACCACATTTAGCCCCCGGCCAGTGGCCGGGGGCTAATTCATGCGTGTCTTGCCATTTGGTGTCACTCTCACACCGCGCGCTTCTTCAACTCATCCCGAATCTCGCGCAGCAATAAAACATCCTCCGGCGGCGGCGGTGCATCGGGCTGCAGCCCCAAGCTTAGTTTCGACTCGGCGGCGTTCATTGCTTTCACAATCATGAAAACCGCGAACGCGATGATTAGAAACGAGATGACGTTGTTGATAAACGCTCCGTATCCCACTTTCACCGGTGGCAAATTGGCCACTGCCGGGATCTCCCAAATCTTGTCTTTGAAATTAACTCCGCTAGTCAATGCGCCAATCGGCGGCATGAT
>CAZVJA010000340.1:0-2271 GCA_964626885.1 uncultured Planctomycetaceae bacterium | reverse complement strand
CCTTCAATCCGAGTTCCAGCCGTGGAAGACCCGGCGAATCCAGGTTTTACACAACCTTTTGTGCTTTTTGTACTTGTGAAACGAACAGGGGTGCTCTAAAATCACTTGCGAAGCGAGGTCTCTGACAGAACCTCTCTTCCGCCAGAATGCGACGAGATACGCCGAAAACAGGGGTTTTCAGCGAGATTCTGGTGAGTAGATGCGGATACGCGACGCGTTGGAACCGTTGCGGTGCATCCTCTTCGTGGCGGCCCATTTGCCCCACGTCTGCTGCCGATGATCGGTTGTGTGAACCGCCCTGAAAGCCGCTCGCGTTCTTGCGGACGCACCGAATGCCGGGACTCTCTCGTCCGTCTGGCGTTCAACCGATAACACCGATTGTTCACCGCTTTAGATGCTTGTTTGCGTCTCTCACCGGCGAACTTCCCACCGGGCAGAACTCGGACCTCCGACTGCCCACCGCACTCGCCATTTCAAGTGCGTGACCACTGCGAGCCATGAATTGGGAACCAGTGTCTGGTTCAACCGCCGCAGTCATATCCTAAGGATAAACTTTGACGACTTTTGAAGAACTGAATTTGATTGCGCCGGTCCAGCGCGCGATCACCGAAGAAAAGTATGAACGACCCACGCCGATCCAGGCGCAGACCATTCCCGGTGTGTTGTCTGGCCGCGATGTGCTGGGATGTGCCCAGACCGGCACGGGGAAAACGGCTGCGTTCGCCTTGCCCATTCTCAATCGACTGGGGGCGCAGAATCGGAAATCGATCCCGAATTGTCCGCGCGTGCTGGTGCTTGCTCCCACGCGAGAACTCGCCGTGCAGATCGGCGACAGCTTCGCGACCTATGGGCGCCATCTGCGGCTGCGGCAGGCGCTGGTGTATGGCGGCGTGGGGCAGTACAAGCAGGTGGCCGCACTCAATAAGGGGGTGCACATTCTGGTCGCAACACACGGCCGGCTGCTCGACCTGATGGACCAGGGGCATATCAGTCTGGATTGTCTGGAAGTGTTTGTCCTCGACGAAGCGGACAGCATGCTCGACATGGGGTTTCTGCCGGACCTCCAGCGGATCATCGCCGCACTGCCGGAGCGGCGGCAGTCCTTGTTCTTCTCGGCCACTCTACCGCCGAAGATCCGGCAGTTGTCGAACGATCTGCTCAGCGATCCGTTGAGCGTGAGCATCTCACCGCAAACGACCTCCGTCGAAGCGATCGACCAATCGGTGATTTTCGTCGAGCGGAAGCAGAAACAGTCCCTGCTGAAGAAATTGCTCAAGTCTCACGAGGTGGGGCAGGCCATCGTCTTCACACGCACGAAGCGGGGGGCCAATCTCGTGGCGGAGCATCTGATTCGCGACGGCATTCCCGCCACCGCGATTCACGGGAATAAGTCGCAAAGTGCTCGCGAACATGCACTGAACCAGTTTCGACGCGGGCGGGTCCAGGTGCTGGTCGCCACGGATCTCGCGGCTCGGGGGATCGACATTGACGGAATCACGCACGTTATTAATTTCGAGATGCCTCATGAGCCGGAAAGCTACGTCCATCGCATCGGTCGCACCGGCCGGGCGGGTGCCAGCGGGATTGCCCTGTCATTTTGCGGTACTGACGAACGGGGCCAGTTGCTGGCGATCGAACGGCTGCTCGGCCGGAAGCTGAACGTCAACCGAGAGCACAGCTCGTCGACGCCCGGAACCGTCGATGCCACGGAGTCCCGGAATAGTGCAGGAACATCGGGGAATCACAAGCGGCCGAAAGGCTCACGAAAACATTCCCGTCCGTACCGAGATCGGTCCGCGGTAGCGGGAAATTCGTCGGGCGACCGAAAACCGCGGCGACGGCGGAGGTCACGACGCAGAGGAGAGCGCAACGGGCATAAAGCGGTCGCTTCCGTGTCATGAAATCTCAGCCGGGCGGCGGTAACGACATCCCATTCGATAATGCGAGTGGCTAACACATCCTCAACACACCGAAATCATGGTGGCCAAATGCAGGATTCACATGGGCAGGAGCAGCAGAAAGAGATCTTTCTCAAGCTCGTGGAGGCACAGGATGCAGGTTCGAGCGTCGAGCAATCACGGCGACAGATGTGCCACCAGTACGACATCTCTCTGGGGGAACTGCTCGAAATTGAACAGCAGGGCCGCGTGCACCAATGGCCCCCGCTGGGGTGAATGACATTCCGCGGGGTGAACCGGAAAACCGTTTCGGTTGTCTACAAGTGGTTTCAAAACCGGGAGGGAGAGGGGGCACCGCCCGGTGGGTGGTCCG
>CAZVJA010000339.1:0-2280 GCA_964626885.1 uncultured Planctomycetaceae bacterium | reverse complement strand
CCGCCCCGCGGCAGGTCCCACCCGAAGGCGAGCTAAATGTAGGGTACCTCTTGTGGCACCTCAGCCCATGGCGAAAGGGGTATTATCAGCTCCTCCGCGACGGCAACCCGGTGCCGCAGTTTTCCGCCCCCGCCGAAATGCAGACGCTCCACGACATTCAGGAAACACACTGGTACGGCTGGCGGGGCGCAATTTACTACCGAGCGAAGCCGGACGAATACCCGCCGCAACTCCCTTTCCGCATTGCTTACCACGATGTCGGCCTGACGCTGTATCGCGCGCACGACGTTTGGGTGCGCGATCTGACGTTTCAGCACTTTCGTCTCGATGGCGTGAGTGCGCCGGATCAGGTTCGCGACGTCGTGCTGGAGAACGTCGCCAGCATCGAGAACGGTCGGGCCGGCATTGCGGTCGGTGGCACGGCATCGATGATCGCTCGCAATTGCACGCAATCGGCCAACCTGCGGCACGGCATTCTCAAAACGGGGCATGGTGAACTAGAAGTCAAATCCACCGAGCAGGCTGCAAAGAACGACCAGAGCGAAAAGGTGCAACCCGCTAAGGAAGAGCCCTCTGCCGAGAAGTGACGCATCGTTGCATCGTGCCGTGGATGTCGAGGCTCTGTGCAAACCGCAACCTGGACTATGATTTCTCTTCCTCGGTGAGTTTCGCTTCTTGCAGCGTCTCTTCAATCTTACGCCGGGCGGTTAAGTAATACCCTGCCCCGATGGCGGCAACGATGATTGTGATCGCGCGATAGGCAACCGCCGTCGCGAAGCCCGCGCCGGCCGCCGCGCTCGCTTCCACCGTCATTCCCGCGGCATCGTTGGCCATTTCGTAACAGAACTGCACGGCCCCTTCGAGTACTCCCACACCGCCGGGGAGCGGGAGCGCCACCGCCGCGAGTTCCGCGCCGGGAATGAGCAGCAGATGCGCCCAATAGCCCGGCGCTGCCGCGCCCGGTTGCAGCGCCTTCGCGCAGAAATAAAAGCTCGACAACATGCCGATATGCCCGAAGATACTCACGAGCACGCAGGCAACCATCACCATGCGGCGATTCTGATACAACCGGATCGCGTTGATCACGCTGCCGATCGCGGCGCCGATCTTGGGTATGTGCACCAGCCGGTTGATCCAGCGCGAACGGGGAATCGCCGGGTGCATCACCACGCACAGCCCCACAACTCCCGCCGCGCTCCCGCCGCAGAGGACCGCGACGATAATCCGCACATGCTCGTGCCGCAGCAGGGCTTTGCTTTGAAACAACGCGGCGAATGCCCCCACCATGAAGAGCGCGAGCATTCCCAGAATGCGATCGAGCAGCACCGTCGCGGCCGCGATCCCTCGTCGCGACTTCTGCTCGGCGGCGATCATTCCCGCCTTGATAATATCTCCCCCGGCCGCGCCCGGCGCGACGTAATTGAGCAGATATCCGATGAACCCGATCCGCAGCGCGTCCCCGACTTTGAAGGGAAACTCCTGAGCCCAGACAAGCAGATACCACCGGTAAAACGTCAGCATGATCGACCCGCCGCAAAGCACGAACGCAAATGCCAGGTTGCCCCAAAGTATTTCGCGGGTGCGCAACGCCGCGAGATCATCCCGATGCGTCCAGAACAGATACCCCAAAAGCGCCAGCGCCACGGGCCACTTCACCCAGACCCAATGGCGTTTGAACGCGGATAACAAACCGTGTTGGCTGCTCAAGGGAGACCTGTGACAAAGGAAAACTTGAAAACACGAAACGATTCGTTTGCGTGGAATTAATTCGTCTTACGCCAGACGAGTCAGCGTATCGCAATCATGATTGGCAGGTTTAGTGCATCTTCGGTGTTCCATCAATCCTTTCACCGGGAACAGGTCGTCGAGTGCTACGATCCAGAATTCTCCAAAACTTGCGGTGTCCCGGGCAATCGTATAAGCTGGTATTGATCGGTTTCTGGCGGACTGCAAGCAGTTGCTTCCCATACCGAATGGTCGACTGCTCCGATCAACGTTTCTCTTGCGGGTGGTTCGTCTATGTTCACTCCAGAGCATCCTCGATTCCCGCGGCGAACCGCAATTCAAGCGGGTGCCATCGGGTTGTTGGGTCTAGGGATGAACCATCTCGAGGCTCTCCGTGCCGCCACGGTTCCCGAGTCGGCGGAACAAACCCGACTTAATAGAAACAGATCTAGCCACCGCGCGTGTATCTACATCTTCCTCTCCGGCGGACTCGCGCAGCAAGACAGCTTCGACCCCAAGCCGGAAGCTCCAGACAACGTGCGGGGCGAATTCCAG
>CAZVJA010000338.1:0-2307 GCA_964626885.1 uncultured Planctomycetaceae bacterium | reverse complement strand
CAGCCCGGATTCATTCGACTGAAACGCGGACAGACGCGTGACATCGCGGGTGCTGCCGTCGCTGTACTTCGCCGTCACGACGAGCTGTTGTGCCCCATTTTGCCCCAAGAGACATTCCGCGGGTTCCACCGTGACCCCCGTCAACCGGGGAGTCTCCGGCCGTGTCGCGGGCAACCCGGCGGCGATCCATTTGCGAAGCATTTCATACGCCGGGCTGCCGACCTGAAAGCGTTTCCCCCCGCCATGCGGCACTTCTCCGGTCGGCTTGTGGAGCATCAAGCTTTGCTCCGGCGCGTTCACAAACATTCGGCGCCCGCGTGAATCGCGAGTCAGAATCGTGTAATCGAATTGTGTGTCGAAACCGAGCAGCGACAGCTGAAATCCGTTTTGTCCCCCCGACTTCCCATGACAGGGGCCAGAGTTACATCCATACCGCGTCAGAATCGGCACGACATCGCGCTCGAAATCGATGGTTTGATCGACTTGTGTACCGGAAACGACGACCTCGACCACGGCATCGATCGGCGGCATGCGCACAATGATTCGCGCGTTCCCATCGGATTTGGCCGAAATCAGTCCGGTGGAATCGACAGCGGCGACTTCAGGCGATTCGGACAGAAACGTGACGTTCCTGGTCCGATCGACGGCACGGCCGATGGCGAACTCGGTTATCAGCAACTGCTGCTGCGCGGAGCGTCCGACAAGTTGCACCCGTGCGGGGAATACCTTCAGTTCGCCGGCATCGCAGTTTGTCGAGCGGGCCGATGCCGGCAACGCCAGGCAACACAGCAGGAGGATCAACTTCGTCTCTGATCGCGCAACGCTCATGAAGATTCGGCTCGGGGGTTCGTTCAAAAAGTCGGTACTGATGACAGGCAGGTTTTCGTCGCGTTGCTGGCCGAATCCGAGACCAGGGGCGTTCCTGCCGTCAGAGGCACATCGACCGCCGGCTCGAAATCAGGTGCAAAGTTCTTGAATCGGCGTGGGATCGCTGACCAGGTGGGTGGGGCGTCCTTGCGGTGTGTAGAGAATTTTGTCCGGGTCGATCCCCAGCTTTGTGTACACGGTGGAAACGAAGTTCTCGGGAGAGAGCACGCGATCCACCGCGGAGAAGCCCTTCGAATCAGTGGCTCCGACGCATATTCCTCCGGGAGTTCCGCCCCCGGCCATCAACACCGACATCGCGCTCGACCAGTGATCGCGACCGGGAGAATTCCGACCCGCGATGGTCGAAATCTTCGGCGTCCGGCCGAACTCGCCCAGGGCGATCACCAAAGTGCTCTCCAGCAGACCGCGTTGATCGAGATCATTGATGAGCGTGGCGACTGTTTGATCCCACTTCGGGAGGCTTTTGCGCGTGTTGATGAAGATCTCGCTGTGATGATCCCAGCCGCCGTTGTAAACGGTGACAAACGGCACGCCGCTTTCGACAAGCCGACGTGCCAGCAGCGCCCGCTGGCCGAAGCCATCGCGCACATACGCATCGCGCATCTCGTTGGTTTCTTGCGAAATATCGAATGCTTTCTGCGCTTCGGGAGAAGTCACGAGGTCGTAACCCTGGCGAAAATACTCATCGAGCCCCACCACCGGGTCGGCGGCAGCCGCTTCGTTGATGCGGTGCATATGGTCGACCAGCTTGCGCAAATCGGTGCGGCGGCTGAAACGGTCGGTCGTCAGCCCATTGGGGAGCACCACATCGCGCACGCGGAATTTGGCATCGTTCGGATCATCGGGTACGACGAACGGCGCATACTTCGCACCCAAAAAGTTCGGTCCTCCGGATCGCGACATCTGCGGCATGGAGAAATAGGGGGGAAGCCCGTTGTCCTTCCCGATCTCGTGAGCCACAACCGAGCCCATGCTGGGATGAAAGCTGACGAACGCGCCGCAACCGACCGGAATTCGCGGCGGAGCACCGGTCATCATGTAGTGGTTGCCGGCCCCATGATTTCCCTGATTGTTCCGGATGGAGCGAATCATCGCGAACTTGCCGAAGCTGGCGGACAACTTCGTCATGTGCTCGGAGAACTGGACCCCCGCCACGCTCGTATCAATGGCCGCGAAATCCCCCCGGATCTCAGCCGGGGCAAGAGGCTTGGGATCAAACGTCTCGAAGTGAGTCGGTCCACCATCCATCCAGATGAGAATGCAACTGGTGGCGTGCGCGCGCGGCTTATTCTCGGGGGAGGCCGCGGCTACACCGCGGAGGCGAAGCAAATCCACCAACCCGCCCCCCACGAGCACCCCCAAGCCAAGCTGAAGGCAATCGCGCCGCGCCATTCCGTCTCATTTCTAGAAATCCGACAT
>CAZVJA010000337.1:0-2338 GCA_964626885.1 uncultured Planctomycetaceae bacterium | reverse complement strand
CGGATGTCTCGGGATCGCTGCGGCCGGTGGAACCGGCCCTACGAAACTGCACGTTGACGCATCTCGTAAAACGGGGTGAAATGGTCGCAACGTGTGCCGCTGCCTGCTGGTCCAGCAGCGAGAAACGGATTGCGGCGTCGGCCAATCACTGGCGCCCAAGACTTTGGCATGGCCAGTCGCACCCAAAACACTGGCATCGCCAGTGGCACGCAAGACATCGGCACTGGCGGAGCCAGTGGCACACGAGCGAGTGGCGTAGGGCCGGTTCCAACCGGCCGTCGCGAAGTGATCGAGAAGCAGAGAAAACACCCGGCGGTTTCTCCGTCATTCCCCAGCAACCCGCCGAGCAATGCTTGAGCAACTCGGTCGTTCGAAGATGCGCGCGGGTGCGCGCACCTTCGAAGCGCATCTTCGAAGGCGCGCATCTTCGAACGCGCGACGGAACTCACCATCAGGCCGGCGGTTGCACTTTTCGACAACCTCGAAAATCGGTGAAGAAAAGTGCGGGGCGCAAACAGGTCGAATTTTGAGCACCTTCGAACCTTTGTGTGACCTTTCGACGGAGTTCTTCCCCGCAATGTCAGCACAACTTTGTTGCAACGAGGCGGTCAGCGATCTGCTTGCATCACACTGCTCGTGCACTTTTTCTCGTCAGCACCGAAACGACAATCAACGTGAGGAACCCGAGAGGAATGGTCACGATGCCCGGCTGGCTGAAGGGGACGATTGCATCGGCGGCTGGGAGTCCGTAGACATCCCGGTACGTGTCGCCGCTGAGCAGAATCCACCCGAGCGAGCTGACCATGCCGACCAGGATCGCCGCGGCGATTCCCTGTTTGGTGGTTCCTTTCCAGAACAACAGCATCACCAGGCTGGGCAGGTTTGCGGATGCCGCCACACTGAACGCCCAGCCGACGAGATAGTTGACGTTCATCCGTTCGAACAGAATTCCGAGCAGTACCGCCACGGCGCCGACAACAACGGACGTAAACCGCGCCGCGCGGACCTGGTTGTAATCGTTCATCTCAATTCGGAGCACGCTCCCCATCAGGTCGTGCACCACAGCGCCGCACGAGGCGATGATCAGGCCGCTTACCGTGCCGAGCACCGTTGTGAACGCAATCGCCGAAATGACAGCGAACAGCCACTGGCTGAAGCTTTGTGCCAGCAACGGTGCCGCCATGTTGTTATTGGTCACATCGAGCGCGCCGCTTGTCATGGCGCCGAGCCCCATATAGAGCGTCAGCACGTAGAAGAAGCCGATGCTGCCGATGCCCACGATCGTGCTCTTGCGCGCCGCGGCCTGGTCGGGAACGGTGTAGTAGCGAATCAGAATGTGCGGGAGGGAAGCCGTCCCGCAGAACAGCGCCAGCATCAGCGACAGAAAATTCACCTTATCCGTCAGCTTGTCGCCGCGGATCCCCTGAAAGCCAGGATAATTTCCCGGTCGCAGCACTTCGGCCCCTGTGGTCGGCTTAGGGTAATAGACCGTGGTCTTTGTTTCATCGGCTTCGGTGATCACTTCCGATCCCCACAGCACGACTTCACTGCCGCGCAGGACACGAAAAAATTCGATCGGTCCCAGCGGACCCGTTTGCGTGACATCACCGGGCAGACGATAAACGTGGCCGACCGGAGAGAGATCTCCCTGCCCTTCACCAGTCCCCTGTGGCCGACCGTTGACGAACTTCACGCCGTCTTTCGCGACAACCGTCTGTGCACGCCAAAGCGGGGAATCATCCGCGGAAGGGGATCCCGAATTCCCCTTGTTCGACGCGGCTTTCCGCCAGACGGCTATGGATTCTGCGCCTGCTTTGCCGGTCTTTCTCGTGCGGACATACGGCTTGCCGCTCCAGCCTCCGTCGGCCGGTATTTCTTCGATCTCCGGTCCGCCCAACACCTCTGATGCGGCAGCGACGTGTCCCGCATCGTCGCGATCCATCGCCGGCACCGACAACCCGCGGTTCAGGATCAATACCGTCAGCACCGTGCTGAAGATCACCAGCAGCGAACCCTTCAAGAATTGCACGTAGGTCGTACTCACCATGCCGGCCGTCACGACAATCAGAATCACTGTCGCGCCGACCATCACCACTCCCGCCCAATGGGGCAAGCCGAACAGAGGAGTGACAAGCACGCCGGCTCCCACCATCTGCGGTATGAGGTAGAACAGGCTCACCACCAACGTGCTAATGGCGGCCGTCAGTTTAATTCCTCGCGATTGAAACTGATTATCCAGGGCATCGGCGAATGTGTATTTACCAAGGCGGCGAAGCGGTTCGGCAATGACGAACAACGCCACGATCCAACCCGCGAGATAGCCAATCGAATACAGAAA
>CAZVJA010000336.1:0-2394 GCA_964626885.1 uncultured Planctomycetaceae bacterium | reverse complement strand
TGCGCACCTTGCGGGTTTGAGCATCTTGCGCCGTTTTCGAAATATGAAGCGCGACGAGAAGTTGCGCTTTTCGACAACCTCGACGATGGGTGAAGAAAAGTGCGGGGCGCAAACAGGTCGAATTTTGAGCACCTTCGAACCTTGTCGCGATTATTCGACCGACTTCTTCGCCGCAACGTCGGCGCGAGTTTTTCTCAGTCCCGGGTCCGGAGTCCTGAGTCCAGAGTCGGAAGAAGACGGAGGGAGGAGGATGGATGATGGCAAGAAAAAAAGTCCCGAGCCCGGAGTCCTGGGTCAGCAATCCGCAATCCGAAATCCGCAATGCCTGAAGCCTGGAGCCCGATTCCCTGAAGCCGGTCGAGGCCTCGAACCCTCGCCCCCAAAAAACCTAACCCTTCGTCTTCCCGAAGTGCGGCTGCTTGCCGCAATTGCAATGAGGCTAAGTATTTCCTGGAACCAATTTGAGGAGAAACTGCTCGGTGTCCCAGCGTTTCTTCGTCAACCTGCCTTGGATTGTTTTCATTGGGGCTGGGGTTCCCGCAGCAGGGGCCGATGCCGGTCTTGCCCCACCCCGGGAGAGAGCGTACAGTAGTACATACGGTTTTCACGCGGAATCCCTTTTGAAATTCCGAGGTTACTGCTACACTCCCCCGCCGGATTGACACCCCCTTTCCGCCGTCGAGAGCCCCACCCCACTTCCTCTACCGCCCAGGTTCCATTCCGACCATGAGACGAGACGATATCCGCAATATTGCGATCATTGCCCACGTTGACCACGGCAAGACAACGCTGGTTGACGCCCTGTTGCGCCAGAGCGGGCTGTTCCGTGAGTCGCAGCTGACCGGCGAATGCATCCTCGATTCGAACGACCTCGAACGTGAGCGCGGCATCACCATCCTCGCCAAAAATATCGCCCTGCTGTATCAGGGAGTGAAGATCAACATCATCGACACCCCCGGCCACGCCGACTTCGGCGGCGAGGTGGAACGGGTGCTCAAAATGGCTGACGGCGCCCTCATTCTGGTCGATGCTTACGAAGGACCACGGCCGCAGACCCGATTCGTGGTCAGCAAGGCACTCGAGTTCGGCCTGCAGCCGATCGTCGTCGTTAACAAGATCGACCGGTCGGATGCCCGCCCGAACGAAGTTCTTTCAGAGACGTTCGATCTGTTCGTCGAGTTGGGCGCGCCCGATCATATTCTCGATTTTCCGTATCTGTTCGCCAGCGGCCGTGAGGGTTATGTCTCGCACGATCCCGCGGATCGCAGCGGGACGATCAAGCCGCTGCTCGACACGGTGCTCAAGCAGGTTCCCGGTCCGGACGTCGATCCTGACGGACCATTTCAATTGATGGTAACGACTCTCGAATGGTCGGAATTTGTCGGCCGGGTGGTGACGGGCCGCATTGCTTCCGGCCAGATTCGCAAAGGGCAGAAGGTGGTCGTCATCCGGGCGGATGGCTCGCAGGAACAAGGGACGGTCGAAGCGGTGGAAGTGTTCGATAAACTGGGCCGCTCGGAAGTGGAAGTGGCAACGGCGGGAGATATCGTCGCTTTGACTGGTCTCCCGGACCCGGAAATTGGCGATACCATTGCCTGCCCGGTTTCGCCGCGCGCGCTCGAACGCATCAGCGTTGATGAGCCGACGTTGTCGATGCTTTTTACAATCAATTCTTCGCCGCTTTCGGGGCAGGATGGGAAATACGTCACCAGCCGACATCTCCGGGCGAGGCTGTTCCGCGAGCTGGAATCGAATGTTGCGCTCCGCGTCGAAGAGACAGGGGACAAGGATTCATTCCTCGTGTCGGGGCGCGGCATTCTGCACCTGTCGATTCTCATCGAGCAGATGCGCCGCGAGGGGTACGAGCTTTCGGTCGGCAAGCCGGAGGTCATCAAGAAGAAAATCGATGGGCAGTGGCATGAGCCGTTCGAGCAGTTGACGGTCGACGTGCCGACAGCCGACATGGGACCGGTGATGGAACTCGTCGGAAATCGCCGCGGGCAACTGCTTGAAATGACCAGCAGTGACACCGGCATGTCGCACCTCGAATTCACGATCCCCGCGCGGGGGCTGATTGGCTTGCGAACGCGGATGCTCAATGCGACGCGCGGCGAGGCGATCATTCATCACCGTTTTGACCAGTACAAGCCGGTGCAGGGAGAAGTGCCGCGGCGGGCCAACGGAGTGCTCATTTCGCAAGAACAGGGGCGCGCGGTCGCGTTTGCACTGGGAAAGCTGCAGGAACGAGCCGAGATGTTCGTCGCCCCCGGCCAGGATGTCTACATCGGGATGATCGTCGGTGAGAACTCGCGCGACACCGACATGACCGTCAATCCGATCAAGGAAAAGAAGCTGACGAACATGCGAGCCAGCGGTTCGGACGAAAACATCCTC
>CAZVJA010000335.1:0-2479 GCA_964626885.1 uncultured Planctomycetaceae bacterium | reverse complement strand
GGTCTCAAACAGCTGTTGGCCCTGCGCGGCATCCTCATGTTCCCATGACACGAAGCTCAACAAGATTTTCAGTTGATCCGACTCCGCCCGAGCCGCTGCTTCCTGACGCGCCAACTCTTCCGGGAAGTTTCGCTTTAGCCAGTCGGTCCATTTCTCGACGACGGTGGGCTGCGGATGGAATCCGACTTCGCCGAACTCAAACCCGTGCGTCTGGCCCGTGCTTCGCTCGAGGACTTTGGCGACCCGCTCACGCAACTTGAATTCCGCGGCGTTCGCCCCCAGCCGGCGAAGCGTCGCCACGAGCGCCCCCTGCTCCTTCGCGTCCTTTCGCGGCGGAAGTTTTTCGAGCGCGTCGAGGCAGGCCGAAAGAACTTCCAACTGTGACGACTCCAGCCCTTCCACGAATCGCGGCCGATCGACCTCGGACGGCTTCTCGGCGAGAGACATCAGCACGGCGCTCCGCACCGCGAAACGATCGTACTGCTTGCGAATCAACTCGTAGTGACGCGGATCGTCAGAACCGGCGATCGCGAAAATCACGTTGGTTGTCCACTGGTAATCGGGGTCGGCCTGAATCTGACGAACAAAGCCCTCAATGGCGGGTTTGAGCGATTCACCCCCCAGTTCGCTCATGAACAAGACATGCCCCGGCCGTCCGAACCCTTTGTTCGCGACGATTGCTACCGGAAGGTAGGAATCGATCTCAACCAGCCGCTTGTACAATTCTCCGATGCGCTCGTCCCAGTGCTGATCCTGCCGCAAGCCGCGCGATTTGATCTTTGGTTCGAGCGCCACGAGGGCGGCGGCGATTTGTGCCTGTTGTTGATTCGTCCGCTCGACCGGAATTCGCGCACAGACGATCAGCCGGTGAATATCGTCGATAGGATCGGACGTTTCGGTAATCGTTCCTAGAATCTTGTCGAACAATTCGGCGTTATACGGAGCGACGACGGCGAGCAGGCGGAGGAGTTCGTGATCGAGATCGCGATCTCCCATCGGGAAGAGCTTCGCCAGCCGAATGCGAATCGGATCGAGCTGCCGTTCTTCCGAGGAGAGATCGATCCGGCTGTGATATCCGTCGAACGCGGCGGCGATCGGAGGACGGGGACCGACATCTCCCAACGCCAACTGCACCAGACGCAATGCTTCCAGCTTTAAGGACGCAGGATAGTTTCCTTCCACGATGCTCACACCGAGGTCGATGGCGTCCTTGTTGAGTTTCTCCGGACGATCGACGCGGCCGGCTGCCAGCGCCAGAAGTGCCTGCAGATCGGTATCGTGCAACCGATCATCAATGCTTTGGGCGATTTCTTCCGGTAATCGTGCGATCACTCGTCCGGCGGACTGACGCACGAAGCGGTCGCGAGAGCGGAGCAGATTTGTCAGTTCCGGAACCAGCGACCGCAATTCGGTCTCGCTGCCGGCCCCGAGAACAACTTCGAGCGCCGCGCGCTGCACCAGGGGACTGGGATCATCCAGATATCGCGACACGCTCATCGGGTCGGGTTGTTGCGTGTGATTGCGGCCGTGAGACCAGATCGCGCGGGCACGCACCGCCACCGGCTTGCTCTTCGAGAGGGAGGCCAGCGTTTCGGCGTCCAGCCCTCCATAGACCTCCGTGAGTATTTCGATGGCGCGAATCCGTGCTCCGGACGGCAACGACTCATTTCGTGCCGCTTTGATAAACGGCTCACGACCCAGCTCGCGCGCCAAAGGAAGCCAGCGGGCCCGCGACCAACTGCTCAACGGCTGCAGTGCATTCAGGCAGGCCGTGAGTTTCTCGTCATTCGTGCCGGGTTCGCTCGCAGACTCGTTCGCGGAATTGTTTGTATTCTCGTTGTAGACGATTCGATACACGCCGCCGCGCGTTCCGCGTCCTCCCACGCTGATGTACAAGCTCCCATCGGGTCCGACCGCCGCATCGGTCGGAGCGAAACCGAATCGACCGACCGACGTCACAAAGTCGATCTGCTTTGTGCTCCACGTACTGCCGTCCGGCTTCAGGGGCAACGCAATCACGCGGCCGAAGGTCCAATCGAGGACGAGGAGCGCTCCTCGATACGGCGGGGGAAACTGCCGGTGACGGTAACATTCCACTCCGGTCGGCGAACCGCGTCCACACGCTGCGACCACTGGCGGCATGTCGAGGAAATAATCGGGATGCTTCCAACTCTTGCTGACCCAGCCGGCATTCGAACCAGGCAGGGCCTGGAAGACCCGCGTCGGGCGGTACCAGGGGAGCGACACATCCCGCTCGTCGTCGCTGTCAAAGACAAACAGGTCTCCCGCCGAATGAAAATCGAAATCGTACGCGTTGCGATAGCCATCGGCGATCACCTCTCCGGACGAAAGGTCCGGCGAGAGCCGCATCAGTGCTCCGTCGCGCGGATCACGGATCGGCGACGTCGGCAGATTGGCATAGGCCTTGCCGATCTCGCTTTGATTGCCGGCGATGATGTACCACCAGCCGTCCGGACCT
>CAZVJA010000334.1:0-2509 GCA_964626885.1 uncultured Planctomycetaceae bacterium | reverse complement strand
ATCCTGTGGTGACTGTGCGGCCGGATGGCAGCGTGCTGGAGGTGGAAGTTACGGTTCCATAATTGAAAAGCCGCTCGCGGTTTAGCATCTATCCGAATCAGAATACGAAAGATTGAGGAGCGTCAGCCATGCGACAACTCACACCATCGTCCGCAATGAAGTGCGCCCTGCTGCTTCTCACGTTCCTCGCGGGGGCCGGTGCTGCAATAATGCTCCAGGCCGGCGCCGACACCCCGGCGGCGAACAAGCCGACTGCGAAGAAAGCGGAGTCGCCGCGCGAGCGGGTCTACCAGAACCGGCTCACACCGATCAAGAATCCGCAGCCGCTGTTGGCCGATCATCCCGAGTTCGTGCAGCCGGTCGTCGAGCTGCACCGCTACGAAGCGCCGACGCTGGTCGATGAAAAAGGGGCCGATCTCGAAGTCCGCGCGTGGCGGTTTTCGTACAACGCGCGGGGAATCATCGAAATGCCGAACCGCCTCCGCAGCGACCGGACGGCGGTGATCATGGTGCATCCATGGGGGATCGACGACGGGCAGGGATGGAACTCCCCCGAGCCGGCCGGAGTGGCGGACTTCTGCACTATCGAGAAGAACCATCTCGCGGGGCGGCATACGAAAGAAGTCATCAACCCATTGCTCAAGCGGCTCCGCGAGCAGGTGAAGCTCGTGATGTACAGCATGCGCGGCGGCGAGAAAACGGAGCATAAGCTGGCGTATCGCAGTGTCCGCAATCATCCGACTGCCGCGCAACAGGCCGAGGGGCTGCGCACACTGCACGCGAAGCTCAAGTCATTCAAGTACGAAGGGGAACCTCTGCCGGCCGAATTGAAGCTCTCGGACGCGAACCCGGTCCGCGATTACTTCAAGCAGTTTCCGGGACTCGACGCCACCGCGAAGTACAACAACGACGGCTTCTGGGATCTCCCCACGCCGGTCTGCAGCGACGTCGAGATGGACCCGAACGACATCGTCTTCTACGACACCGATGGCTACCCGATGCTCCGCGACTATCTGAAGGAGCAGGGGATTCGCCACGTGATCCTCACCGGCTACGCGACCGATATGTGCTTCTGCCGCACGACCGCGGGGTACGAGAACCTCTCGCAGGACTTCAACGTGTTTCTGGTCGGGGACGCGACGCTCGCGACCTTCCCCGCCAACGACACGCCTCGTTATGCGACCAACGCGCACATTTCGTTCGCGGCGCTGAACCAGCTTGTCACGCAATGCTCGTGGATCAAGCCGATCGACGCCAAACAGGCGCGGGCGGAGTGAATTGTGTGGGCGGTTGATGTCATAGGAGTATTTACCGCGGAGAACGCGGAGAGCGCAGAGGGAAGACGGAGGACAGAGGGAGGAGGATGGAAGATGGAAAGAAAAAGAGTCCGGAGTCCAGAGTCCTGGGTCAGCAATTCGCAATTCGCAATGCCTGAAGCCCGAGGACGGATGGAGGATGGCGCGGATGCGATTCTTTCCAAGCCGACGACTTGTCGTCGGATCAGCGGTCAAGAATGAGGGCGGAACAAGGATGGAGGAAGACGGAGAGGATGGTATTCCAGCATTTCTGGCCGTCTTCTGTCATCCTCTCTCCATCCTCCTCTTCGCTCCGCGTCCTCTGCGATCTCTGCGGTAAAAATTGAATCGAGTAATACCTGAGCGAAACCTTCTTGATAGAACGGAAACAAGCATGTCACGAAATCCGAAAGAAAAACCAACGAAGGGAAGGCGGAAGTTTTTGACCGGCGCGGTGGCGGGGCTGGCGGGGGGAGCGCTCGCGGCCGCGTCCAGCACTTCGGCCGATGAGAAGCAGCAGGGCACTTTCAAGTCGACCGGGCTGCATCCCGACGGCGCGCCGGCGGCCGACACCGGCTATTCGCCCGGTGTCCTCGCGGAGGGACGTCGTGTCGTGTTCGTCTCGGGGCAGGGGCCCGAAGATGTGAAGGCCGACATGGAAACGCAGATGCGGCAGACGTTCGACCGCATCGGCAAAGTGCTGGCGGCGGGGGGGGCGTCGTTCGAGAACGTGGTCATGGTGCGGTCGTACTTCGTGAACATGAAGCGCGATTTGCCGGTGTTTCGCAAAGTCCGCAAGGAGTATCTCAAAAAGCCCTACCCCGCCTCCTCAGCCATCGGCCTGACCGAGCTGGCGATCCCCGGCTTGGAAATCGAAATCGAAGCGACCGCGATTTTGTAAGCGATTACTCACCACGGAGACACGGAGGACACAGAGCACCGGTGAAGAGCCCAGCGATAAAATAAGGAGTACAGGAAACCAGGAAGGAAACCATTTCGACTCGGATATCACCTATGAGCGAAGAAAAAGCACAGGGATTCGTTCCATTCTTGCGTTCCACAGTTGGTGCGGTGCTGGGACTGATCGTCGGCGCGCGGGGTGCCATGCCCGCAGCCTTGGGCGGGCATGCCGATCGAGCAATTCTGTTGTTGAGCCGAGCCTGTGTCGCGAAGAACCGATTCCCAGAATCCATGCCTGCCCTGCTTCGCGATGC
>CAZVJA010000333.1:0-2536 GCA_964626885.1 uncultured Planctomycetaceae bacterium | reverse complement strand
GATTCGAAACGCGCGAAACAGGTGCACCCACGGGAACACTCGGCGAAATGCCACTGCGTCGATTTCCACCAGCCTGTCGGTCATGTCCTCTCCGTTGCGCTCGGATTTGGCCGTCATTTCAGTATAGTCGCCCCAGCAACCGGGTGAAACAATCTTTCCACGTGGACGGCGGACGATCGTGCCGGTCGCGCTCCGCTATTCGCCGGCTGTGATCGTGACTCCCAACTCATCCGCGAGCGTCCGAATCTGCCGCCACGTTTCATCGGGGATGGAAACGCCGTCGCGTCGTCGCTCAATCTCGCGGCGAAGCTCGATTTCTCCCGGCATGAGGATCTCCGCGACCCCCGGTAACCGACGCGAGCTCTTGATGTATGCGATATACCGTTCCATCAAAACGTCGTACTCCGCGGGGTCGACAAACTGCGACACATCCAGAAACTGCATCCAGACACCGTTCGCGCCGCGCGGCACATCGGTCCGGCAGACACCACTTCCGGAAAGCATTCCCGCCAGCACGTCCACCATCACCGACATCCCAAATCCCTTAAAGCCGAGCGGTCCTCCCAGCGGCAACAGCGCCCCACCCGGCTCAACGTAAAAGGTCGAAGGATCGGTCGTCGGATGCCCTTCTGCATCGATGATCCAACCTTCGGGAACCTGCTCTCCTTTCTGGTAAGCGACTCGCAACTTTCCTTCAGCCGAGGCGCTCGTTGTCATGTCGAGGACGAGTGGTTGGTCGTTGCGCCCGTTCTTGATCGAACGGGGGGCCGCAATAGAAATCGGATTGGTACCCAACTTCCGCTCGATGCCCCCGAACGGGGCCACGCCGCCGGGTCCAGGGGCATTCACCGCCATCAGACTCACCAGCCCTTCCCGCGCTGCGGCCAATGAATAGGCGCCAAGCCGCCCGACGTGATTGCAATTTCGAATCAAAATCGTCGCGGCGCCCCCCGCGCGCGCTTTGTCGATGCCCAGCTGCAACCCGCGACGGGCGATGACCTGCCCGAACTGAAAATGTCCGTCAATGATCGCGAAGGCGGGTCGGTCGACCACGACCTCCACCGGTGCGCCGGGCCGGATGAACCCCTTGCGGACGTAGTCAACGTACTGCATGAGCCGCATGACGCCGTGGCTGTCGTGTCCGACAAGGTTCGCCTCCGCCAACTCCTCGGCAACAACCGTAGCATCCTCCGGGGCGACTCCCGCGCCGATGAGGATTTGCGCGGCGATCCGGTTCAACTGTTCTCCGGTGAATTTTGGCATGGTTTTTCTTTCGTCGTTTCTGCTCGGGCAGGGAGGAATCTGGTGGAAAACCGCTCTTGGGGAGCCCCGCGGGTTTCCGCTATCATACGACGCGGACGTTTGAAATCGAGGAAGTCATGGAAACGACGAATATCGCCGGGTACCGGGTGCACCTCGATATCTTCGACGGTCCGCTCGACCTCCTGCTGTACCTCGTGCGGCGGGACGAGGTCGATATTCTCGACCTGCCGATCTCCCGGATCACGTCCCAGTTCGTCGAGTATCTCGCGGTTATCGAGTTCATCGACCTGGAACTCGCCGGCGATTTCGTCGTCATGGCGAGCACGCTGCTGGAGATCAAGAGTCGGCTCGTTCTTCCTCAAACCGTGGAACCGGAACTCGAGCCTGAGACGACGGAAGATCCGCGCGGCGACCTCATTCAGCAACTCCTCGAGTACAAACGGCTCAAAGATGCCGCGAAGGCGCTCGAGGACCACGCCGCCGAATGGCAGGAGCGTTATCCTCGGCTGAGCGACGATCGCCCGGGGCAGGCAAAAGATCCCTCCGCCGACCATATTAAGGAAGTCGAGTTGTGGGATCTGGTCAGCGCCCTCTCCCGAATTCTGCGCCGGAATGAAGTGCAGAAAGAGGGGAACATCCGTTACGACGAAACACCGATCCAGGTTTATATGGACCAGATCGGCGAGCGCGTCCAGCGCGAAGGACGAGTGGCATTCACCACCTTCTTCGACCAGGAAACTCTCCGCAGCAAGATCGTCGGTATGTTCCTGGCAATTCTCGAACTGCTCCGTCACCACAGCTTCCGAGCCGAACAGCCGATCGACTTCGGCGAGATCTGGATTCTCCCGCCGCTCGACGATGCGGTACCCGTCGATCCGAACGCGGCCCATCCCGCGACGTCAGGTTGATTTGGGCCATCGGACTGCCAGCACCGTGAAAAACCCGAATTTTGCGTCGCAAAACGCTCCCCTGCGGATTCATCCCAATAGGGACTAAGGGTGTTTCCCCAGTCACGTCCTTCGTGAAATCACTTTATGACTCCACAATGGGCGTGGTATCCTTAAATAGGAACAAACCGAGGCTGAACACGAAATGTTGAGCGGGCAGTGCGCACCAACCAAGAATCCGGGGGAGGCGTGTCGATGGAGGATGCAGCGCGAACGCGGCGAAGAACCGCTCGATTGGCAATTCATTCCGCAATGGTTGCCGGCATTGCGTTCGCGGTCGCAATCCTTCTGATCGCCCGAGTTCATTCCGCGGATCATTCCTCCCC
>CAZVJA010000332.1:0-2607 GCA_964626885.1 uncultured Planctomycetaceae bacterium | reverse complement strand
GCGCCGGGTCGACGCGGCCGTCGAGGCCGAGGAACCACTGGACGTTCCAGGTGACTATTCTCACGCTCTAGGCTGGTTGGTCACCCTCGTCCGTCGCCTCCAGATTTACGCCGCCCAAGAACTCTGTGAGGGCAATCTTTTCCAGATTCGCGCGCAGATGTTCCCGAATTCGATCGTCGCCCATTCGCTGTATCGAATAGGCGACCGACGTAATTTTCGAAAGCTCAACGGCAAGGTTTCGTGGCCAGTATGCCATCCCCATTTGGACAATTCCGGCTCCGATACCTGCGGCCGCCAGTTCCGTTTTGGCTGTCTTGGGAAGTCGGTCGACCACAATGATGGTCTTCGTGTACGTTCGCTTTCCCAATATGTTGTGCTCGGCAGAAAACCGCGACAGCTTGTCCTTTGAGATCTCGGGATTTCCGGGACCGATGAAGCCGATGTCAAATCGCACAAGATGTCCGGGCTTGTACAACAGCGTCGCATCGGCCTCTCGACTGCCGGAACCGTCTGACAGCCAGAAAACACCCTCTCGATCCACGGCTGGCTTCTCGACACGACGGAAGCCGAGGATGCTTAGTACTGACCCCAATATCAATCGCTCAAAGAGTTTTCCATACATCGATTTCTCGGATCCTCGGATCGTAAGAGTTTGCGATCCAATGGCCGTGGCGAGTTGCAGAAGATCGCGCCAACTCATTTCCACAACATCTGACTTCGTCTTACCATTTTCAAAGCCGAATCGGCATTGTGAACGCCCGAACGTTTCTTCAGCATGCAATACCGTTGCATCAAGTGTTTCCGTGTATCGGTCAACATACTTGACCAACTCGGCTTCATCGCCTTTGAGAACATTCTGTGCTGCCTTTCCGGTCAAACCAATGAACCACTGTGCAGGCCACGTCTCAGCTGCGTCTGCCTTCTTCGCCACCCGTAGCTGACGTGCCGCAAGCTGCGCCAAACCTTCCCCAAACCCCGGCACCTCAAGTTTTCCTCGCACGTACAGCGCAATCAGTGACGCACTGAGTTGCGATAGCCTGCTCCGCGTCATGAACTCTGTCTGCATCCGCAAATTTTCACCGCAGAGCACTCCGTACACGGCGTCACGGATGATTTCGTCACCAACTCTCTTGATGAAGTCTTTTCCGGTTCCGGTCAGCAACGCGCGCCCCGCATCCGGCATCAGCCGCGAAATGATCCGCTCTTCCTTTGGCGCTCGATTTGGCACTATCCCTCCGACCACGTCCTTCCCTAGATTCCCAACTGAGCTTGCGATTCCGGCCTCGCGAGATTCCTGCAATTGATTAGCAGCACATCCTCGAATTTGCCCCCCAACCAACGACGCGCGTCGGCACAAACCTGTCGAACGTAATCCATGTTCGAATCAAACAGTACGAAGGATCGCCCCAACTTGACAGCCGCAGCTCCAACAGTTCCTGATCCGGCGAATGGATCGAGTACAACATCTCCTCGGAATGAGTAATACTTAACGACTTTCTCCGCCAGTTCCAACGGAAATGCGGCGGGATGATTTGCATTGACCGCCGGGCTGATTCGCCAAACGTTCGTGCGTTCGTATCCGTCTGGAATCTTTGATGCCTGAACGATCTTCTTATCGGGATGATTGCGAATATGCCAATCGATCAATCTTGGGGATCGTTTTCTATAGACCAACACGTACTCGGTAACGGGCACTGTTTTGTATTGCAGCGGATTTCGATCAGCCGCAAAGCGGCGACCCCTCCCGGTGGCCCATCCAGCACCCTCGGGCTTGAGCCAGATGATGTCATCAACGAAGTCGAAGCCTTCCTCCACGAATATCCGGTGCAGATCAAAGGGAACGGCGATTCGCTTTGACGACTCGTTCCGGCTCGCGCGCCGCAGCAATATGGGCGACGTATTCATCACCATGAATCGTCCCTCGGAAAGCACCGAATGACACCGACTAATGATCTTCCGCATGAAATGCAGATATCCGTCGTACTCCTCGAACTCCGAGTACTGAGGACGTGCGTTGAAGTAAGGTGGTGAAGTGAAGATCAGGTCCACAGACTCGGACGGCATTTCATCCAGCAGATTCACCGAGTCCCCATAGCCGATCGTATTGCGAAGCGGGGAAAGCTTGTACTGACTCGATGCGCCGCTTGGACCCTTTGGCGGCGGCTTCTTCAACAGTCTCGCTTCAATTAGTTCGGGCTTGGTTGTACGATCTACGAGCACGTCGCCGCTGTACGCATCCAGAACTATTTCGCCAAGCGCAGTCCTGCGACTTGCGGAACGAAGCGGTACTCGCCAGACATGGTACCGATCATCCACTTCTGGCAATCCGAATGCAGCGGCATTTTGAAGGTTGATTTGCTCAAGCCAAGCCAATGCGACTTGTTTCGCTTCTGCTACGGTCCGAACCAAATACTTACGCTTTTCCGAGACCAGCACATCACCCTCCATTGCCTCGTGCCAGGCAGTGTATTCAACGAATTCCCGCGCGCATGAACGACGCGACGAACTGGCGCTGGAACAGCAGGAACGCGACGAGGAGCGGCGCCGTCGTGAGCAGCGTCGCCGCCGTGATGATCGACCAGTCGATGCCCTGGTCGGTCGACGAGA
>CAZVJA010000331.1:0-2640 GCA_964626885.1 uncultured Planctomycetaceae bacterium | reverse complement strand
TACAACTTGGTTTCTGAATACGCATTTGTTCTATGTGCCTGAAAAATCGAGGTTTTTCTGTTTTGAGTCTGGTACCGCGCCCTTCCGATTACGCCTCCTCGCTCGCTTTTTGATCGCTTGTGCGGGTTCCGCATCGAGGTCGGCGCGACTGAACACCCAAGGGCCGTCATTCATGGGATGACGCCCCGGTATTTCACCGGATTCAGCAGCAATACGCAATGTCCGAGGGCTCACACCTAAATAATCGGCGGCTTCGCTGAGAGTCATCCAGCCATTCTTGATCCTCTCGTCGGGATTGTGAACCGGAATGCGATGCTGGTTGCGAAGCGATACGATGCGTTCCCTCGTGAAGCGATTGCCTCGGCCCGTACGGTGTCCATTGCGGTTTAGTACGCCGGCAATCATTTCATCCGTGGCGATCAGCGAAAGAATTCGCACGGCTTCAATGGAGTCCTCCGATGTTCTCGTTGCGTTCCCTCGCTTCCTACGAGGCACCACAATGTTGGTATGAACACCGCCACGCCAGTGAATTGTCAAAAGAATCTCGTCTTTCACTCCATCGAGATCTACGACGATCTCTTTAATCAAGGCACGAAGGATGCGTTTTTTGAGTCGTTCATCGCAGTGTTGACTTTCCCACACGGTTTCAAGATTGACAGCCAATTCCTGCAACCCGTCCCATTCCCCGTCAGTTGCTTGCGAATACGAGTCTTGATGCTTGCGAATACGAAGCTCCAAGTCCGTGACTGCCCTTAACGCAGCATTCCAACGCCGTTCGAGTTCATCGGTTACCAGTCGATTCTCGGGATCCGCCGCGTCATACTGCCGTTGAGCTCGACACGCCTGATACTTCGCCGCCTGGAGATCCGTGTGTAACGCCATAAAAACCGCATCGGCTTGTTCGTTCATCTTTTCCATCGCAAGCCTCGATGCTTCCAACGCGGCAGGTTGAACCACACGTAAAATCTCTTGCGATATCTTAACGTCAACAACAGCGGCGCCAAAGGCAATGCATTTGGGTTCGCCGATATCGAGATATCCGCGAACACAACAGTAGCGAGCGAAGTGATTGGGTTTGGTACCACTGTATGCAACGGCCAGTTTTCTGCCGCACCTTCGGCACCGAAAGAGTCCGGACAGTAATGCGGGACCTCGACGAACGGCTCCCGTTTTCTGAGAACCTCGGTAGTTTTCGTCGATCATGCGTCGAATCTGTTCGTACTGCTCCAGGCTGATGTAGCCTTCGTGATGATTCGGGATAAACGTCAGCCATTCTGATTGCTTCCGGCGTCGAGCGACCTTTTTGGATACGCCGCCTTCGTAGCGATGACCGTGTTCGGTCCTGCCGAATGCGTAAGCGCCGGCATACGCGGGATTGTCGAGTATCTTATAGACACTTCCGAACCGAGGTGTGACCCAACTCAATTCCCCTTTCGCGTTTCGCCTGGGAACTTGGAGATCTTCCTCAAGGAACCACAGAAGGGTTTGACGAACGCTTCCCAACTCAAAGAACTTGCTAAAAACGAGGCGGATTCGCTCCTGAACTTGCCCGTCGGGATCAAGTTCGTATCGCTGATCTTCCGTTTTTAGAAAGCCGACAGGTACTGCAACCAGTAGTTCACCCCGTTTCGCCTTGGCATATCTTGCTTCCAGGGATCTTTGCCTCAAGACATCCAGCTCGTATTCATTGAGACTTCCCTTGAGACCAAGCAGCAGTCGATCATTGCTGACGCGTGGCGAATAGACCTGCTCGTTATCGATGAGTATCGTGTCAACGACTCGGCACACTTCGATCAGCTGTTGCCATTCACGACTGTTCCTGGCGAAACGGGAAAGTTCCCGGGCCGCCACAGCGCCAACCTCACCCATGCAAACAGCGGCGACAAGACGCTCGAATCCGTTTCGCACCACGCTGCCCGAAGCCGATTGGCCGAGGTCTTCGTCAATCACTTCAATATTATTCCACCCGAGCTGTTCCAGACGATCTCGCATGCCATATTGAAGTTTTTGGCTTTCGAGATTGTTGGCGACCTGATACGCCGAAGACTGCCGAACATAGAGAACCGCCTTACGGGTCAAGTGCTGCGGTTTGATCTTATCGTTCATGGATCACCTCCTTGCGGTCGTTTTGTGAGCGATTTCCCTGCAGGTGTTCCAGGAGCATCCGCGCGATCAGTTCGCTGATTTGTCGCCTTGCGTCTGGAGGCAGATTTCTCCAGATTGGGCGTTTTGTTTTTTTCACGAACAGTTCGAGTTGTTCGAGATTCGGGCTTCGCTGGCGAGGTCTTTTCATGAGCATCTCCCAAAAACAGGGACGGTAAATGCTCTTGTTTTACAATCTCGCGAGCAGGCTGGCCCACAACCGAAGCGAGAAGTCCTCGCAATGTTGCGAGGCTTTCCAAAGAAACAAATGGATCGTCACGGGCAACCATTGTTGCGCAGATCGCGCGATCGAACATCCAGCTGGGAATGTCGAGTCGTCGCACGCGTCGGCCGATCAAGCATTCCACACGCTGGCTTGGTTCCGAGCATCCCCGGATTAGCTGAACAGCTTGAACATGCTTGCCCGCCCATGGGTGCCAGCCATAATGAATCACAAGTTCAGTATTCTGCTCAGTCTGTAACTGCTTTGTACAACCA
>CAZVJA010000330.1:0-2647 GCA_964626885.1 uncultured Planctomycetaceae bacterium | reverse complement strand
GTTCAGCTCTTTTTTGCGCTGCGACATCAGCCAACTGGGGAGAATGCCGCCGCGGCGGTCGCGCCCTTCGAGAATTTTTCCCGCGTGGTCTTTGTCGATCTCGCGCCCAGGCACGCCGGAGATGACCGACATGCTCGTCTCACTGTCGAGGAAGATTTCCTTCACGTAGTTCGGGAAACTGTAGGCGTCTTTATCGTTCTTGAGCTTGAAGCCCATGTTCCGGACGAACTCCATGTTCCGGAACGGCAGCGCGTAGCCGTCCGTGAAGTGCGTCTGCACGTCGAAGATGAAATACTCTCCCTTCGGGAACTTTTCCTCGGTGGCGGCGGGCTCCAATGTTTCGGCCGCTGCGACATCCCAATGCGGACCGAAGACTTTGTTGGCCGCGAGAAACGCCGTGGCTAATCCCATTGAGGTTCGCATGAAGTCGCGGCGGTCGAGCCCCAGCCGGCGGGAATTTTCCTCGGCCATCTCGCCAATCACCGCTTCCCACTGCTTCTGCTGCGCGTTCTGCGGGCGGGGGACGAACTCCTCGTTCGAGACGACCTGCGTCGGCACGGGAGAATCAACGCCGCGCTTCCGGTCCCGTTCCCATTTGCGAATCCACATGGCGATGTCTCCTGCATGCGCGACACAAAGATCGTCGGATAAGCGTTATCGACAATCAGACTACGACACAAGATCCCAAGGAGCAAGACGTAGCACGAACACCCCGCGATTCAGGTAGTCGTTTTGCAGACCTCGGTATTCTCGACCCGTAGCCGTTTTCAAAACGGTGTGATTGACTCCACACGCATCAAAGAATTAGAATGCGTTAACACCGAGTCACCGGGAGATTAGTCCATGCTCCGAATCCTTGGGCAAGGCGGGCGATTGTGCGATGGCCTCTCGCGCCGCGACGTGATGCGCGTCGGCTCCCTCTCCCTCTTCGCCGGCATGAATTGGCCCCGGCTGGTTGAGGCTGCTCAAAACACTGGCGGACAAGCCGCCAGTGGCACACCTGTGACCGAAGCACAGCGGCGCAAGGCTGAAGGCAAACGTCCTCCCGGCACCGCGAAGTCGGTCATCTTGTTCAATCTCCTCGGGGGCCCCAGCCACCAGGACATGTTCGACATGAAGCCCCTCGCCCCGGTTGAAATCCGCGGTGAGTTTCAGCCGATCGACACGTCGCTGCCGGGCCTGCAAATCTGCGAGCACTTGCCGAACACCGCAAAGCTGATGCACAAGGCGTGCGTCATTCGCAGCATCACACACGGCTACAACGCTCACAACCCCCTCGCCCTCATGACCGGGTTCGCGGGGGGGAATCCGCAGCAGATTACCGCCGACCCATCCGATCCACCGGACATCGGCGCGATTTGCCAATACCTCGGCTACAGACCAAGCGATCTTCCCGGCGCCGTCTGCATGCCCTGCTATCCCGGCTCGGGAGAGGCGGTGAACTACCCCGGCATTCGCCGTCCGGGCCCGTACGGCGGCTACCTCGGCAGCCAATACGATCCGCTCTTCACGCTTTGCGATCCAACGTTCGAACGCAAGCCGAAGCGGCCGCATTACGATCCGGTCATGGCCATCGGCGAGCCGAAGCTGCCGACGCTCGACATGCTCCCCGCCATGACAGCCGACCGTCTCGACCGCCGCCGCGGCGTGCTTCAGCAGCTCGACGATAAATTCGAGCAGGCCTTTTCCTCCGGCGCGATCGATCGGCTGAACGATTTTCAGGCGAAAGCGTTCGGCATGCTCTGCAAAAACACGACCCGCGATGCCTTCGACCTCTCAAAAGAAACGCCCGAGACTCGCGCGCGATACGGCAAGAGTCTCAGTGGAGCGTGCCTGCTCACCGCCCGCCGCTTGGTCGAAGCGGGGGTGCCGTTCATCAGCGTGCATACCGAAATTTTCGGCAACAATGGGCACGCCTATGACATGCACGAAAATAACTTCGGCATGTTGAAGGACTTCAATCTGCCGATTCTCGATACGGTCTACCCGGCTCTCATCCAGGATCTCGATGAACGCGGATTGCTCGACTCCACCCTCGTCGTGGTGATGGGGGAGATGGGACGTTCGCCGCGCGTCAACCGCGTCGCCGGCCGGGACCATTGGCCGCAGTGCGGCTTCAGCCTCCTCACCGGCGGGGGTATTCGCCCCGGGACGGTCTTCGGCTCATCCGACAAGCAAGCCGCATGGCCGACGAGCAACGCGGTCTCTCCCGGCGATGTCGTGGCGACGATCTATCACCTCTTGGGGATCGACCCGCACATGACGGTCCCCGACCGCGTCGGCCGGCCGATCGCAATCGCCCACGGCGGCGAAGCGATTCACGATGTGATCGCGTGAAATCTAATGCCGCAATCCGCTCTTCGCGTATCGGTCCGATGTGCGAAAAGGAGTGGACGAGACCGCTCTTTTCCAACCGAGTAGCCAATATTTCGCTGTTTACGAGATATCTGGAATTTGATTGCTGAGATGGTTTTAGGTCATCGGCATCCGAAGTTCGTCTGCCGCAAAACATAACTTAGAGTCAGGTAGGGTGGGCCGAGTCTTTGAGGCCCACCATGATGTCGTTTCGCTCTGGTGTGCCTCGCAGAGCCTTCGGCACACCCTTGTATCTTTGCAGGCGATTGGTGGAATGCAGGAGCCCCGGCTC
>CAZVJA010000329.1:0-2670 GCA_964626885.1 uncultured Planctomycetaceae bacterium | reverse complement strand
CCTTCCAAAACTGGCTGACCTCCAGCTCCTGTTTCGGAAAGTTCACACTGCCTTCGATCGGATTGAACATGACACCCGTATTAAACAGCACCGCGGCCAAAGGCCGCGGCTTAAGGCTTGATTTATACTTCCGCAGAACCGCCGTGCATCGTGCACTCAAAGACTCCGCGGGCACCGTGGCGGTTCAGGCGAAAAAAACAGTTTGTCCGCAGATTACGCAGATAAACGCAGATGATGTACTTCTAAATTCATTCACAACGGGGCATCAATCAAACGGCAACCATTTTTCTTAATGTGCTGTAAAAGAACCGGTCCAAGTCACCCTCACCCCGGCCCTCTCCCGGAGGGAGAGGGGGTATGTTACAGCCTATTAGTCTTCATCTGCGAGCATCTGCGTCATCTGCGGACTAAAAATACTACAACGAGGGCAATCAGCGAGCTGCAACCCTACTCTTCATCCTCGAACTCCGGCATATCCGGCTCGGCATCATCGTCGTCCTCGACTTCGACCTCATCCGGCTCGAACGTGTCGGCGTCGCCCGGCAGGTCTTCGTCCCACTCTTCTTCGAAGTCGTCGTCGAAGTCATCATCGAAATCGTCATCATCGAAATCTTCGAAAGGGTCGCCAGAGGCACAGGTGATTACGTCATCCGCCGCCTCGCCTTCGAACCCCGATTGCGGATTTTGGCACTTAGAGGGTACCTGGGATTGCGGATTGTCGAACTCGGCTGCGCTCGAAATCCCCCATTCCTCACTCTCAACTCCAAATTCGCCAGCCCTCTCAACAACTGCCGTTCCGCCGCCGATTTCCCACGGCGTTTCGGTGCCCGCCCACGTTGTCTCTACATCGCATTGCATGAATGAAACCCTGTAGAACTATTCCCTAACTACTGAACCCCTACAATTTTATGACACAACCGCATGCCGAGATAGGTGCTGGAAAACGTGGAATTTCCCCGCGGATTGTATCGTGAGACAACGGACGATGCAGGGGGGCTCGCCGAGAGACTTCTCAGATGAGCGTGGGGCCCTTTCAAAGCCTCAGCAACTCGACGAAACTACACCTCGCCCCGCGGTGACGGACGGCTTGCCTGTTCGTATTTCCGCTCCCTGTGGGAGATAAGATTATGCATCTGCCGGCGGCCCCGATAGGGGCCATGGAATGTAGCCGGGGACGAAGTCCCCGAACACGAGCGAACGGGAACAGCCAAAACCGCGCAGTGACGGCGGAGGCTTGCATCTCCGTCGCCGCGCTGCGCGGCTTGCAACGAGCGACTGCGGCCACCCAACGGCGACTCTCGTCGCCGGCTACATTCGTCCGCTCCCTTCGGGAGCTGAGAACGGCGAGATTGTCTGCGAGCACATGCATAATCCTGGAGAGGGCAAGGGTGAGGTGCGTGGGCGTCAAACTACTGATCTTTCAAACAAAATCCTATGACAGGCGAGCCGCCTGTCGCTATGAATAGATTATGAATACTGCTTCCACGCCCGCTTACCAACCGCTCGACGTGATCGCTGTCGGCGCCCATCCCGACGACGTCGAAATCGCCTGCGGCGGCATCCTCGCCGCACTGGTCGACGCCGGCTACCAAGTCGGCATCATCGACCTTACCGATGGCGAACCCACGCCGCTTTCGCCGGGGCCAGATGTCCGTCTGGCCGAGGCCAAGGCGGCTGGCGAAGCCTTGGGCGTCCAAATTCGCACGCTGCTGCACCTGCCGAACCGCCGGCTGTTCGATTCGTTCGAAGCCCGGGTGAAACTTGCGATCGAATTTCGCAAGCACCGACCCAAGCTCGTGATCGGCCTCGGCGACAAAACGCCGATGGCCTCGCCCGATCACTGGCAAGCGATGCTTATCACCGACGCCGCCGTTTTTTACTCGCGGCTCACGAAGTGGGACGAACAGTTCGAACACCTACCACCGCACATCATCGGGAAGCAGCTCTACTGCATGCTCGGCGCGCCGCTCGCCGGCGGACCGAACCCGGGCAGCCAGATCGTCGTCGACATTTCAGCTACGCTTGGCCGCAAGCTCGACGCGATCCGCTGCTACAAAACGCAGTTCCCGCCCGAGAAGGAGCACCTATTCGACCGCGTCGACGCCGCCGACCGCTACCTCGGTCGCAGCGCCGGCGTGCTGGCCGCTGAAATGCTCATCAGCCCGCGGCCGGTGGTCACGAAGGATTTAATGAAGTCGCTGTTCGATTAAATCACAACAGACACACGCGCATGCAATGCTTCTCTTCCGTTCCCTCCCTTTCGACGGGGAGGGTTAGGGAGGGGTGACTGCGCGTGCATGGACATCCCCCTCCCCAACCGTCCCCGCGGCGGGGAAGGGAGCCGGAATGTTCTGGTGTGTTTGATATTGTTGCTGTTGTTGCATTCGTTGTTGTAAGGTTCCGCGTCACACCGTGCGCTTCTTCAACTCATCGCGAATCTCGCGCAGCAGCAACACATCTTCTGGCGGCGGAGGCGCATCGGGCTGCAGACCCAAGCTCAATTTCGCCTCGGCGGCGTTCATCGCTTTCACGAGCATGAACACAGCAAACGCGATGATCAGGAACGAGATGACGTTGTTGATAAAAGCGCCGTAGCCGATCTTTACCGGGGGCAAATTGGCCACCGCTGGGATCTCCCAGGCCTTTTGCCTGAAATCCACGCCGCTCGTG
>CAZVJA010000328.1:0-2728 GCA_964626885.1 uncultured Planctomycetaceae bacterium | reverse complement strand
ATCAGTTTCGCCCGATTCTCCGCATCGGGATCGAGCCCGAACAGAGCCACTTCACCGGGGGAGGGGACCGTCCCGGCCAGATCGAACGAGACCCGGCGGAGAAAATCATCGTCGCTGGTGAGAGGAGCCGGCTCGGTCTTCGACTTTGCCAGTTCGTCCTTGATCACTCGGTCCACGGCTGCCGCAACAGCCCGGGGATTCTTAAAGTCGGTGTGTGCCTTCGGCTTTTCGGTTTTGCCGTCGCCGGCCCAACCGGGCGTGGCCGGAAGTCCGAGCACCAGCAAAAACGCCGCAAGGACAGTAACTTGTGTCCGATTTGACTGTCGCGATTCAGGCATGGGAAGCCCTCGAAATGGCAAATGCAAGGATCGGCCCGGCCTCAGGCTCCGCGAGAATTGCAAAACCTGAAGAGGCGACGCCGAAGGCCCGGGTTCTCATCCGGCAGTTTCGGGCCCGCCTGAGAGAATTAACCCCGCCGAGGGGGGCGGGTTTCGGCGAAATTTCAGCCAGAATGTTGAGTCGAGGCAAATCGGCCGAGCTAATTTCTGGGACTCACACGTTAAACCGCACCACGATCTCGTCGCCGTCCTGCATCACGTACTCTTTGCCTTCCACGTGGTGCAGACCCGCGGCCTTCACTTCCCTCTCGGAGCCGAGGCGGATCAGGTCGGCAACCGACATGATCTCGGCCCGGATGAAACCTCGGGCCAGGTCGGTATGGATGGTGCCGGCGGCGTCGAGGGCGGTCCCGCCGCGCTCGAGCAGCCAGGCGTGTACTTCCTTCTCGTCGCTGGTGAAGAAGGTGATCTGATCGGTCACCTCGAAGATCGCCCGCAGCAGTTTCGTCGCGCTCGGTTCTCCCAGGCCCATCTCCTGGGCGAAGACCGCGCGGTCTTCCTCGGGTAGCTGAGCGACTTCGACCTCCAGACCGATCGGCGCCGAGACGACGACATAACCTTTCGCTTCAAGATGGCGGATGACATTTTCATCGCGCGCCGCGTCGGAGGTGTTGAGCACCAGCAACTGCTTCTTGCGTGTGAGCAGCGCGAATGATTTGCACGCCTTCTCCTGAATCTCGCTGAACTCGAAATCCAGCAGCGACTCGCCGGCGGAGAGTTTTGCTTCGATCGGTTCGAGTGCGTGCAATTCTCCCTGCAATTCCTCGCGGTCGGGGCGCGGCTTGGTGGTGTCTTTTTTCAATCGCGCGATGCGGTTCGTCACGACCTGCAAATCGGCAAGCACCAGATCGTCCTCAAAGCTTTCGGCGTCGGCAACCGGATCGCTCCCCGCAAAGCAGCCGATGACGTGCACCAGCGCCGCCCCTTCGCGAATCACGCCGAGCTTCTGGGCATTGGCTTCGTGATCTTTGCGGCTCAAGCCCGGCGTATCGAGCAGCTCAATGCGCGCCGGAGAGGTCTTCTTGGGATTGAAGAGTTTGACCAGCCCGTCGAAGCGCTCGTCCGGAACGGTAGCCACGCCGAGCTGACCCGTATGCGCTTTGGCCAGATCGGGCTTGATGCCGGTGAGCAATTCAAACAGCGTGCTCTTGCCGCTTCCCTGGTAGCCGACGAGTCCGATCTTCATGAGTACATCTGACCAAAACCGGTGGGTTCGAAAGCGTGTTTGTAATGCGTGATTTCGGGCGTTTTGGTTCCGGCCGGCCAAAGGATGGCGACGACGTCAAACCGTGCGGAACACTCCAACAATTTTTTTCGTTTCAAGTAGGCGAGCGCGGCGCGGGTGATTCGTTTTTGTTTGTCGACCGTCACCGCTTCGTCGGGCCGGCCGGCGCTGTTCGACCGGCGGGTTTTGACCTCGACAAAGACGTAGCAGTCCTTATCGAGAGCTACAAGGTCGATTTCTCCCATGCGGACGGTAAATCCTCGGGCGAGGATCTTGTAGCCCTGCTTCCGTAAGTACCGCGCCGCCTCGCGCTCTCCTCCCGAACCCAGCATTCGCCGCCACCAGTGACGCATGGCCGCCTCGCAATCGGGAGTTCTGCCGCAACCGGTTCTTCCGCGTCAAACAGCGACGCGCGGCAGGCCGATCTCCGCAGTCACTTTCTCCAGCATCTCTCCGGCCGCCGGACCGTGGAACGTCGGCGGTACACCGCCGGGCCCCGGCCCGCAAGCCGGATCGATCATTGTTCCGCTTCTCCTTCAACCCCCGCGCCGCGGCGCTCAGTCAGGCGGGTGGCTTTGCCGACTCGATCGCGAAGGTAATACAGCTTCGCGCGGCGGACGTGTCCGTGTCGCTTGACCTCGAGCTTGGCGATCTTGGGCGAATGGACGGGGAACGTTCGTTCGACCCCTTCGCCGGCGACGATCCGCCGAACCGTGAACATCTCCCGCACTCCGCTCCCCTTCAGGGCTACGACGACGCCCGTGAAGAGCTGAATGCGTTCTTTTTCACCTTCGAGAATCCGCGTGTGTACGGAGACGGTGTCGCCGATCTCAAATTGCAGCGGTTCTTCTCTCAGGCTCGATTCTTCCGCGAGCTTCAACAGCTTGTGCATGACTTCTCTATCCTTGCAAAGTTCGACAATTCTCTACGCTCAATAAGCGAAAATCGTTTTGGCGTCAACCACCCTTTGAAGGCAATTCGCCCCGCATTTCACGGGTCCTCAGCAGACTTTGTTCCCGTCTCCAGCGGGCGATTTCCTCATGGTTCCCGCTCAACAACACATCCGGAACCTGCATTCCGCGAAACTCCCGGGGACGGGTGAAAT
>CAZVJA010000327.1:0-2733 GCA_964626885.1 uncultured Planctomycetaceae bacterium | reverse complement strand
TTCGCCCAGCGGACCGGGCTGCCCCTCGACGAAGCCAGATGGCCGATCGAACGGCAGTGCGATGGCACGTTGTTGCCCGATGTGATGCTGCCGTTTGATGAACCTAGTTTGAGGGGACACACGGTCGCCGACGTACTCGCCGATCCGGAGCGGTTCGAAGGCGAAACCCTCGCCGACCCGCTGGAGGGCGTCGGTTATGGGCGGTGCAAGGCGAGGATCATGCGGCGGGCGGACGGCACGCCCTGGATTCATTCGTTCGCGCACGGTCTGACTACCTATGAACTCAAGAACGACGCGCGCGCCGTTCGCACCGCAATCGAAAACAGCGAACGCGACGCTGCGGTGAAAGTGCTCATCGGACAGATAGCGCAGGCCGATATCGACCCGACCGACCGGGAGCATCTGATTGAACTCGCCGCCAAACGCAGCGGCGTCGGCAAGCGCGTCGTTGCCTCCATGATTCGACAAGCGGAGAAGCAACGCGAAGCACAGCGCGAACAGGACGAAAAATCGCGCCAGCTCGCCGAACGCCTCGACCCCCGCCCCATGACGCCGGTTCCGCCCATCGATGCGCCGTGGTTGCCGGCGATGGGGACGATCGAAGACGAACTGGCGGGAGCGCCGGATTCCGAACCACCAACTCGCAACATTGAAGGTGTGACGACGTTGATGCGCCGCGTCGCCATGCAGGGACTACATGCGTTTTCTACTGTCGAAGATGAAGGAGAGCGAGAATGAGTAGACTACCACCGCCCGAGCAGTGGGTGTTGCATCAACTCGACGAACGCGAATGCGCGGAGCTGATCGAGAGGTATATCGACTTCGTCGACGAGGATGGCCGGTCCGTGCACCTGCCGATGGAGTTTGTCCGTCATTTTCGCCAGCGTCATGACTCGCTGCCGACGGTGGTGGCGATCAGCACACTGCCGATCGTGTTGGCCGACGGCGTTGTGTTGATGCCGGACGGGCTCGATCGTCAGCGCGGAATAATCTTCAAAATCCCGAAAGAACTGCGCGCGGCGATTCCGCAGCGGGAAGACTGTGACGATAATGCTGTCGCCGAAGCCATGCGGTTTCTGACCGACGACTGGCTGTGTGACGTGGCATGTGACTATGCGGGAAAATGTTCGATCATCGCCGCCGCCCTCACCCTGATAGAGCGATCACTGTTGCCGGACCGGCCCGCGTTTTTTGTGACCGCCGGAAAGCGCGGCAACGGCAAGACGACGACGTTGAGGATGCTGATCATGGCGGTCACGGGATTGCACGCGGCGGCTGCGGCGTGGTCGACCAACGAGGAAGAACGGCGCAAGGCGCTCTTTAGCTACTTCCTGGCCGGCATCCCTTATATTCTGTGGGACAACATTGCGCGCGGCTCGCAGATCAGTTGCCCGCACATCGAACGCTCCTGCACGTCTGCATATTACTCCGATCGCAAGCTCGGGGTGAGCGAAATGGTGGCAACTGCCGCTTCGACGATTCATCTATTCACCGGCAACAATATCGGGCCGAAGGGCGACTTGGCGTCGCGCAGTCTGGTGGTGCGATTGGAGGCGGAACGGCCCGACCCCGAGAACCGTCCATTCACGCATCCCGATCCCCTTGGTTGGACCGAGGGGCACCGTGTCGAGCTGATGCGTGCATTTTACACGCTGCTGCTGGGCAATCCATTCCTCGACGAAGCGCGCGACGCCGCTTGCAAGACGCGGTTCAAGATGTGGTGGCGGTTGGTGGGGTCGGCGATCGAAAATGCAGCGTGGCTGAACGGGGAGGAGGTCGATTTCGAAAAGCTGTTCCTGAGGCAGGAGGAGGATGAGGAAGAGACGGCCGGCTTGGCTGAGGTGTTGGAGGTGATGAGCGAAAGTTGGCCGGTGAAATTCAAGGCGGCGGCGGTCGCGGACGCGATCAACGATGGAGCGAACACGCACAGCACGATGTTGCGAGAGTTCTTGTTTCCCGAACTGACATCCGGGCAACACGTCTCAGCGAAGTCGGTGGCGAAACGACTGAAGCGATACGTCGACGCGCCGGTCTCTGTCGGAGGTCGGGTGGTCACACTGCAAAGGCGTGATGAGAAGGGACGCGGTGATTGGTACTCCGTCAAAAACGATCTCTAGTGAGGGGGGGGATGTTGCTTTGTTGCTTTGTGCTGCTTTCTTTTGGCCCTCCCCCACCCAAAATATGTGTGATTCTAATCCTACCAAATTACAGTGCGCTCGCGTCATTAAGGGCTGTAGGAAAGCAACAGAAAGCAACAAAGCAACATACTCACCTCAAAAAAAACTTGCACACTATTTTCTGGGAGCAGGGCCTCTCCTCACCATACTCAGCCATTTTTGGCAGACTTATTATCTTGAGTAATACTCGCAAATTCATTTTATTGTGCAATTTCCGTTAGTTATATTTTCTGTTGCCCATTTAATGAACGCCGTGGTATGCATTTATTGAACGTTGACGGTTGGGGCGGCTCACACCGTCATGCCGGGATATTCAAGTCGAAAGTATAGGCCAGATAGACGACACATAGGACTTCGATTTCAAAGAATCTGATTTTTCGAGTGCGGTGGTGTTCTATTACCTCTCGATAGTTTTCGAAGCAGCGTGTTGAACCTGATTTATTACTCTATACTATTTTACGAACGAAATCATAGTTGTAGGAATATATTCTATTCTCGGAGGTGTCCGCCGTCAGCACTCATGAGACAAATTGGGTGGGTTGAGGAAGGGAGGATT
>CAZVJA010000326.1:0-2739 GCA_964626885.1 uncultured Planctomycetaceae bacterium | reverse complement strand
TGTTGGCCAAAATCAGAACAAAAGTGGCACCTCGCGGAAGCCGCGCAGAAAAGTCGCCCCCAGAATCATCAGGAGCCCCATCGTAATCAGCATCTCGTGGTGCAGAACCGCGGGCGTTCCCTCCCAGAGCGGATTGTGAATCAAGTGCTCCGCGGCATCGGCAGCCGAAAGCGTTTTGGTGATCACAAAGTCGGTCGCGGCGAATCCCAACAGCACGAGCACCAGGAACTTTCCGGTCCAGCCGTGCACCAGCCGTTCCAGCATGGCGATCGATCCTTGCCCGTGCGGTGACGAACCCGCAACGTGCCGATAGACCGGCACGGCGCCGAACAACGTCACCAGCACCAAAAACGTCGTCGCCAGAGGCGAGAGCAATCCGGTCGCTTCAAAAGCGATCGACGGCTGATACCCAAGCGTGCTGAAATAATCGACGCCGGTCAGACACATCACCCACAGCCAGAAGCTTTGGTGATGTTCGACTGATTCATGGGGAATTGCCCCATTGGTTCCTGCATCCGGAACCGGACCGGGGGTGGTCTCTTTTTTTCTGCTTGTTTCTGTGGCCACGGTGTTGTAAGTCACTCCCAACCCATTTTTCGACACGATGTCACCCTGAGCACCAGGGTTGGCATCCGTTGATTGTTTGAACACTCTGTGATGATACCGATGAGTTTGGCTGCTGTCCGCTTCGCGTTCTGTCGGGTCGCGTTTCGAGCGAAGCATACACGACCGAAAACTATGGCGTGTTCGCCTCGGCGACGACGGAATCGGCACGCCGACGATGTCGGATCACGTAGACCGCCACGAGAATGCCCGTCGCCACGAACATCCCAATCGTGATCTCGCGTTTCCACTGCTCCCACCAGAGAAGCGCCTTTTCCCCCAAATAATATCCGGTCATCGTGAGAATCAGCACCCACAAGCCCGCGCCGGCTGTCGTCCAGAGACTGAACTTCCAAACATCCATCCGCGCCAGCCCCGCGGGAATGCTGATCAGATGACGAATGACCGGCAGCAGCCGGCAAACGAAGATCGTCACTTCTCCGTGACGATTCCATTCGCGCTCCGCCCACTCAAATTTGTCGCGCGGCAGGAAGAAATACCGGCCGTAATGCCATAGAAACGCGCGCCCCAGATACATCGCGACAAAATAACAGCACAGCGAGCCGAACAGACTTCCCAGCGTCCCGGCGGCCACAACGCTCCATAAACTCAATTTCCCCTGGGTGCAGAGCGCGCCTGCGGGGAGCATCACCACTTCGCTCGGCAGCGGAATCACCGAACTCTCGACCGCCATCAAGATGAAGATCAGCCAGAAACCTCCGTGTTCCAGCTGGCCTGACCAATAGACCGCGATTTCCTCGATGTAGTGAATGATCTGTTCCACGGAGATTCCTTCAACACCTCGTTCGGCCGCTTGGATCGTTTCGTCAAAAGCTCGTAACAGGCGACTCGCGAGAACGTCTTTGACATCCGCGCGGAGAATACGCATCACCGGGAGCGCATCGGCGCTATGTCACACCGTCACCACCTCGGGTTCTTGCGGGGGAGCGCGATCCACGCTTCGGAGAAATACCACCCGCACGGCCTCGATGAGCATTAAAGCCGCCAGTGCGACGAGCACCAGCGCCACCCAGGGAACTGGATTCGACAATCGGCCCGACCGCGCCAGTTCGCCAAGACCGGACGTTCCCTCCAGCCAAGGTTCGAGCGGTTTGCGGACGAATCCGAGCAACGCCCAACTGCTCATGACGTACATCCAAACCATCGGTACGCCGGTCACCAGCCAGACCCATTTCGCACGGCGCGTCTGCCACAGCCAGACGGTCACCCCCAACAATGTCAAAGCCGCCAACAACTGGTTGCTGGCCCCGAAGAGCGCCCAGAAGGTGAGCCACACAGGCATCGGCTTCCCCGTCACCGGATCGACCGCTGTTTGCATGACGAAAAACACCGGCACGCCCGCCGTCAGAATCGTCCCCAGCCAGCGCCCGCGACGATCGTGCCAGCCAGTCAGTTCCTGAATGATGTACCGTCCCAGCCGCGTGCAGACGTCGAGCGTGTCGTACACGAACGTCGTAAACGCCATCAGCGCGAACGACACCCCGAGCGCCGGCGGAATGTGCAGCACCTGGAGAAAGCTGCCGATCCCCTGCGCGTAAATCAAATTCGGCGCGGGCTTGCCGCCGGCAGTGCGCAGCGCCGGCGATTCTGGCGCCAGCATCATCACGCAACAGAGCGAGACGATCGCCACCATTCCCTCCAGCAGCATCGCGCCATAACCGATGAGTCGCGCATCCGTTTCGTAGCGGAGTTGTTTCGAAGTCGTCCCGGAGGCGATCAGCGAATGAAAGCCGGAACAGGCCCCGCAGGCAATCGTAATGAACAAGATCGGGAAGAGCGTCGCCCCTTCCGGCGTGCTCCAACCGGTGAATGCCGGGTATTGAATCGGCTTCCCACCAAAGATCAAACCCAGCGCCCCGCCCGCCAGAGCCACATATAAGAAGTAACCCCCCAAGTGTCCGCGCGGCTGAAGAAGCAGCCACAGCGGCACCACCGACGCAATGCAGCAGTAGATCAACAGCGACACGTCCCAGATCTTGTGCGCGAGGTTCTTCGCACCATCCGCCGTCAGCGAAGGATCCCAGGACATCAAATACCCCTCAACGTTGAAGGGAATACTCTGGCCGATCCAGATCGCGACCCCCACCAACGGCAGAAAGATCACTGTTGCGACGC
>CAZVJA010000325.1:0-2797 GCA_964626885.1 uncultured Planctomycetaceae bacterium | reverse complement strand
CGATGACCAGCTACGTCAGCTGCTACTTCCTGATGCTTGCGGCGGCGAGTTACTTCGCGACCCCGATTACCGAAGAGAAGGAAGAGATGTCGCTGGGGCTGTTGCGAATGGCGGGGATTAACCCCGTGGCCATCCTGTTGGGAAAATCGGTGCCGCGGCAAATTACCGCGATCGTGCTATTATCGCTGCAACTCCCTTTCACGCTCCTGGCGATCACGCTCGGCGGCGTGACGATGCACCAGGTGCTTTCCGCCTACGTCACCCTTCTGGCGGAGATGCTGCTGCTGGGCAATCTCGGCCTGTTGATTTCCGTGTTGTCCAAGCATTCGTCCTCCGCGTCGTGGAGAATGGTCGGCTTGCTGGTGCTGCTCGTCTTTTTGCCCTGGTTCCTGAACAACGCCGGGCTTGGCTGGCTGACCAATCAAAGATACGGCCTGTTCGCGACGATTGGTGTAATCGTCTTTGAAGTCACTCATTGGTTGTCCAAAGTTTCGCCGATGGACCAGATCGGGCGAATCATGACAACCGGCTATTCCGATCCGTTCTTCAACTATCAGGTGTCGAGCAACCTGATCGGTGCGGCGATCTTCTTTCTGCTGGCCTGGGGAGCGTTCGTCTTTATCCCGCAGGAAGAAACGCCGGTGACGCCGGGGCGGGGGTTGTTCTCGAATCCTCTGCCGCGGTTGCGATTCATGCGCATCGGCCGGCCTTGGGCGAACGCCATCGCGTGGAAGGATTTTCATTTCATCGCCGGCAGCCGATCGTGGTTCATTTTGAAAATGCTGCTTTACCCCTCGTTGATTCTTGCAATCCTTATCGTCTTTGTGTGGATGCCGGGGAGTCGGCTCCGCATAGATGAGATTGGCGATATCTTCATGATCGCTTGCTTGTGGGGGTTGGCCATCGAGCCGATCATCTACACGTCGCGGATCTTCTACGACGAATTGAAATGGAAGACCCTTTCGACCTTGTGGATGGTTCCCCGTTCGCAGGGAGAAATCGTCTATTCCAAAATCGCGGGATGTCTGCTGGGGCTGGTGCCGGCGGTGTTCTGGTTCTTCGTGGGAGCGTGGCTTTCGCCGGAGGATTTCGGCAAAGGGTTTGAAGAACTCATTGACGAGCCGGGGGCGTATTTCTTCGTCTCGCAGTATTTCGTCTTTCTGCATCTGATTGCGTTTCTGTCGCTCTACGTGAAGTGGGGAGCCGTGCCGCTGGCGTTCGCCACGGTCTTTCTGTTCAATGGCTGCTGCATCAGCATGGTCGAATTTGGTGGTGGTGGACCCCGTGGGAATGGAGAAGGGATCCTCGTGCTGATGGCGCTGCTCGGGGCGGGAATCTGTTTCGGACTGCACGTCGCCATCGCCGAAGGGCTGCGGCAGCACTCGTCGCGGTGAGGCGGGAAGCCCGAAGAAGGAGGACGGAGGGAGGAAGACGGAGGATTGAACATGGACGCGCCTGATGGTTCTAGGGTTTTACGGTGTTAGGGTTCTAGGCCTCGCACCCTCGAACCATAAAACCCTAGCCCCTAATTTCGTGTCTTCCTGAAGCCCGAAGCCTGACCCCCTGAAGCCTGTTTCTTCCCCTAATCCCTGAATACTCTAACTCCTGTCTCGCATGCTCTTCGACACTCACACCAACCTGATGTGGTATCCCGACCATCTCTCGGACGAGTTCGTCGCCTTCGCTTGGGAAGCCAAGAAGGCGAAGATGCGGCTGTCGAAAGACGTCTACTTCGCAGGGGCGAACACGCCGCAGAACAACGCCTTCGATTCAACCCCCGAGACGCTCCTCGCGGCGACGAAGGAATGCGACCGGGTGATCGTCTTCGGCATCAAGGCTCCCTTCTGCGGCATCAACGCCGACCAGAATCTGATTGCCGAGTTCGTCCGCAAACATTCCCCGCGATTCATCGGCTGGTGCTCGGTCGATCCGAACGACGCCGACTGTGTCGAGCAGTTGGAGCATTACGTCAACGACCTCGGCTTGCGCGGGCTCAAGTGTTCGCCGATCTACCAGAACTGGAACCCGCAAGACCCGAAGCATCTGCCGCTGTTCAAAAAGGCGGAGCAGTTGGGCATTCCGGTGAACATTCACCAGGGAACGTCCTTCGTGCGGCCGGGACCGCTGAAGTATGCGAACCCGATTCTGCTCGAAGACATCGCGATCGCCTGCCCCGACCTGCGGATCGTCATCGCGCACATGGGGCACCCGTGGGAGGATGAATGCGTGGTCCTCATCCGCAAGCACCCGAACCTCTACACCAACATCTCCGCGCTCCACTACCGGCCATTACGGCATTACCAGGCGTTCATGACCGCGCTCGAATACGGCGTCGAGCACAAGCTGATCTTCGGCTCCGACTTCCCCTCCGCCACGCCGGCGCAGGTCATCGCGGGCCAGTGGAAAGTGAACGACGTCGTGAAAGGGACGAACCTGCCGCAAATTCCCGAAGAGATGATTCACAACATGCTCTACGAGAACTGGAAGCGGTTCTTGCCGGAGTACGCGGGGTGACGGGTGCCCGATCACCCGCGCGAAGATGTTTTACCGCAGAGATCGCGGAGAGCGCAGAGTAAGAAGGAATATGGAGGGAGGAAGATGGAGGATGGTAAAGGCGCGAACCGCATGCGTTGCTCCATCATCTATCTTCCATTCTCCATCCTCCGGTTTTCCCCTCACGTCACCAGCCTCTTGAACGTCTCCTGTCGCACCTGGCATTCCAGCAGTTCGTCGAGGCTGTCGCTGTCGAGTCCCCGCTTGAGGATCGCAAACGTCTCGCGGGCGGCTTGGTCGGTGT
>CAZVJA010000324.1:0-2845 GCA_964626885.1 uncultured Planctomycetaceae bacterium | reverse complement strand
CCGCCGAAGCTGCCGGGTTTGTCGTCCAACCCGCCGAACGCCGAAATAAACGTACCGTCGGCGGTGAATTTCTGCACGCGGCCGTTCATCGATTCCGTCGTGTAAACGTTTCCGTGGCTGTCGAGGGCGAGAAAATTCGGTCCGCCGACGCGCGACTTCGGGTTGGTCGTGCCGGCGAATTCGCCGGTTTTCCCACCGTACTTGCCCCACATCGAGAGAAAGTTCCCCTCTCTGTCAAGCACTTGGACGCGGTGGTTGGTTTGATCGGCCACGTACAGCCTGCCGTTCGCCAAGGCCAACCCGCCGATGTAGTCGAACTCGCGCGGACCGGTGCCGCTCTTGCCCCACTCGTGCAGCAGCTTGCCTTCAGCGGAATACATCGAGAGACGATCAGGATATTTCTCCTTCACCCTTGACGAGGCCGGGAAATGCCCGAGGTAGATGTTCCCCGCCTCATCAATCGCGATTCCGCCAGGGTTCGGGAGCACCGGGAAATGCGCGAGCAACTTGCCGTTGCCGTCGAACTTCTGCAAGCGATTATTGTAGTGATCGGTGATGAGTATCTCGTCAGCCCGATTCATCGCGATGCCGATGGGAAAATTGAACTCCCCCGGTTCAGCTCCCAGTTTTCCCCACATCTGTAGGAACTGAGGGTCGGGGAGCGCCGGCTCGGCGGCAATGACCCTGGGTCCTTCGTGCAGGGCGATGAGTGCCAGCACGACAACCACGCATGCGAAGAGAGATAGTTTACGGCGGATTATGAACAGAGCTGAAACCTCCGCGTACTATATCCAAGGCGGGATTCTATGGTAACTGACCAAGGATGTCCGATCAACTTTCGTGTTGCAAGCAAACAGAACGATCCTCATCGATAGCCCAGCTTGGCGCTTTGTGGTCAAGCCACACCGGTTGCACGGCAATCGGTGCTGCCCACTTCAATATCAATCTCACGGCAACAACGTCAGAGTGACGCGGCGGACGTCCATGACCGATTGGCCCGGGATCTCCAGGGCGCGCAAGGTCAGCGGCGCCTCGCCCGCTTTCAATTCAAACGTGCCGACGTTCAATGTTCGGAACTCTTTCATGGTTGATTCCGCGGCAGGGCGGGGGAGCGTGTCCTGATTGGTGTAGAGCGGCGGATCCCAGCCGGGTGAGACGCGCCCCGTCAGTCTGCTTTCCTGAAAACTCAATTCGATGAGCGAACCGGCGTCCGCTTCGGGGCAGGTGTAATCGATCGTCACTTCGTAACGTCCTGCTGTGTGGACATCGAGCAGCCAGACCATGCGGTCCTCTTTGCTCCTCCAGTTCACGAAGTAGGAGCAGTTCGGCGCTCCGCTGCTGCGACGAACATCTCCCACAGGTTCCCCATCGCGTGCCGGGAGCATGGTGATCGGGAACTCGCGGTAGCCGACCGGAATCGGCCGGGGATCAACGCTGCTTTTCCGCCGTGCGTTCCCTGCCCCTGTCCCTTTTGAGTTCGCTAAGTCCGAACCTTTGCCGCCGAACATTTCTGCTCGCCAGTTCGCCACGGCTGCTTGTAGCCCCGCCGCCACTTCCGGCGCGCGATCATTGATCGGTGATGTTTGGCCCGGGTCCGCCAGCATGTCAAACAGCTGGCCTTTGTCGTCGAGCCGGTGTCGTTGTGTTCGGACGCTGACTCGTCCAACCCAGGTCGAGAAGATCATCCGCTCGGGCCAATCGGTCTCTTGGTGGCACAGCAGCGGAGTGAGGTCACGTCCGTCGAGCGGCTTGTCGCCGATGCGCGGTACATTCGCAAGCGCCGTCAAAGTCGGAAGCAGGTCGATCGCACCAGCAATTTGCGTGACGGTGTGCCCGGCGGGGAGTTGAGCCGGCCAACGGAAGTAACAGACGCTGCGCACGCCGGCTTCGTCGGTGTCTCCCTTGCGTCCCTTCATGCCGCCGGTCCAGCGGAAGGTATTCGGGCCGTTATCGGAGAAGTACAGGACGATCGTATTGTCGCGAAGTTGCAGTTCGTCGAGCTTGGCGAGCACCCGGCCGACGTTCCAATCCTGGTTCTCGATCATCGCCAGGACGCAGCGGGTTTCGTCGAGCACCTCCTTGCTCGGGTCGGTGGCGTGCTGCGATATCTGCTTGTCTCGAAATCGCCGCCAGAATTCCTCGGGCACCCCCCACGGCGAGTGCGGCGTGGTGAAGGGAACGTAGCAGAAAAAAGGCCGGTCCTTGTTCCGTTCGATAAAGCCGAGCGCGCGATCGGTGCAAACATCGACAATATAACCTCGCGTACGGATCATGCGGCCATTCTCTTCAAGAGGCGCGTCGAAATATTCGCCCCAGTGCCCCGAGGTGTGGCCGAAGTATTCCTCGAATCCGCGTGCCATCGGGTGATAAGGCCATTGGCTGCCGTTGTGCCACTTACCGAACGCCCCGGTCGCGTAGCCGGCCGCGCGGAACGCCTCCACGACGGTTTTTTCGTCGAGGTTGAGCCGCTCCTGTCCGGTCGAAACACCGTACACCCCGCCGCGCGGATGATACCGGCCGGTGAGGAACTCAGCCCGGGTGGGAGAGCAAACGGGGCAAACATAGAAGCGGTCGAGCGACACCCCGGCCGTCGCGATGGAATCTATATTTGGTGTGGAGACCTGCTGATTGCCGGAATGGCGGTAATCTCCCCAGCCCGCGTCGTCAGCCGGAAAGATCACGACGTTCGGCCGCGCCGCAGCTGCGAACGCGTCGACACCAGGCATCATAAAAACGCAACCGAGGGGCAGGGCACAGGGAAATAGATTACGGGTGGCTTTCAGGGCGAGAAGAAAACCTCAGTTAGTTTCGTAGAGTAGGCGGTGCCCACCGATGATTGTCCATG
>CAZVJA010000323.1:0-2860 GCA_964626885.1 uncultured Planctomycetaceae bacterium | reverse complement strand
TCTAAGACGTGAGTAAGATGAGAGGGGGCCGAATCTTAGACGGATATCGGCAATTGCACAGGTCAGGCTGCCGTCAAAGTCGAGAAAATCAGAATTTTCGACAATCTTTTTGCAGACTACGCAGCCCAACAGCAATGCAACGTGAAAATGGGAAGGCTACACAGAGAGCCCGCGCGACCGAATGCCCTATCGCAACTCCATAAAGTATGGTTGGATCGAGAGCAGCTCACGGTTCGAATGAACCGAGACGCGACGGGAAGAATGGCCGAGCAGTCGCCTATTTCACCCCCCCCTCTCCATCGGACGATCCGTCGAACCTCTCTCCAGGTTGGAGTCGCGCGACTTCCTGCATATCAATCGCCGCGACAGCCCGCTGCGAGGTTTCAGTACCCTGGCAGGCCAGGCAGAGCTCTCCGGCTCCAAGCACGATTCAACGTACGTTCTGATTCCGGCGTTCTGCAGCTCACGGCATTGCCTCCCCTGCTTCGCGGACCCACTCGCGCACAACAACACCATCAGAAAGACAACACAAAAGCACGGAAAACAATTCAAATAGATACAAATAAAATCAATAAGACAACACCAAGAAACTCCCAAGAGAAAAGGCAAGAAAAACAATAAACCACTGCAAAATAGAAACTTACAACTCAATAAAACCGCGAAATCTGAAATGGCACGGTGGTTGCGATCTATTCACTGCCATGAACGCTGAGAAACGAGAGGAAAAGAAAGAATCAACTCGACACGCGGACTCGGGCAGACTTCACCAGGTTGGTGAAGAAACAGGGCAGACAGAAACAACCACTTTTCAGAACGGGAGACGAACCATGAAGACTTTCACGACCACGCTTTTCGGAATCGCCACTCTGGCTGTCGCTGTGATGGGTTTCACCCCTGCGGCCAAAGCCGGTAACCCCTACGTCGACGGATGGCAGAGCGGCAGCATCAGCTACGATCCGTTCAACGATCATACCTACATCTACAATGATCGCACGCGGGTTCGCGAAAGTGCCTACGATTGGAACCGCGGCTACATGGATCCCGGCTCCTTCAAGTACGTCGACCGTTACTTCTACGATGACTACGGCCGCCTCGTGCATGAATTCGGCCCGACCTGGACCACCTACGGCAAACCGCATGGGGAACTGACTCGTGAAACCGTCACCACCTATTATCCCGGATACGGCGGCGACTGGTGCGGAACTCCCGGCGGCGGATATACCGAGCACAACAATGACACCGTGATCTACTTGCACAACGGCGGCGGAGTGACGGAACACAACAGCGATACGGTTCTCTACTCGAAGAAGTTCCCTTCCAACGGCGGAGTGACGAAGAAGACGAACGATACGGTCCTCTTCTCGAAGCAAATGCCTCCGAAGATGAATAACAAGTTCATCGTCCCGCCGGCTAAGTTGAGCTTCAAGAAGTAAATCCCCCTGGTGTGTGAAAACTCGCTGCGGGATAAAAACCTCGGACCCGGGAATTCGCAAGAACTCCCGGGTCCGTCTGTTTCGAAGCCCAAAACCATGCTCCGCGGTTGAATGTCGCGCTGTGCGATTACTCCTCTGCATCCGGCGGCGGGGCAAAGCCGCGGCGAAGCGTGTTTTCGGTGATGTTCACCGGAATCAGGAATTGCAGCAGATAATCGGGGCCTCCTGCCTTTGATCCAATGCCCGACATCTTGTACCCCCCGAACGGCTGGCGCTCGACGAGCGCCCCGGTAATTCCCCGATTGAGATATAGATTGCCTACCTGAAACTCGTGCCGTGCCTGCTTGAGATGTGCGGGGCTCCGGCTGTAAACACCGCCGGTGAGCGCGTAGGCGGTATCGTTGGCAATCTCAATCGCATCGTCGAAATCGCGGGCTTTGATCACCGCCAGGACCGGGCCGAAGATTTCTTCCTGGGCCAGCCGCGAGTCCGGCTCGACATCCAAGAAGATGTGCGGGGCAATGTAGAAACCATCATCCTTCAACTTGCCGACATCACCATCCAGAGCGCTCTTCGCGGTATTCTTGCCCAGAGAGATGTACTCCTGAATTCGGTGAAACGCATCTTCGTCGATGACCGGCCCGACGAGGCTCTCGGGACTTTCCGCCGGACCGACCTTGAGACTGCGGGTCGCTTCAATCAGCCGATCGACGAACGCATCGTGCACCGTTTCGAGCACGATGGCCCGCGAGCAGGCGGAACATTTCTGACCCGAGAACCCAAAGGCGCTGCTGATCGTCCCCTGCACCGCTTCGTCGAGATCGGCATCGTCGTCAATGATGATGGCGTTCTTGCCCCCCATCTCGGTAATCACCCGCTTCACGGAGTGTTGCCGCTCATCGGTCCGCGACGCCGACTCGTTGATCGACAGCCCGACCGTGCGCGATCCGGTGAAGGCAACCAAATCGATATCGGGGCTGCCGACCAGTTCCGGACCAACCTCATCGCCAATGCCGGGGAGATAGTTGACAACCCCTTCCGGCAGGCCGACGTTCTGGAAGATCTCCATCAGCTTGGCGGCGATGATCGGTGACTGCTCGGCCGGTTTCATGATGACGGTGTTGCCGGTGACAACCGCCGCGACCGTCATGCCGGTCAAAATCGCCAGCGGAAAATTCCAGGGGGCGATCACCACGACCACGCCGCGTGGGCGATACGAATACGCGTTCTCTTCCCCGGGCAAATCGCATTGCTGCGGCACAGCCAGCCGGCGCATCTCGGCCGCGTAATACATGCAGAAGTCGATCGCTTCGACCACGTCGGCATCGGCCTCGGCCCACGGCTTGCCGCATTCGTGCACTTCCCAAGCCGCCAGCTCGAACTTGCGGTTACGCATTTCGGCGGCGACAAGCTCAAGATACTCCGCT
>CAZVJA010000322.1:0-2919 GCA_964626885.1 uncultured Planctomycetaceae bacterium | reverse complement strand
AACGCCGATCGACGGTTTCGGATTCGGCCGGAGGAGATGGGGCTTGGTCTCAGCCATCTCGCGAAACGGATCGCGAACCGCGCGGGACACGGCGGCACCGAAGAGTCGTTGGCTTCATCTGCTGTCGCGGATGAGGAACTGGACCGCCTAGCGGACGGCCTGTGGGAACATCGCGGACGTTCCGTCGTTCTCTGCGGCAGCCAGGAAGTTGCAACGCAGCTGGTCGTCAATTATGTAAACCATCTGCTCGGGAATTATGGCGAGACGATCGATCTCCAGAGGCCGAGTCTGCAGCGCCAAGGTGACGATCGTACCCTCGAGCAATTTGTCGCCGAGTTGAAAGCAGGGAAAATCGCGGCACTCTTTGTGGTGGGGGTCGACCCTGTCCACGATCTTCCCGAGGGAGCCGAACTCGCGACAGCAATCGGCAAGCTCCCTTTGAGCGTGAGCCTGTCGGAACGAATCGACGATACTTCCGCGAACACTCAATTCGTTTGCCCTGTTCCACACTCGCTCGAATCGTGGCTTGACGCCGAGCCGGTCGCCGGGCTCGTCAGCCTGATGCAGCCGACTCTCCCGCCGCTCGGAAATACACGCTCGCCTCTCGAAATCGTCAGTACATGGAGCGGCACCCCCTCGACCGCACTCGATCTGCTCCAAGCGCATTGGAAAGAAGAGTTCTTTCCCAGTCAGCAGCGGGAAAAGAGCTTCCAGCGGTTCTGGAACCAGGCCGTGCAGAATGGTTTTGTCGAACTGGACGTGCCCGAATCAACAACGACGTTCAACACCGATGCCGTCCGGCTGATGACCGACATCTCGAAAACAGACGGGTTGACCTTGGTGCTCTACTCCAAGGTGGGCATCCCGGAAAGCCGATATGCGCACAACCCTTGGTTGCAGGAACTCCCCGATCCGGTCACGAAAGTCACCTGGGATAATTACGCATCTATCAGCCCCAAGCTAGCCGCCGAATTGCAGTTGGCCGAGAGCGATGTGGTCTCGATCTCCGTCGGCGAAGGAGGCACGATTGAACTCCCGGTGTTCATTCAACCGGGGCAACACGACGGCGTGGTGTCGGTGGCACTTGCTTATGGAGTTCGCGGAACCGAGCGGTTCGCAAACGTCGGGCCGCATTGGATTCAATCAAGGACCACCGTGGGGGAGAACGGCCTCGTCGGCGTCAACGCGGCGCCGTTGGCCAAGCTCGTCGACGGCGCGTTGCACTCCGTTCGCGGCGGCGTACAACTGAAGAAGACCGGCCGCCGACATCTCCTCGCTTCGACGCAGATGCACGACAGCATTGACGTTCCACCCGAGTTGTCGCCTCCCGGCAGCGGCCGCCGCGAGATTGTGCAGGAAACGACACTCGACGCGTATCGGCACGATCCCGGATCGGGCGCGCCGGCGACTCATCATTCCGCCGAACAACTTTGGCCGGACGATCACCCGGCCGAGGGGCACCGCTGGGGAATGGTCGTCGATTTGAATGCCTGCACCGGCTGTTCCGCTTGTCTCATCGCCTGCCAGTCGGAGAACAATGTCCCGGTAGTGGGGCGCGACGAGGTCGGACGGCATCGCGAAATGCACTGGATTCGGGTCGACCGTTACTACGCAGGAAGCGAAGACGATCCTGAAGTCGTTCACCAGCCAATGATGTGCCAGCACTGCGGCAATGCCCCGTGCGAAACGGTTTGCCCCGTGCTGGCAACGGTGCATAGCAGCGAAGGGTTGAATCAGCAGGTTTACAATCGCTGCGTCGGCACTCGCTATTGCGCGAACAACTGTCCCTACAAAGTCCGCCGGTTCAACTGGTTCGATTATGCCCACGACGACACGTTGCAGAATCTCATTCTCAATCCCGATATCACAGTCCGCATGCGGGGGATCATGGAGAAATGCTCCCTCTGCGTGCAGCGGATTCAGGAAGGGAAGATCGAATCCCGCCGGCAGGGGCACCCCGTCACCGACGGCATGATTCAAACCGCCTGCCAGCAATCCTGTCCGGCTGGCGCGATTGTCTTCGGAGATTTGAACGATCCCGCCAGCCGCGCGGCGTCCGCCATGCACGACGCCCGGCGATATCGCGTGCTGGAAGAATTGAACGTGCAGCCCTCCGTGGGTTATCTGCGCCTGGTGCGAAACAGTTCGAAGGAGAACGACGGTGTCTGACACCCACACCACTTTGCGCCCGCCGCTGATCGCAGGGAACAAATCCCTGGGTGACGTCACGCGCGATATCTGCCAGCCGCCGGAGGGGCGTCCCACCAAGCTCTGGTGGACCGGCCTGGGGATCGCAGTCACCGCCCTGCTGATTGGCGTTGTTTCCGTCACGTATCAGATTGCGATGGGAATCGGCACGTGGGGCTTGAATAAGACGGTCGGTTGGGGATTCGACATCACGAATTTCGTCTTCTGGGTCGGCATTGGCCATGCCGGCACGCTCATCTCGGCCGTGCTGTTCCTGTTCCGGCAGAAGTGGCGGACGTCGGTCAACCGCGCGGCGGAAGCGATGACGCTCTTCGCCGTGATGTGCGCCGGTCTCTTCCCGCTGATCCACATGGGGCGGCCGTGGTTGGCCTTCTGGTTCGCCCCCTATCCCAACACGCGCGGACCATTGTGGATCAACTTCAAGTCGCCGCTGGTGTGGGACTTCTTCGCGATTTCGACTTACTTTCTCGTTTCGGCGTTGTTCTGGTACTTCGGGCTGATTCCCGATCTAGCGACGATCCGCGACCGCAAGCAGCCCGGACTGCGAACGCGCCTCTGCGGTGTCTTGAGCCTCGGTTGGAGCGGGTCGGCTCGCGCGTGGCATCGCTATGAGACGGTCTACATGCTGTTGGCCGGGTTGGCGACGCCGCTGGTCTTTTCCGTCCACTCGATCGTCAGCATGGACTTCGCAACGTCGGTTATTCCCGGATG
>CAZVJA010000321.1:0-3068 GCA_964626885.1 uncultured Planctomycetaceae bacterium | reverse complement strand
GCAATCCGAAATTCGCAATGCCTGAAGCCCGATCGCCTGTTTCTCACTCAGTTCCGGCCGTCGCGGAGCATTTCGAGGGCGGCGTTGCGGCCGCAGGCGCCCATCACGCCGCCGCCGGGATGTGCGGCGCTGCCGCACAGATAGAGGCCATGCACCGGTGTGCGATAGTCGCTCCAGCCGGGAACCGGCCGCATGTTGAAGAGTTGGTGCAGGGGCATTGCACCCTGGAAGATGTTGCCGCCGGTCAGGCCGAAGGTGCGTTCGAGATCCAGCGGCGAGAGAACTTGCCGATGGAGAATCGACCCGGGGACGTTCGGTGCGTAGCGGGCAATTTCGGCGATGCAGCGGTCCGCGAACTTTTCTTTCTCGTCGTCCCAGTTTCCCTGGGCCAGCTTGTAGGGGGCGTATTGCACGAACAGCGACAGGATGTGATGTCCCGGCGGCGCGAGGGTGCGGTCGACCGAGGTTGGAATCGTCATCTCGATGATCGGATGTTCCGACGGGCGGCCATATTTCGCGTCGTCGTAGGCTCGTTCCAGATATTCGAGATCACAGCCGATGTGGATGGTGCCGCGATGCTGTGGACCGACGTCATCGTTGCCGGGGAGGGAGGTAAAGTTCGGCAGTTCCTTGACCGCGAGATTGATTTTCAGGCTGGCACTCGAGTAATCGATGCGAGCGACGGCGGCGCGAAATTCCGCGGGGAGATGTTCCGGAGCGAGCATCTTCTCGAAGGTGAGATGGGCATCGACGCAGGAAGCTACGCTGCGCGCTGCGAATTGTCGACCGTCAGCCAGCCGCACTCCGGTGGTCCGTCCACCGGCGACTTCGATCGATGCGACGGCCGCATCGCAAACAATTTCGACACCGCGCGCCTCCGCGGCGCGGGCGATGGCCCGGGACAGAGCCCCCATGCCCCCTTCAACATATCCCCACACACCGCGCGCCCCGCCAGCGGAGCCCATGACGTGGTGCAGGAGCACATATGCGGTGCCCGGAGCGGAGACCGGCTGAAAGTTGCCGATGAGTGCATCGGTCGCGAGTGTGCCGCGGAGGACGTCCGACTCGAACCACCGCTCGAGAATGGGCCGGGCGGAGCCGGTGAGAAGTTCGATCGCTTCGGGAAGTCGATCGCCAAGTTTTTCGAGCGCTTTGTACAGAGACCAGCCGGTGCGCAAATCGCGAAATTTCTTGCCGATCGGGATTTGCCGCCACATCTTCGGCAGAGGGAGCAGGTCGGGGGGCGTGGCGGTGAGAACCGGCTCCAGGCACTCCGCCACCCGTTCGAGCAGTTCTTCGTAACGGGGATAGGCTTCGGCGTCGCGTCGCGAGAATTTTGCAATTTCCCGGCAATTGAATTCGCGGTCGCGCCCCAGGAACAGGTAACGACCGTCTTCCAGGGGAGTGAAGGAAGAGGGGGTGCGCGGCAAGACCCGATAGCCATGCTTCGCCAACTCGAAGTCACGCTCGATTTCGGGCAAGAGGAGGCTGACGACGTACGAGGCGGTCGAGACACGATAACCGGGCCAAAGTTCCTCCGTCACACTGGCGCCGCCGACGAGCGGGCGGCGTTCGAGAACGAGGACTTTCCAACCGGCACGTGCCAAATAGGACGCACAAACAAGCCCGTTGTGCCCGGCGCCGATGATGATGCAGTCGTACAACAGGGAATCCTTCCCATCTGGCATCAAGGTTTAGACCTGTGGCAGCTCCCACTCACGGCGGTACTCGTACGACGAGAGTGCGATGGCGTCGCGGTCGCCGAGTGTCTCCCGGACCGGATCAAAAGTTACATCGTGCCCCAGGCGGTAAGCAATATTCCCCAGATGACAGAGGGAACTCGACAACCGCCCGGTTTCAAGATCGGCGGTCGGCATGGCTCGCGAACGGATGCAGTCGATGAAGTTGCGGTAGTGCGGTTCGGCGAGCGGACTGGTATCGGAGGAAAGGCTTTCTTTGTGATCGTAAACTTTCCAGCCGCCACGATCGACGATCAGCGTGCCGAATTCGCCGTAAAACGCGGCAGCGGTACTGCGCCCTTCAATGCCGCGCGTGCTCCAGAGGCGATGTTCCCAGACGATGTTCTTATCCGGATAGCTGAATTGCACGCAGAGCGTATCGGGAGTTTGTTGATCGTCGTTGAAATGGAACTTTCCCCCCGAAGCAGAGACGCGCGTCGGAAGTTCGACATCGAGTCCCCAGCGGGCAATATCGAGCATATGTACTCCCCAATGCCCCAATTCGCCGCTTCCGTAGTCCCAGAACCAATGCCAGTTGGTGTGGAACCGGTTGGCATTGAATGGCTGCGACGGGGCGGGGCCGAGCCAGAGGTCGTAGTTGACCCCCTCAGGGATCGCTGTGTCTTTGCGAAAACCGATCGACTTGCGGCGATGGACCGTCCAGGCCTTGGCCAGGCTGACCCGCCCGAGTTTGCCGCTGCGGACAAATTCGATGGCCGACTGAAAATGCTGACCGCTGCGTTGCTGCAATCCGGATTGGACCACGCGACCGTACTGGCGTGCGGCAGCACACATCCGGCCCCCTTCGTCCAGGGTATGGGCGACCGGGGTTTCGACGTAAATGTCTTTTCCCGCCTGGCAGGCAAGAATGGTCATCGCGGCATGCCAGTGATCGGGAGTGGCGATCACGACTGCGTCGAGGGTGCGGTCGTCGAGGATGCGGCGAAAGTCCTTTTCCCAGCGCGGCGCGCGGGACTGCAACTCCGCGATCGAGCGAAACGCTTCGGGACGGAGGTTTTGGTCAACATCGCAGATCGCGGCGATTTCGACCTCCGGAAGCGACGCGAAACCTGCCGCGAGGGACTGTCCTTGATGACGTGCACCGATGATTCCCAGCGACACCCGCTCATTCGGAGCCGCCTTGGCGATCGCGCCGGCGAGAGTCACAACCCCCGCGGCCGCAACGCCGGCCGCCATGCCCGCGGCGTTCCGGGCACTCGAACCCAGAAACTGCCGGCGGTTGACTTCGTGGTTCAGAAAATCGTTGACATGCATCGTTCGAACTTACTTTTTCATCCTTCAAACAGCTTGTGGACCAAGACGCGGAAG
>CAZVJA010000320.1:0-3134 GCA_964626885.1 uncultured Planctomycetaceae bacterium | reverse complement strand
ACGCGGACTACATCAAGAACATGATCACCGGTGCCGCCCAGATGGACGGCGCGATTCTCGTCGTTTCGGCGGCGGACGGCCCGATGCCTCAAACCCGAGAGCACATCCTGCTCGCGCGTCAGGTGGACGTGCCGGCTCTCGTGGTGTTCCTCAACAAGTGCGATCTTGTTGACGACGAGGAGCTGCTGGATCTCGTCGAAATGGAGGTTCGCGAACTGTTGACCAAGTACGACTTCCCCGGCGACGACATCACGATCGTTCGTGGTAATGCCAAGGGCGCGCTGGATAACCCCGCGGACGAAAAGTACAACAAGTGTATCGGCGATTTGATTGCCGCGCTCGACAAGGACATTCCCGAGCCGAAGCGCGAAGCCGACAAGCCGTTCCTGATGGCGATCGAGGATGTGTTCTCGATCGAAGGTCGCGGAACCGTGGTTACCGGTCGTATCGAGCAGGGGATCGTCAAGGTTGGTGATAAGGTTGAAATCATCGGCCTGCGCCCCACCGCCGAAACGACCTGCACCGGCGTGGAAATGTTCAACAAGACTCTCGACAGTGGAATGGCCGGCGACAACGTCGGTATTCTTCTGCGTGGTACGAAGAAGGACGATGTCGAGCGCGGTCAGGTTCTGGCGGCCCCCAAGTCCATCACGCCTCACACCAAGTTTGAGGGGGAGGTTTACGTTCTGAGCAAGGACGAAGGTGGACGCGCGACGCCGTTCTTCAGTGGCTACCGTCCGCAGTTCTACTTCCGCACGACCGACGTCACCGGCGGTGTCAAATTGCTCGGTGGGGCGGAAATGTGTATGCCCGGCGATAACATTGGCCTTGAGGTCGAGTTGGGCAAGCCGATCGCGCTGGTCGAGGGAAGCCGCTTCGCGATTCGTGAAGGGGGACGCACGGTCGGTTCGGGGATTGTGACAAAGGTTCTCGCCTGATTGCTGGCGAGAGGTGTTTTCGGCCGAGGCGAAAATGTGCTTGTCTGGGTTGAGAGGATGAATCTGGCGGCTCGTGCGGCGAGGATAAGTAGCTTCGCCCCGCGGGCAGCCTCTGCGTGTGCCGGGAGTGACGGGCAATGCGTGAGTATGTTTGGCTGGAATGCTCGGAGACGGGGTTGCGGAATTACCGGGTAAGTAAGGAGACTCGAGGGACTGAGCGCCTTGAGTTGATGAAGTATTGCCCGAAGCTTCGCCGTCATACGCTGCACAAGGAGTCGCGGAAGAAGTAGCGGAGTTCGTCTCGAGGGAGCAGGTTTGGCGAGCGGAAAGAGTTGGTGCGACCGCCGGGGCTGTGTTGAGTGTCCGGAGGATGTGTCCGTGAGGGTCGCCTGCTCCGGCAAGGGCTTGCGGCGTTTACGGGTGTAGCTCAATTGGCAGAGCACCGGATTCCAAATCCGGCGGTTGGGGGTTCAAGTCCCTCCGCCCGTGCCTTTGGCCGGGCAGTGATTCCGGCCGCCGATCAATCTTGTAACTAGTGGCGTGTGGTGATGGCCAAGAAGAACGGTGAATCCACCTTCTGGAGTGAGTTGTTAGCGACCGGCTTTTACAAGCGCAACCAAGGGCGCTTGGCCCGGCAGTTAACGGCTGTCTTCATTCTGGCGTTCGTGTTTTTCGGGGTGTGGAGGCTCTCGCAGGGGCCGTTGCTCTCGTACGACAGCAGCGTGCGGGTGGGGATCCCGACTTTGATCTTCGCGTTCGCCGCGTGGGTTGTGTTTCGAGCGGTCAATTACCCTCGTTTTGCTGATTTTTTGATTTCCGTTCAAGCGGAGATGGACAAGGTTTCGTGGTCGACCTGGCCGGAGTTGTGGCGGGCCACTGTGGTCGTCGTTGGAACGATGTTCATGCTGGGGATTACTCTGTTTATTTACGATCAGTTCTGGGTGTTTATCTTCAAGCAGTTGGGGATTTTGCGAGTTTGAGGGGGCGGGAACGCTGGATGCCGGCTTGATGGGGTGAATCCGGGCTGCGTTCGTTGAAAAATCCGAGGCAATCGCACATGATGCAGGTTGCGCGGGTTCAGGCGGCCCGGCCAGTTTCCGGGTTGTCGAGCGGGACTGGGATGGGTGATTTCATGGGCGGGGGCGTAGTGACGATGGACGACCAATCCTCTGCAGTCGATCAACAACACGACGAGCAAGAGGCAGCCAATCCGGATGCGGTGGCCGACGATCAGGATCTTGCTTCTGCCGACCCCGTTGCCGAGCACGAAGAGCCTGCGTCCACACCATCGACGAAGCCCGCAGTCAGCGTGCCGGTCGATGTGCCGCCGGCGAGCGACGAGATGGAATGGTTTGTGCTCAAGGTCCAAAGCAATCGGGAGAAGTCGATTCGCGACTCCCTGTTGCGACGCATCAAGCGCGAGGGGTTGGAGCACAAATTTGGGGAAGTGATTATCCCGACGGAAAAGGTTAAGGAAACCAAAGGGGGAAAGACGCGCGTTACCGAGCGGAAGTTGTATCCCGGCTACATCATGATTCACATGATCCTCAACGACGAGACGTGGTATCTCGTCCGCGATACGAGCGGGGTGGGTGACTTCACGGGAGCGGCCGGCAAGCCGATTCCGATGCGGGGGGATGAAATTGATCGCATGCTCGGTCGCCAAATTGAGGCGGTGGCGGAACCGGCGAAGATCAAGATTGATCTGGCGGTCGGCGACGCGGTGAAGATCAAAGAGGGAACTTTTGAAAGCTTCGAGGGTTCCATCGACAAGATTGACGAAGAGCACGGCAAGATTCAGGTGCTGATCGAGATCTTCGGGCGATCAACGCCGGTCGAACTCGAGTATTGGCAGGTGGAGAAAGTTTAATCCGGCGGAATCGTCGGCGAGGAAGTCATGGCGAAGCAGTTGGTAACAGTGGTGAAGATTCAGGTGACGGCGGGCCAAGCCACGCCGGCGCCCCCGGTTGGTACCGCGCTCGGTCCGCACGGTGTGAACATCGGGCAGTTCGTGCAGCAGTTCAACGAGCGGACCCGGGAACAGTTGGGAACTACCTTTCCATCCTTGATCTCTATTTACAACGATCGCGCGTTCGACTTCATCATAAAGAGTCCGCCGGCCTGTGTGCTGATGAAACAGGCGTCTCAGCTCGCGAATGTTTCGGGGAATCCGAGAGCAGACAAGGACTCAGTTTT
>CAZVJA010000319.1:0-3166 GCA_964626885.1 uncultured Planctomycetaceae bacterium | reverse complement strand
ATCCTTGCGAATTAACTTTGCGTGTTTCGTGCGCACTTTGCAGACCTTTGGGTTCGCCTGGTATTGAATGTATGGCTGCTCGGGGTTATTGCGGGCGTAGTCCTGGTGGTACGCCTCGGCGGGGTAGAACGTCTCCAGTGGTTCGAGCGTTGTGACAATCGGCTTGTCGAACGCGCCCGACTTGTTGAGCGCCGCGATCTTCGCCACCGCCGCCCCTTTCTCCCGCTCGTCAGCGAAGAAGATGGCGGAGCGGTACTGGGTGCCGTAGTCATTTCCCTGGCGGTTGAGTTGTGTCGGATCGTGGGCGTCGAAGAAAACGTCGAGCAACTGATCGTAGGTGATGCGCCGCGGATCGTAGGTGATGCGGATTGCTTCGGCGTGGCCGGTGTTGCCGTCGCAGACGCGCTCGTAATTGGCCGTCTCCTTCTTGCCGCCGATGTAGCCGCTCTCGACGTCGAGTACGCCGTCGAGTTGTTCGAACGCTGCCTCTGTGCACCAGAAGCAGCCACCCGCGAAGATGGCAGTGGCGGTATCGACTGACTTTCGTTCGGACGTGTGTCCGTTCGCACTGGCGGACAAGCCGCCAGTGGCACCCGAGGGTTTTTCCTCGGTCGACGCATGCCCGCCCGAAGCTGCGGGCATGGCACCCGATTCGGCGGCCGGGTCTGCGAGTTTCGCCAGGTGCTCGCTTGGCGTGAAGAAGAGCGATTCGGAATTCAGGCAGTAGCGCAAGCCGGTCGGGCGCGGACCGTCTTCAAAGACGTGTCCCAAGTGCCCATCGCACCGCGCGCACAGGATCTCGACGCGGACCATGCCGTGGCTTTTGTCCGTCTCTTCGGCGATGTTCTCGCGAGCCATCGGCTGGAAGAAGCTCGGCCAACCGGTTCCCGATTGGAATTTTGCATCGGACGAAAAGAGCGGCAATCCGCAGCCTGCGCAGACGTAGACTCCCTGCTGCTTGTTGTCGAGCAGCGTTCCGCAAAACGGACGCTCGGTTCCTTTGCTCCGCAACACACGGAATTGCTCGGGCGTGAGACGCGATTGCCATTCGGCATCGCTGAGTGTCACTCGCGGCGAGTCCACCGGACCGACAAACGAACCCTCTCGATTGAAGACCCTCACCTGGACCATCCGCGCACTCCTTTCCCTTTGACAACTGACCCTCGATCTTGGATGCCGGGCCGGATCGCGGCGTTACCAGGGGTCGCCCGACCGCCTCGGTTACACAATCATTCACCCGCGCGGGGCTTCCGGCAAGTCGAGCACCTGGCCATGCTTACGCAGAATGGACTGCACTTCGCGAATCGGAACGGCACGCGGCTCGACATTTCCGCCAATTGCCGCATGGGCGGCTGCACCGGCGGCTTGCCCGAGCGCCATCCAGGTCGGCTCCATGCGGATGGTACTGAAGGCGACATGCGTCGTCGAAGCCGCCACCGGGACGATGAGGCCGTTAATCTTCTTGGGAACCATGATCCCGTACGGTATCTGGTACGGCCGGGTCACCTCCCGCAACATGCAGAGATAGCCTTCGAGGACTTCTTTATCTCCCGGCTGCCGTTTCTGCACGGGGAAGCTGTCGATCGGGAACTCGCCGACGGCAATCGCGTCGTCGTGCCGGCCGGTCCGCTTGCTCCCTTCCACGCGGGCGACATCCTGCTCGGTGAGCGTGTACTCGCCGACGAGGCGACGTGCTTCGCGAACATAAAGTTGAAACGGGAAGTGCTCGTTGTCGGCGAATTCGTCGAGCGGAAGATGCAGCGTTTGCGCACGTTCTCGGTCCGCGCTCGGCATGTCTGGGTCGTTCTGCACGAACCACAACAGCCCCAATGTGAGGTTGCGGATCTTCTCGCAAATCGCTTCCCGTCCCCGCCAGTCGGCTTCGATGTATCCGGCGTTCTCTTCGACGAACACAAACCCGAGCGAGCGGGGGTTCATGTTCACGTCGGTCTTTTTGTTGGGAATGCGTGCGATCGAAAACGCGGTTCGCAATGCCGTGTGCCCTTTTCCGAACCGGCCGGTCGCGAAGTCTTCGAGGTAGCCAAGATACCGTTTGCGATCGTACCCCTGCGGTGGAGATTTAAGGAGACTAGCATTGTCCGGATTGTCGGTCAGACAGAGCCGATAGGTGTATGTGGTGAGACGTTTGTCGCCGGCACCGGTGCCGCGCGGCAAGAATTGATGCGTATTGAAATCGAAATAGACATGCCCGGCGTGCGGCTCGCCGAAATCGTCACGCGACTCGCGGCCGACCCGGAACTCCGCCCCGGCGGCGGCGTATAAGTCCCCCTCGTACGTGGCGTCGATGAAGACCCGCCCGTTCAGTTGCCTCTCACGTTGGGTCGCGCGATCGATCACTCGAACTGCGACGACTCGATTGTCGCGGACATCGACCCCCGCCAACCGATGATGCGGCAGCAGTCTAATCGACTTTTGTTCGTCGAGAAACGAATGGAACGTCCGCTCCGCCAGCGAAGGTTCATAAAAGTATCCGTCGCGGCAGAGCTTTACATTCTCGGAATCGGCACCGTAAGTTTTGACATAATGATCTCGGACCCGGTCGACGAATTCGCGGAAGAATCCCTGGATCAGCTCGCGATGTTCAATGTCGCTTTTGCCGAGTCCGCTGGCGCTCATGCCGCCGAAGCGGCTGTGATATTCGACGAGCGCAACGCTGCGACCCAACCGCGCGGCAGTCACCGCGGCGGCAATACCCCCCGGGGTGCCGCCGAGAATCACCACGTCATACGAATTCGCGGCGTTCGAAGCATTGTCACCGAACAGGAAGCCGGGATTCCATGCAAGTGCGCCGGCCCCCATCCCGATTGTCGCCGCGGCGGTCCCCAGAAAATCGCGACGCGTGAGACTTCCCCCGCCGGCGCTGCTCACGAAATCAACTCCCGCAGCTTCTTGAGATAGCCGGGGATCGCCTGCATCGGATCGGCCTCCGCTTCGTACTCCAGCACCACGTAGCCGCGGTACCCAGCGTTCTTCAAGATCCGCACGATCCGCTCCAGATCGGCCGGTCCTTTTTTCCCGTTGGGAGACATCTCGACTTTGATCTGGGCGTTCATCGCATACGGAGCGATCTTTTCGAGATCACCATACGGGTCGGCTGTCGCGAAGTTGCCGCTGTCGAGAGGGACCAGCGGGCGCAGGTCCGGAG
>CAZVJA010000318.1:0-3212 GCA_964626885.1 uncultured Planctomycetaceae bacterium | reverse complement strand
CCCTGCGTTTTCTGTTGCGCCGTGCAATCTGGTCCCGGCATGCCGTGACTGCAACAAGGCAAAGGGGGAGACGGTCCCCAGTAACGCCGCTGGGCAGCTTATACATGCGTACTTCGACGACGTGGAAAGCGTTCGCTGGCTGCGAGCGAAAGTACTCAAACCGGCTCCGGCAACTCTTTCATTCTCAGTTCGCAAAGTAGGAAGCTTGAGCAAGATGCAGCAACTGCGAGTCGAGAACCACTTCCGCATACTTGGACTTGCCCGGCTATACGCGTCCCAGGCCGCGAACGAGCTGACGAATATCTACGTCCGGCTTGAAAACCTCTTGGGCGATGGCGGAGCCAGTGCTGTCCGCTCGCATCTTCAAGAGGAGAGAGACTCCCGAACTGCCAATGACGTGAACTCATGGCAGGCAGCGATGTACAGGGCCATCGCGTCCAGCAATTGGTTCTGTGAAGGCGGCTTTTTGGAGGCCGCTACGAGGGGGCCAAGTGCAGCCGGCAGTCGATGAGTCGACATCAAATGTCGCGCAACGCCGACACGATCGGCATCCCATGTCGCGCGCACCTGTTAACCAGCTTGGTGCGATTCATATGCATTGGAACCGACGACAGACCGCTTAACGCGCGGCGCGACTTTCACGCTTGACGGCTGTTAATTCCGCGATCCCTTTTCGTAGAGGGTCCCTCTCGTTTAGACCCGCTGCTGTCAGTTTGCGGGTTAAAACCAGCCACTCTTTTGCGGGTTAAAACCGGCCAGTCGGGTTGAGATTTGCGGGTTATTTGCCAGTCGTGTGCGTCGATGTCTTCGGCCGACCCGGTGTGCGGGTTCGGCCGGTTTTGGATTCTTCAGTTGCGGGTCTGGCCGAACCTGGTTTTGCGGATTCGGCCGCGTTCGGACCTGGGCTCGTATCGGCCGCACGACCTCTGAGCCTGTAGCTCTTGCCCGTGATCTGGATCAGTTCCGCGTCCTGCAGGAACCGGTCCAGAATCGCCGTCGCCGCCGGCACGTCGCCGATCAGTTTGCCCCAGTCTTCCAGAGGCCTGTTCGACGTCATGATCGTGCTCCGCAGTTCGTGGCGCCGCATGATGATCTCGAACAGGAACTCCCCACTCCGCTTCGGCAACTGCTTCATCCCCATGTCGTCCAGGATCAACAGATCCGGCTTCAGGTAGCGATTGAGGATCCGCTCGTGCCCCTCGAACGCTTCGTCGTGCAGGAAGTCGCGGACACAGTCGAAGATGCTGCGGTAGTAGACCGTGAAGCCGTCCCGGATCAACTGCCGGCCGATGCTCTGCACCAGATGGCTCTTCCCCACCCCCGGCGGACCGACCAGAATCGCGTCACGATGCTTGCGGATGAAGTCGCCGGCAGCCAGGTCGAACACCTGCTTGCGCTTCACCGACGGGTTGAACTCGAAGTCGAAGTCGTCGAGCGATTTCTGATCGCGGAACGCGGCCGCTTTCGTCCACCGGGCGATTTGCCGGTCACGGCGGACGACGAGCTCGTCCGCCAGGATCAGCTCCAGGAACTCGGCATGGTCCAGCTTCGAGGACCGGGCCTCCTGCAGCCGCACTTCCAGCGACTGCGACAGCCCGCTCAGCCGCAGCTCCTTGAGTTGTTCACGCAGATGGGCATTCATCAGTTTCGCTCCTTTCGGAATTCATTCAGGGACGCGAGGGAGTAATCCGACAACGGCCGGATGATCGGGTGCTCTTCCAGGAAGGCGAACGACGGCTGCTCCTGCGGAGCGGGTCGCTTGAGCAGATTGCGGATGCTTCTCAGCCGGCACGCGCCATAGGTCAGCGCCGTTTCGCAGGCCCGTTCCAGTTCGGCGGACCGGTGTTTGCCGGCCAGCGCTTTCAGCCCGACCAGCACACGCACGCCCTCCACGCCGCGGGACTGAATCACCGCTTCACTCCAGGCTTTCGTGTGCGGGCCAACGGCCGCGATCTGCCGCAGCAACGCATCCGTGCCGCGCTCGACCGCCGAGACTTTCTCGGCCGGAATATGGGCGGCATCGGTGCGGAAGCGGCCCGGTTCGCATTTCGCATGCAGAGCGATCTGCTGCCAGCGGTCGTTGAAGACCCGCACCAGCCGCGCGTCCCACCGCACCCACACCCGCCGGGTGATGTACTCCGGCGGCGCCGAATAGAACGCCTTGTCGACTTCCAGGTGGCCGTCACGGCTGACGGTGCGTCGAGCTTCATGGAACAGAGCGAAGCGATCCCGCGGCAGCGGCAGCAGCGCCGAGCGTTCCACCGTCTCGAACTGCCGGCGGACCTGCTTCTTCGTCGTGCCGTGAATCCGCGTGTCGGCGACTGTCTCTTCCCAGTTCAGCAGATGCTCGTTCTGCTCGGCCAGGCTGCCGAATGTGTGGCCTTTCAGGCCGTTGTTCTTGGCGTATTTGACCGCGCTCTCGACCTTCCCCTTGTGCTCGGGAGTGTACGGCTTCGTGGGGACGAACGCGGTGCCGTAATGCACGGCGAACGACTGCAGCTTGGGATGCACCTCCGGGTCGTACCAGTCGGCTCGCTGCACCGCGGCTTTCAGATTGTCGATCACCAGCCGCTTCGGGACCCCGCCGAAATGGTGGAACGCGTTCTCGATCGCCGCGATGAACTGGTCAGTCGTCTGCCGCCAGACCACTTCGCTGTACGCCTTCCGAGAGTGCGAGAGGACGATGCGGAACATCCACGGCCGGCGGCGTTGTCCGCGGTGATCGACGACCCAGGCGCCCGTGCCGAAGTCGATCTGCGCCTCCTCACCCGGTTCGCACTCCATCCGCCGAAACGGCCGCGGCGTGTTCTGTCCCAGACGCAGCAGGAAGCGGCGGACCGCATGGTAACTGCCCGCGAAGCCGTGCTCGGCTTTCAGATCCTGATGGATGCGCGTGATCGAGAGCCCCTGGTCGAGCTTCCGCTCGATCGTCTCCCGATACGTCTGGCACAGACTCGGCGGCCCGGTGGGAACCGGCGGCCGATCGCCGATCGCACCATTTCCGGGCGGTGTCAGGCCCGTCTCAGACCCCGGCTCCGGCAACGGCGACCCGGTTTGCGGGTGTGGCTGGTTTTGAATGGAGCCGGTGTGGGGGTTCGCCGGTGCCTGGCCGGCCCCCTCATCGCCCGAGGCGGCCAGTAGCCGCCGGACATACGCATTGACCGTCCCGCGGTCGATGCCCAACAACCGGGCGATTTCCCGGCTGGAATGCC
>CAZVJA010000317.1:0-3237 GCA_964626885.1 uncultured Planctomycetaceae bacterium | reverse complement strand
TGGCGGCTCCGACGGAGCCTCGTCCTCCCAAATACAAGACTTTGAAACCACCTCCAGAAACAAAAAAGGGAAGGCGAACTCGCCTTCCCTTTGGTTTGCCCCCGCGACAAACGTTTCGCGGGCTCATCTTTATGGGAGCAGGTCTTTCCGTAATTCACGGAACCAACTCCGGTTTGATCAGAGTCACCAGCTTTCCGATTCCGCTTCGCGGAAATCCAAGTCTCTCGACAGGCCCCACATAATTGTTTTGTGGGATAACGGCAGATAACGGGGTGAAGCCTGTCGAGGACTCGAAAGAAGGTGATTCCTGAAAAAGTCTTGGTTCGCCGCTTGCGACGATCAATCGCTCTTACACGACCTACTATTACATGAGAAGAAAATTCGGTCTGTGTGATAGTTCACAAACCGTCTCAAATCAAAGAGTGTTCACATGACCCCGGGGTTCCCCTCAATTCCTCGTGAAATCGAGTCCCCTGCCGGGATGATGAATTATTTCAGCCGCCCTGGCGAAGTCGATTCACACACGCGGCAACAATCTCCACCGCGCGGTCGATCTCGGTCTCCGTGTTGAACCGCCCCACTCCAAATCGCAGACTGGCGCGCGTCAAGGAATCGCTTAACCCCATGGCCCGCAATACGTGGCTTGGCTCCGGCTCCGCGGAAGTGCAAGCCGACCCGGAGCTGACCGCCAGGCCATGCAGTCCGGTCATCAATGCTTCCCCGTCGACCCCTTCCATGCTGACGCTCAAATTCCCGGGGAGGCGATCTTCGACGGCTCCGTTTTGAAGGACTCCCTCCAACCGGCTGCTTAGCCTGTCCCACAACCGATCGCGCAATGCACGAATTCGCGGTGCCTCTGATGTCATCTCATCCCGCGCGATGCGGCAGGCGGCGCCGAAACCAACGATTAACGGAACCGGCAACGTTCCACTCCTCAGATGCCGCTCGTGTCCTCCCCCTTCCATGATCGGTTCGATGGCGATCCGCGGCTCTCCGCGGCGAACGTAGAGCGCACCAACTCCTTTAGGTCCGTACAGCTTGTGCGCCGAAAGTGAAAGCAGATCGATCGGCAACTCACCGACATCGACGGGAATCTTACCGACCGCCTGCACCGCATCTGTATGAAACAGAACGCCCCGCTGCCGGCAGATCGCACCGATCTCGGCCACACGATTGATCGTGCCGACCTCGTTGTTCGCCCACATCACCGAGACAAGTACGGTCTCGGGACGAATGGCGGCGGCAACATCATCCGGTTGAACGCGTCCTTGCACATCGACGGGGAGGATCGTCACGTCGTTTCCCTGCCGCTTCAGACGCCGCGCGGGATCGAGGACGGACCGGTGCTCCGCCGCGGCTGTAATAAAGTGCCCCGCTTTCGATGCTGCGCGCATGACGCCAAACAGCGCCATGTTGTTCGATTCGGTTGCACCGCTCGTGAAAATCAAACTTCGCGGCGAGGCATCGAGCAGTTCAGCGGTCTGTTCCCGCGCGGCTTCCACTCCCTCCGCCGCTTCAACGCCGTAGGCATGCTGTATGCTCGACGCATTGCCGTACTTTTCGCTGAACCAGGGGAGCATGGTGTCCAACACGCGCGGATCGACCCGCGTGGTCGCATGGTTGTCGAGATAAATGGACGAGACAGCCATATCAGCGATTCGATCTTCGTTATCGCCCGACGATGCCGCACGATAACTTGTCCACCCGTTATCGCACTCCCAGAAAAATCACTCGGCTGGACTGGAACCTCCAAGCGCACACAACCGAGCCATTCTCACTATAAGGGGAGCGCCGGAGCAACGTCTATCCCCACTGGCCGAGCGCTATGACCTCGGCTTCTGCAGCAGCAGCACGAATTCGTGCACTTTGTTGACGCGGAACACCGCGGGGTATCCCAGCGGGCGGAGGTTGTTGTACTCCGACTGCCTGTTCCAGATGATCAGGTCGTCGAAGATATACCCCGCCTCGACCAGCCGCGTGGCCAGGTCGCTGTGCAGCGGAAAGAATCGATTCTTCTTTCGCAAATCCATGACGATCACACAGCAATATGCTCCGGGCACGAGGGCCGCCAGCACGTCGCTCAAGACGTTTGTCGTCGATTGCAGAAAGTCCTCATAACTTTCAATCGTCCCTAGATCCCCCCGGAGATTTCCGTAATGACGAACCTGCTTCATGTCGGCGGTGCGCCGCTGGTTGAGAATGTTCCAGTACGGCGGCGATGTGATGCACAAGTCGACGGAATTCGGCGAAATATGCTTCCGCAACCCCGTCGCGGAAAGATTGTGCACGACCGATGCACCGGATGTCCGCGACCGCATAGATTCTTTATCTTCCTTTTTGGCGCCGACCTTTGTGCGGGTCGCGCTTTCATTGCCGGCACCGAGTTCATTCAGTCGCCGTTCCGCAAGCGCCGCGTATTCGGGGGAAAGTTCGAACCCGATCCCCTGCTTCCCAAGTCGCTGGGCCGCGACGATCGTGCTCCCCGAGCCGGCGAACGGATCGAGGATCACGCGTCCTTCAATCGGCAGAAAGGTTTCGATCAGCCGCTCGACCAGCATTTGCGGGAAGAGCGCCGGATGGCCGAGCCGCGCCTCTTCAGCGGTCTTCCGAATGTCGCTCCAGACACTGATGGAGTTTTGCAGCCAGCGCTTGCCGTCGAGCTGATTGCAATGCTTCGCGGTGCGCCGTTTCGCGGCAGGTAGATTTTCCAGCTGCGCGTCTGGCGATTTCGGCTGCGCGGTTTTCCTCCGTGTGGAGGATGTGTTGTTTGTCGAACGGCGCGGCGAACGGGAGCCACGTTCAGCGGCCATGCTCAGTCGGCTCCGGTGGTTTGCGCCCGGGCGGTCTGCGCGGCACCGAGACTTTTCAGGTAGGCATAGAGATCCGCCACCTCCGCCGGCTGACATCCTTTCAGCAGTCCGGAGGGCATGAGCGATGTAGCCAGAGCGCGGCGCTCCTCGATCTGCGCGGGCTCGATTCGGAATGTTTGGTTCGTCGCGTTCCGCAAAATGATGCCATCGACCGCCTCGTAGATCACTCGTCCGGTGTAAGCTTTTCCGTCATGTGTCTGGAACATCGTCGTCTGATAACGGGGGGAGACGTCGCGATCGGGAAAGACGATGGCCGTAAAGAGATCCTCGCGGGAGAACCGGCTGGCGACGCCGGAAAGATCGGGACCGAGCGCCTGGCGTTCGCCATGGCATTGCGCGCACGAGCGGGCCTCAAACAGCTTTTGGC
>CAZVJA010000316.1:0-3330 GCA_964626885.1 uncultured Planctomycetaceae bacterium | reverse complement strand
CACTTCTACAATGCCTGTAAGTGAGTTTCTATGTTGAAACGGGGCTGTGATGAATCCCGATCTTGAACGCTATTCCAAGCAGATGCTCTTCACCGGGCTTGGCGAAGAGCAGCAGCGGAAGCTGGTGAACAGCCGAGTGCTGCTGTGCGGTTGCGGCGCGCTCGGCACGGTGCTTGCGGATACGTTGGTGCGGGCGGGAGTCGGGTTTCTGCGGATTGTTGACCGGGACTTCGTCGAGACGAGCAATCTGCAGCGGCAGGTACTCTTCGATGAAGAAGACGTGGCAAGCAGGCTGCCGAAGGCGATTTGCGCATCTGCCAAACTCGCAAAAATCAACAGCAGCGTGACGATCGATCCGATCGTGGCCGACATCGACCATACGAATATCCTCAAGTTCTGCGACGGGGTCGATCTGATCCTCGACGGAACCGACAATTTCGAGGTGCGGTTTCTCATCAACGATGCATCGCTCGAAACCGGAATCCCGTGGATCTACGCAGGCGTGATCGGCAGCCACGGACAGACGATGTGCATCTTCCCCGGCAAGTCGGCCTGCTTGCGCTGCCTGATCGAACGCGTGCCGGAACCGGGGTCGGTGGAAACATGCGACACGGCGGGAGTACTCGGTCCGGCGGTGAACGTCGTTGCTTCCCTTGAGGCCATTGACGCGCTGAAGATCCTCACCGACCAAAGCCACCGCATTTCGGCGGTGCTGACGGTGATCGATGTCTGGGATGGGACTTTTCGCCGCATGAACATGGGGGACTTGCGCGAGCGCTCCGGGTGCGCTGCCTGTCATCGCGGTGAGCGGCTGTGGCTTTCCGGCCGGGAAGGTTCGCAGACAACGATTCTCTGCGGCCGCAATGCCGTTCAGGTTTCTCCCCCCAAGAAGGGGAATCTGGTCCTTGAGGACTTAGCCCGCAAACTGCGCGATGCAGGAAGCGTGAGCCACAATACTTGGCTGCTCCGTCTGGAACTGCGGAACCCAGATTACGAGATTTCCGTGTTTCGGGATGGCCGGGCGATCATCAAGGGAACTGACGACGTCAGCGTGGCCCGGACGCTTTATTCCCGTTATGTCGGCTCGTAAAAGCCTATGGCGGATCTCACCACTGAGGTAATTTCCTCCGTGGCACCACCGATATATCCGGTAGATTGTGCAGAACTGATTGCTGGTTTTCACTCAGAAATTGTTGACAACCCACGCTTACGTCGTAGGTTTGTCTGGAGTGTTGCAAAATGTGAACGCCGCCGTTTCGGCGGGACGCACGAAACCCAATCGATCACAATTAACGACGCGACATTCCGGCCACCCCGGAGCGGAAGCGATGTTCAACAGGAAACGGATAGCCAGAAGCGGTTTTACGCTCGTCGAAGTGCTGATCGTCGTCGTGATTCTTGGAATCCTCGCGGCGACGGTGCTTCCTCAATTCACCTCAGCCAATGACGACGCGCTCGAAGCCGCGCTGATGCAGGACTTGCAGGTCATTCGCAGTCAGATCGAGTTATACAAGTACCAGCATCTGGGCAAATACCCCGCCGACGGCTCGGTCGATCAGCAGGACTTCATCGACGCGATGCTCCTCTCCAGCGACGCCGACGGTACAACGGGAGCCGTCGGGACCAAACCGTTCGGACCGTACTTCGTCGGTCAGGTTCCGCCGAACCCCTTTACCGGGGCGCGGGGGATCAAGATCGTCAACGACGTCCCGGGAACCGCTCCGGACGATTCGACGACGCTGGGCTGGGTCTACAACCCCGCGACAGGACAGATCAAAGCCAATTCATCTGGTCAAACGTCCGACGGCGTGAATCTTGACGATCTATGATCGTCGAGCGTCCCCCGGCCACGGGCGGAGACAGCCACCAATCTACCGGGAGCCAAACGGCCCCGGTTTTTTGTTGCCGCAGCATCTGTCTTGGCAATTGAAGCGTTACTTCGGCAGATCGATTTTGATCTTCAAATCGCGCAACTGGCGGGTGTCGACTTCCGAGGGAGCGCCGCTCATCAGGTCGGCGGCCTTCTGCGTCTTCGGAAACGCGATCACTTCGCGGATGTTGTCGTTCCCGCAGAAGAGCATCACCCAGCGGTCGAGCCCCAGTGCGATGCCGGCGTGCGGCGGCGCGCCATAACGGAGCGCTTCGAGAAGAAAGCCGAACCGTCGCTCCGCTTCTTCCGATTTGATTCCGAGCAGATCGAACACCTGCTGCTGCACCGCCGCGTCGTGAATACGGACGCTGCCGCTGGCAGCCTCATACCCGTTGACAACCAGATCGTACGATTGCGCCCGCACGCGGCCGGGATCGCTCGTGAGATACGGAACGTCCTCGAAGACGGGATAACAGAACGGATGGTGTTCCGCGTCCCAGCGGTTTTCGTCCGGGTTCCAGGTGACAAGCGGGAAGTCGATGATCCAGGCCGCCTTCATCTCACTGGGATCGTACAGCTGCAACTCGCGCCCCAATCGGTTGCGGAGCGCCGCCAGCGCCGCCGAGGTGACGGCCCGGCTGGTATCGGCCACAAAAAAGAGCAGATCCCCCGGCTTGGCCGAAAGCCGCGTGATCAGTTCCTTATGCTCTTCCGGAGTGAAGAACTTCGCGATGGGGGAGTCGAGCTCATTTTCCTTCACGCGGAAGAAGGCCAGCCCCTTTGCGCCGTAGTTCTTCACGAACTCGGTCAGCTCGTCGATGATCTTGCGGCTGTACTTTTCGGCCGCGGCCGGTGCGCACAACCCACGGACACGACCGTCCGGACCCTCCACGGCCGACTGAAACGCCTTGAAGCCGCACTTCTTCGCCAGGTCACTGACGTCGACCAGTTCCATGCCGAACCGCAGGTCCGGTTTGTCGGTTCCGTACTTTTCCACGACTTCGTGGTAGCTGTAGCGCGGCAGCGGGAGCGCGACCTTCTCACCCCGCACTTTCTCGTGCAGATACGCGATCAGACCGTCGATCGTGCTCAGAATGTCTTCCCGCTCGACGAACGCCATCTCGACGTCGATCTGCGTGAACTCCGGCTGGCGATCGGCCCGCAGGTCTTCATCCCGAAAACAGCGCGCGATCTGCATGTAGCGGTCATAGCCCGCGACCATCAGAATATGCTTGTAAATCTGCGGTGACTGCGGCAGTTCGTAGAACGACACGGGATGCACACGGCTGGGATCAAGATAGTCGCGTGCCCCTTCCGGTGTACTTTTGCCGAGCATCGGCGTTTCGATATCGAGGAAGCCGTGGTTGTCGAGATAGTCCCGCACATGCTTGGTGATGCGATGCCTGAGGATCATCGCGTTCTGCAACGACGGCCGCCGCAGATCGATGAAACGGTACTTC
>CAZVJA010000315.1:0-3539 GCA_964626885.1 uncultured Planctomycetaceae bacterium | reverse complement strand
GCTTCGCGTGATGACAAGTGTTGTTGCGCTGAAGCATAACCTGCTGTTTCAACCCGCCACTGCCGCTGTCGAAGGGGCCCCGCTTCGGCGCAGTGTCGGCAAGCGTCTCACAAGCAGCCACAGCTCTCCGAAGAACCAGAGCGCGAAGGCCGGGATGACGAACCAGCCGAAGGGATCGACGTATTCGCTCAAGGCCCGCTCAATCGCTCGGGTGAGCGTCCCTTTTCGCAGTCCTTTGAACAGCCCGATCAGCGGATGGGGCCGCAGCAGCCGATAGCCGCCGGTGCGGAACCATGCGATACCCCGGTCGCCGCGCTTCGCCGCCAGCACCAGCGCGTTGTCCGCTTCCTTGCCGGCGGCCTGCAGTGCGTCGATTCCTTCTTTCTTCGTCACATGCAGGGCGAAACCTCCCGCCTTTTCACTCTTCACAAAGTCCGCGACCCGTTCGAGCTGCTTGGGGTCGTCGACATGTCTGAAGATCCGTAGCGCCCCGGCCGGCGTCGCATGTTCCGCCACCGCTTGAACGTGGCCGAACACCTTGCGAAGCTCCGTGAAATCTTTGGTGCTCGTCGCCCTGCGAATGATCCGCAGCAGCGCTTCCCCCATCTTTACCGTGAGCGATCCGGTCTTCTTGGCGATCTTGAGAAAGGCCGCGATCCAGTCGATCTCGGGCATCACCGTCGTCAATACGCCGACTGCCGAGAGAGCGAGGATCAGATCGTCCGCCTCGCCGTCGGCGATCCGCTTCGAACCCTGAATGAACAGATCGCGCAGGTCGCCGACCAGAAAGAAATCGGCCGTCACGGCACCGATGAGCGCTTCCGTCGACCGTCCTTCGCCGATCACCGCGCCGCGCAAAAGTTCTGAACCGCGACGAACGAGACTGTCGCGCTCGGCGGCGATCCGGTCGCGCTCCGTCGCGAGTGAGTCTCGCTGCTCTCCTTCCAGCTCTTCCAGTCCGGCGTCGGCCACGACGAGCGCCTCGGCGAAACGGCTCTGCTTCGCCAGCGTTCGGGCTTCGGTCAGGTAATCGAACTGCGGCAGCCGCGCGTATTGCAGGCGGGCCAAACGAAACGGATTGTCAGCCACCGCCCCCCACAGCAAAATCGCTGCGAGCCCCAATCGGAGCAGCGACCATTTCAACTTCCAGAATGTGAGTAGCGCGGCAGTCATGGCTTTCCCTTTCGATCACCGGTTCTCCGGCGGATTCTGGAAGCGCACATGAATGTACGCCCGCGAACCGACGAACCGCGAAACCAGATCCTCGACCTGCTCCTTGGTCGTCTCCCGCATTTCCTTCAGTCTTTCCGGCGGGAGCACGTTAGTGCGGGCCTGATCGTAAATCTTCTTGCGGGCGAGGCCGAGATAGTATTCTCCCGCGCGCGACCGAAACCGGGTGCCGCTTACTTCGACCACCTCGTCGACCGGGTTGCTCCCGTCGACTTCCACCGCGATCAACGTCGGCGGGGGGATGACGATGTCGTACGCTCCCAGCACCTGGCCGGTGTGGAAGGCGTCCGGCTGCAGGTCGGAAAGATCGACGCCGTAAACGTACCTCACTGGCGCCTCGACCACGGCCGAGACGTTCCCCCGCCACGACTCCGCGCTCATCTCAGCCCGGACCCGGGAATCGACCACGACCGTCACCAGCTTGAGCGCCCGCGTCACTTCAATCACTTCGGAGAGTGGCCGCAGCGCGCCGGTTCCGTCGAGTTGCGATCCGAGCAGCGAATCGGAAAGGGAACGATCCTGCTGCACGTACAATATGGCAGCGATCGCGATGAAGAGCACCGCGCCGACTGCGGCCGGCAGCCAACGTTCCGGGCCGCGCGGCGGCTTTGGTTCCGATGCGGTCTGCGGAGAAGGGGGGGGAGCGGACTTGGCGGGCGGCACGTCGGACGCGGGGCACTCGGTTCGCCGCGCTTCGGCTTGAGTCTCGACAGCCATGCCCGGGTTCCTCGTCAAAGGGTTCGAGATGCTCCATCCGTCGGAGACAACCGCACCGGCCACTTGCCCGACCGTTGCAACGTGTATTGCACACTCGCAGGGCAGGAAAAGCAACGCCGATTGATTTTAGCCGATGTGGGCCGCCGCGCGGACGATCTGCGTGCGTTGTCCCTTCAATTGAACAACGGCGACCGGCCGCGAGAGGATCTTGGCAAGTCTACCTCCGGATCGGTTATCTTCTACGGAAGACCAAGAGTAGGGTGGGCAGAGTCTTCGAGGCCCACCAGAACTTCACGTGAGTGGTGTGCCTCGCTGAGCCTCGGGACACCCTACGGAAGTCATGCCGAAACTGAACCAGCGGGGCTTCGTCCAATGATCAACGGCATCGTGGTAGACGGACAACAGCGGGCGTATGACGCCGCGTTTGATCGCGTCCATGCGGAGGTCGAGCAGGAGTTCGCGGAGCGGCTGGCCGGCGCCGGCTTCTGGCGTCGGGTCGTTCTTCGGTGGCAAATGTCGCGCGAGTTCCGCCGCCGGATGGAGAAGCACGCCCCGCCGTGGGGGCTCTATTCCCATACAGACGAAGGCCCGCGCGACGCATAACCCTCGGAACCGCGAACCGAAAGGATTTGTTGATTTGAATCTGCTCCTGTTCAGCGACCTGCATTGCGATACCAGTGCCGCCGAGCGGCTGCGCGACCGGGCGAAAACAGCCGATGTGCTCATCGGCGCCGGGGACTTCGGCAATGGTCGGCGAAATGTCGGCGCGTGCATCGACATTCTCAAACAGTGCGGTCGCCCCGCCGTCCTCGTTGCGGGGAACAACGAATCGACCGAGGAGCTTGTAGCTGCTTGTCGCGGCTGGCGCAACGCGCATGTCCTCCACGGCAGCGGAGTGACGATTGGCGGAATCGAATTCTACGGCATTGGCGGTGGAATTCCGGTCACGCCGTTCGGCTCCTGGAGCTACGACTTCACTGAGGCACAGGGAGAATTGTTGTTGAAGGATTGCCCGCGCGGAGGCGTGCTCGTGAGTCACTCTCCTCCCAAGGGAGCGGTCGATGTGGCGACAGGTGGAAAGAGCCTCGGCAGTACCGCGGTTCGAGATGCAATCCTTCGCAGCTCACCGTGTCTGGTGGTCTGCGGTCACATACACGCGAGCGCAGGGCAGCAGGGGCGCGTCGGCAAATCCCCCGTCATCAACGCTGGTCCGGAAGGAATCGATTGGAAGCTGTGAGGCATGGTCGACGTGATCGAGCTTGTTCCGCGAGATTCGCTCCGGCCAGAGGGATTATGCGATCGATCTCGCCGGTGAACGTATCTGGCTCTGGTGGCATCCGTAGCGGACCAGGTGCCGCTGGCGGCGGCTTACGGCCGCAAGCATCTTCGTAACACCCAGTTGAGCACAAGTTGCCCGTTGACGCATCTTGCGATGCGCGGTGGAATGGACGGGGGATGGATGCCACGTTTCAGGCTTCGCGTGAGCGTGCGGTGCGAAGAAGTTGAGGAATTCCGGAGATGCCACTGCTGGCTGGTCCAGCAGTGCGGGTATGCATCGAACAGATTCGAACGATTCCACGCCCTTCGCAATG
>CAZVJA010000314.1:0-3550 GCA_964626885.1 uncultured Planctomycetaceae bacterium | reverse complement strand
CAAGGAAAAGAAGCTGACGAACATGCGAGCCAGCGGTTCGGACGAAAACATCCTCTTGAAGCCGCCGCGCGATCTGACGCTGGAGGCGGCCCTCGAGTACATCGAGGATGACGAATTCGTTGAGGTGACGCCGAAGATCGTCCGCTTGCGCAAAATCTTCCTTACTGAGCAGGACCGCAAGCGGCAAGGGCGCGCGAACCGCGGGTGATGCCCTCGCGCGCCACTGGTTTGAATGTTTGCCAACCTCCCACTCGGCAGCAATTTCTGGTTCTTCCTTGAGTGCGGTCCTTGATGGAGCTGGGCTTAGTTCCAGATGCTTTGCGGTGGGCACTCTGCGGGAACTGAACGCGCGAGAGTCTCACCGGTCTGCCCTTGCGCGGGGGTTCATGCGTTGTTTCGAAAAAAGTGCTTCTGGAATTGATAAATCCCCGCCGGCTTAATTGACAATCCGATCTGCATATCTAGAATATGCGGGCGTTGGGAACCGGGAAGCGCTTCCCCGGAATGTGTGTCTGCGAAGTCAGCCGCACCTTGTTTGTGGGGGCTCGAAGTTTCCGATCGAGCGCAAACGGCGCGGCCGGGGTGGATCTTATTCACCCGACTCACGACAGCAAGCAGATGAGCTTCTGCTCTCGTTTGAAGGAGTCCGCGAGTGAAGGTTGCCGGATTGTGGTTGGGACTGGCTTTCTCGGCTGTTCTGTGTTGTGGATGCAGCCGCCAGCCGATCCTGGAATACCAGTCGAGTGACGAGGTCAAGAAGCTCAAGCCGGAACTGCAGACGGAAATTGCCGCCGTGCTGCATGAGAAATGCGGGACGCCGACCAACCCGCTCCTCTTAGGGAGCGACAAGATCCCGGCGGCGCATCTCCAGCACGGTGCAGCTGTCTATGAGAAGAATTGTGCACGCTGTCACGGCACGACTGGCGACGGAAACGGTCCAGCGGCACCCCACCTGATCCCCCGTCCGCGCGACTATCGCCGCGGTATGTTCAAATTCACAACGACGGGGTACGGTGCGAAGCCGCGCCGCGACGATTTGGTGGCGACGGTCCAGCGGGGAATTGCCGGAACGTCGATGCCGTCATTCAAGCTTCTTGCGAAAAAGGATCTGGATGCGGTGATCGATTACGTGCTGGTGCTCACGCATCGGGGGGAGTTGGAATTCCTGCTGGCGTCGGAAGCGGACGTCAGCGAGGAAGTCAACCGCGAAACGGTTCAAGAGTTCGTCGATGAAATTCTCGGTAAGTGGCATGCAGCGGAGCTGGATATCGTGCAGCCCCTCACGCCACAACCGGAATTCACCAGCGAGAAAGTCGTCGCCGGCAAGGAGGCGTTCCTCACAAAGGGGTGTTCGAAATGCCACGGAGAAGACGGCCGAGGGCAAACGCGCGACAACATCGGCACGGACGGTTGGGGCCACGCCACTAAAGCAGCTGACCTGACTTCGGGAATGTTGCGCGGCGGTCAGCAGCCGATCGACGTCTATCGCCGCATTTATGGTGGGATCAACGGTACGCCCATGCCCGGCTTCAGTCAGGCGCTCTCCCAGGAGCCGGAGACGATCTGGAATCTTGCGTCGTACGTGCTGTATGTCTCGAACCAGCGGCGCAACAAGAGCATCCCGGCGGCGGGGCTGGTGCGCCCTTTGCCGGGAGCGGAGTCGGCACCTTCCCCCGGAGCGACGGAAGGTGCACATGCAACGGAGAGTGGTGGAGGAGATTGAGGGCGCGACCGGACGGAGATCGCTGAATGGGCGAACTCCGCAGGTCGTTCGTTTCGTCAGACAGGCGCGCGAGGGTGCTCGTGAACATTGAAGCCAAGCAGAAAGAACTGGAGTCGCTGCGAGCCCGTGTGCGGGCGCTCGAAGAGGAACTCTCCAAGGAAGCTGCCGGAGGCCCCGGTTGGCACGCCAGCGGGTACTACACCGCCTATTACGCAACAACCGGTTTCATGCTGGGGATGTTCGGTGCGGCGGCGAGCCTGCTCGTCAACGTCATCGGCGCACCAATCGCGGGAAAGAATCCGCTGGAGTTGATTCGCGTCTATCTGACGTTCCCTCTCGGCGAAAAAGCCCTGCAACTCGCCAACCAGCCGGGAAAAGTTTTCGCCCTGGATGACGGCGTGATCCTGGCGATTGGTTGTTGCCTTTATCTCTTCACCGGCATGTTGCTCGGTGTGGTGTTTCATCTAGCCCTCACGCGATTTGTCCCGCGTGCTTCCCTCGCCACCCGATTGGTGTTCGCGAGCGTGCTCTCGCTCGGCGTGTGGGTTGTGAATTTCTACGGGATACTTTCCTGGCTGCAGCCGATGCTGTTCGGAGGCAACTGGATCGTCGATCAGTCGTTGTTGCCCTGGTGGGTGGCGGCGGCGACGCACTTGGTGTTCGGCTGGACGATGGCGCTCGTCTATCCCCTGGGTGTCTATGTTCCTTATCAGCGGCCGACGGAGCAGTGATGAGCGAAACGACCGGATCTTCTCAAATCCCGCGGCAGGACCAATTGGTTGACGAAAAGCTCGTCTGCTGGTTTTTCCTGGCGGCGCTGGGATACTTGTTCATCTCGATGCTGGGAGGCTTTTTGATGGCCTTCCAGCTGATCAGCCACAATCCACTGAAAGGGATTGAGCTCTTCTCTCCGGGGCGTTGGCGGATGATTCATACCAACGCCGTGGCCTATGGGTTCATCGCCAACGGTTTCCTCGGCTGCCTGCACTGGGCAGTGCCGCGACTGACGCTGAGACCGGTGCTCAACAAGCAGTTGTCCTGGTTTATTTTTCTCGCGTGGCAAATCGTCGTGTTGTCGACCGCTGTCGGGATCTTGTTCGGCCAGGCGCAAGCACTGGAATGGGGCGAGACGCCGGTCTGGATCGATCCACTCGCGCAAGCCGGTTTGCTGCTGGTGGCCATCAACTTCATGACACCGATCAGCCGAGCGCGCGGCCCGTTGTATGTCACTCTGTGGTACTTCATGGCGGCGTTTGTCTGGACATTCTTGACTTACGCAATGGGGAACTTCGTTCCGCAGTACTTTGTGTCAGGTTCGAGCGCGGGAGCTGTCGGGGGATTGTTCATTCACGACCTGGTCGGGTTGTTCGTGACCCCGCTCGGTTGGGGACTGATGTACTACTTCGTGCCGATCCTGCTCAAGAAACCGATTTGGAGCCACGGGTTATCTCTCGTCGGCTTCTGGGGGCTGGCGTTTTTCTATCCGCTGCAGGGGATTCACCATTTCCTGTACACGCCGATTCCGATGTTCCTGCAATACGGAGCGGTCGTTTCGACGATCGCGGTGGAGTTGGTGGTCACGACGGTCATCATTAACTTCTTCGCGACGATCAAAGGCTCGGGACAGGCGATCGTCTCAAATCTGCCGATCCGCTGGTTCTACACCGGCATGGTGTATTACTTCCTGACTTGCCTGCAGTGCTCGTTCCAGGTGACGCTGACTTTCCAGGCGTTGATTCACTTCACCGACTGGGTCGTCGGCCATGCCCACCTGGTGATGTTCGGCGTGTTCAGCATGTGGCAATTGGGCGTGATGACGTATCTCAT
>CAZVJA010000313.1:0-3553 GCA_964626885.1 uncultured Planctomycetaceae bacterium | reverse complement strand
TATCACGCTTTGGGTCGCGCGGATGGTCCTCACCGGCCTCTACAACATGGGGGACGTTCCGTTCCGCCACGTCTGTATTCACCCGAAGATCCTCGACGGCTTCGGACAGACGATGTCGAAATCGAAGGGGAACGGCGTCGATCCAATGGACCTCATCGACAAGTACGGCACCGACGCCGTGCGGTTCACGATTGCGTCGATTGCCGGGGAATCGCAAGATGTTCGCCTGCCGGTCGGGTACGAGTGCCCACACTGTGCCACAGTGATTCCGCAGACGCTGGAACATCAGAAGGCGATTCCCGCCGGCGGGGCCAAGCCGCGGATCACCTGCCCCAAGTGCAAGAACAAGTCGCAATATTCGAGCCCCTGGTTCGACACCGACCCGGGCGAGCCGGTGGCGCGGGTAGTCAGCGAGCGGTTTGAGTACGGGCGGAACTTCTGCAACAAGCTGTGGAACGCCGCCCGCTTCGCGATGCTGAACCTTGAAGGCTACACACCGGGGCCGGTGGCCGATGAGGAATTGAAGCTCGAAGACCTTTGGATTTTGAGCAGGCTGTCGAATGTGGTTGCGGAGATGACGACGATGCTCGACCGCTACCAGTTCGACGGCGCGACGCGGACGATTCGCGATTTCGTCTGGAACGAATTCTGCGACTGGTATGTTGAGATGCTGAAGCCCCGGCTGCGCGACGAGGCATTGCGGCCGGCGGCGCAACGCGTGTTGGTCCACGTGCTCGATACGATTGTCCGCCTGCTGCAACCGTTTACTCCTTTCTTGGCGGAAGAGCTCTGGGAGCGACTGGCGGAGATTGCCCCGGAGCGCGGCCTTCCCTCGCCGTCGCGCGCGGCGGAAAGCGTGATGATCGCTCCCTGGCCCCAACCCGACGCCAAACGGCGCGACCCGGCGATTGAAGCGAGATTCGAACGGCTGCAGGAGACGATCGTCGCAGTGCGGAACGTGCGCGGCTTTTACAGCATTCCGGAGGGGACACGGCTCAAGCTCCATATGCGTTGTTCCAGCGACGTGGCAAACGACCTGCGCGACGTGGCGGCGCAGTTCGATAACCTCGCCCGCGTGATGCTCGAGGCGGCCGGCGCGGAAGTCGAACGTCCGCGCGGCTCCGCCAGTTTCTCGCTCGGCGACGCCGACGGCTACGTGCCGCTGGAAGGGGTCATCGACCGCGAGGCGGAATTGAAGCGCCAGCAGAAGGAAGCCGACAAGCTCCGTGGCTTTATCTCTGGGCATGAGAAGAAACTCACGAACGAAAGCTTCGTCAGCAAGGCGCCGCCCGAAGTGGTCGAGCAGGCCCGCGCGACATTGGCCGGGCTGAAGGAGCAACTGGCCAGCGTCGAGGAGATCATCAAGCAGTTGAGCGCGGACTGATCCTGTTTGTTCTCCACAGAGAGTACTGCGAAGCAATAAAGCTCGAAGCACGAATGACGAAAGAAGCTCGAAGTCCCTAAGCACGAATGAGCGGGCGCGACGCGATAGCGGCGTTTCGAGCTTCGTGCTTAGTGCTTCGTTAAACATTCGAATTTCGTGCTTCCTCCGTGAACTCCTTGTCTCAGTCGTAAATTCCCGCGTTGGAGATGCTCTTCCGCAAACAAACGGCATTTGCCCCCCCGCTTCTTGCATCGCCGAATTTGCGCGTTCTATAATCGAGGCGTGGGCTTTCGAGAATCACGTCGCGGAAAAACACAACTCTGCCGATACATCCGGGAAGCGAGGAGCGTGCGGTGCTCGTCAAGATGGAACTGGCTCGCATTGTCATCAGCGAAATCAACGATCAGCAGATCATCTATCTCCGCGAGGTCGACGGGGAGCGGATGTTCCCGATCCTGATCGGCATCTTCGAGGCGACGAGCATCGACCGCCGCGTCAAAGGGGAAGTCCCGCCGCGACCTCTTACGCACGACCTGCTCAAGAACACGATCCACGAACTCGGCGGCGAAGTGCAGGATGTCGTCATCAATAACCTGATGGACCACACCTATTACGCTGTCGTGCGGATTCAGTCGAACGGCGAACTGCTCGAAGTCGACAGCCGCCCGAGCGACGCCATCGCCCTCTCGGTCCACTACGACCCCCACTTGCCGATCTACGTGGATGATTCCGTGCTGGAAGAAGTCGCCTGAAAACAGACTTCTGGCGATCAGGCTTCGGGCTTCAGGAAGGCGAGCGTCAGAATTTGGGAGTGCGGGGCAGCTTCTCCGTGAGTGTGTTGAACCAGAAAAGCGGATCATTCGTAACTTTCGGGCAAACTAACTGTCAAACAGGGCAAAGCGGAGAAACCGATGTTGGACGCAGTTCGATTCCACAGCGCCGCCCCCTGCCTCCCTGTTCGCGATATGCACCGCTCGCTGGAGTTTTTCCAGCGTGTTCTAGGCTTCGAGCCGGGCCATCTGGAGGACGATCCTCCGGTCTACGCGACGCTGCATCGGGACGACGTCGCCATTCACCTCGCGCTCGATCTCGTCGGCGACAAGGCCGGTTCGGGCAGCTGCTGTGTCTTTGTCTCGAATGTGGATGCATTGTACGAATCGTGTGTGGCTGCGGGGGCGAAGATTACGCGAGAGCTCGAAGACTCGCCGTATGGCCTGCGGGATTTCAACCTCGCGGACCCCGATGAATACGTGCTTCTCTTCGGCGAGCCGGTGCGAACGAAGGCATAACGCATGGCCTCCCCGTCGGCCAGTCCGCCAGTTGGTTGGCTGATGTCTCAATCATTCCTGATGTCTGGCAGATCAGCGGCGGCACTCCTCGCCGCCAGGACGACAGAAAACCAAACGGTCTTCCGGACTCCACAGATGTTCCGGCCCGGACCAATAACCGCGCAGCCAAAGCTCACCATTGATCTTCCGCAGATAGAAGCCCTTGGGAATTTCATACTCTTCGGAAAGCATCGGAGAAGCGATGGTCAAGGAGCCGGGCGGAGCACGGTGTTCGGATGGCGGATGTCCCAGGAATCCTTCCGGCTGATCAAGATATTGCAGCCTTAGGTGCGGGCCCACTTCCAGCGGGCACAACGCCAAGCCAAGCTCGGCTGCCTTTTGCGACAATGCTTCAAAGGTAACTCCTGTCGAGTAACCCAAATCCGCGACGGAAAGTTCGACGCACTCAATTGAGAAGCTCTCTTTGGCGGTTGTAAAGGCCGGGTTCGCGAATAGTTCTTCGCCGGCCTGATTGACTTTCACCCCGCGCAGCTCAAGCTCTCGGCGCAACTCGCCGGTGCTCATTCCCCCAATTCGCACCATTCTGATCACGAACATATTTACACCCGCAAATGAGCCTGACTCAGTTCGAGGAATTCACTGCTGATCCCCTGTGGATAGGAAAGTTGTAGAGGGTCGGCCACCATTTCTCAGTCTTACATCCTCGGGCATCAGGCGGTCAGGCTTCGGGAAAGCAAGGAGTTAGGGTTTTAGGGTGCGAGGGTTCGAGGCCTCCATCCTCTGGCTTCAGGTGATCAGGCTTCGGGCTTCGGGCATTGCGGATTGCGGATTGCTGACCCAGGACTCGGGACTCTTTTTCTTTCCATCCTCCATCCTCCAT
>CAZVJA010000312.1:0-3639 GCA_964626885.1 uncultured Planctomycetaceae bacterium | reverse complement strand
CGGCGACCACGGCGAGAAACGTGCAATATTTGATCAACCCCGGCGTTCCCACCAGCCCGAAGCCGAAGAGGTAATACGGGCCGAAGCGGAGCGGCACGAGCAGATCACGCGCGGTGGAATCCAACTGCTGCGACGTCACTTCCCGCACGCCGGCGACGACGAACAAAGCGGCAGCCCCCACCCAGGCACAAACGGTGAATCGGGCAATCGTCAGGCAGAGGCTCTTCATGCGGCGGCTCCGGTCGGTCATAATCGGTGGAGAGATGCTATCAGTTTATCGAGACGGATTGCGGTTGGATATTCGCGGTTCGACGACGGAGCGTAAATACCAATCGTTCGTGTTCCTGGTAACGATGGAAGGGGAGTTGATGACGGTTCGCCGATTGCTGCACGTGGCTTGTCTCGGTCTTTTCTGCTGGATCTGCTCCGGTTTCGTCGATGCTGCGGAGCCGACCGCAAATCAACCTGCCGTAAACGGCCCGCTGTCGGCCGAGGAGTCGCTGGCGCACTTTCAACTTGAACCGGGATTGCGCATTGAGATCGTGGCCGCGGAGCCGGAGGTGGTCGATCCAGTGGCGATCGCCTTCGATGCGGATGGCCGATTGTGGGTCGTCGAGATGGGGGATTACCCCAACGGTCCGAAAGAGGGAGAAGCGCCGCTGTCGCGGATTCGCATCCTCGAAGATCCAAATGGTGATGGTCGGTTCGAGCAGTCTCGTATCTTCGCAGACAAGCTGCTGTTTGTGACCGGCCTGCTGCCGTGGCGCGGCGGTGCGATTGTCACGCTGGCGGGACGTGTGGCATTTATGGAAGACAGGGACGGCGACGGCCGGGCCGATGTCGACGAAACGTGGTTTACAGGCTTCGCCGAGCAAAATTCGCAATTGCGGGCGAATCACCCGACGTTCGGTCTCGATCATCACGTTTACATCGCGAATGGACTGCGCGGCGGCGATGTGATCGCGCGGAAAGAAGGATGGAGCAAAGATGCCAAGCCGGCGTCGATCAGCGGCCGCGACTTCCGGTTCGATCCGCGCGCCGGAACTTACGAAGCCGTCTCGGGGAACGGGCAGTTCGGGCTGACGTTCGACGACTACGGCAACCGGTTTGTCTGCAGCAATCGCAACCCCTGCATGCACATTGTTCTCGAAGACCGCTATCTTCGCAGAAATCCCGATCTGGCGGTGAGCGCCGTCACGCACGATGTCTCCCCCGCCGGCGAAGCGTCGCGGGTCTTTCCGATCAGCAGGGCCTGGACAACCTCGACCCTGCACGCCGGTCAATTCACGGCGGCCTGCGGCGTGACAATTTATCGCGGCGATCGATTGTCCGATGAGTATCGCGGCAACAGCTTCACCTGCGACCCGACCGGAAACCTGGTCCATCGAGACGTTCTGGAATCGGATGGCGCGACGTTCCGCGCGCGCGAACAAAGCGGGAAGCGAGAATTTCTCGCCAGCCCGGATGAATGGTTTCGACCAGTGAACCTGGCGAACGGCCCGGACGGGGCGCTCTATATCGTCGACATGTACCGCGCGGTGATCGAGCATCCCGAGTGGGTTCCGGATGAGTTGAAACATCGGCCCGATGAGCGCTTCGGCGACGATCGCGGGCGGATTTATCGAATTGTGCGTTCCGATGCGGCACGCCCGGCGACGGGACGCCGCCGGCCGGAACTGTCGAAAATGTCGAGCGCTGAACTCGTGGGTTTGCTGGAACACGACAACGGCTGGCATCGCGATACCGCCTTCCGATTGCTCCATGAAAGGCAGGACCATTCCGTTGTTGAATTGCTCGAACAACTCGCGCGGCAGGGGAAGAGAGCCGTGGCGCGGGTCCACGCACTCTGCACGCTCGACGGATTCGATGCGCTGACGGACGCGCTGCTATTGCAGGTTCTCTTACACGACGCTGACCCGCGCGTGCTCGAAGAAGCCCTGCGGCTCGCGGAAGGACGGCTCTCCGCGAACGGGGAGTTGCGCGCGGCTATGTTGCATGCCGGAGAAGAACGACGGGACGGTCGGCTGGAGTTTCAACGGGCGCTGTCGCTCGGCGAGATTTCTGGGGATCGTGCGGCCCGGGCGGCGCTGGCGTTCCTCGCGCTCGACCATGCCGGCGATCCGTGGACCCGCAAGGCCATTGCATCGAGCACTGGCAAGGATGCTTCCCCATTTTTCGAGCGGCTGGTGAATGCACTCACCGTGCGGCAGAACTGGGATGACCCCGGGGTCGCGGAGCTTGTGGAAGATATCTGCACGCTCGTCGGCTCGCGGAACCGTGACGCGGGGGTTCAGCAAACTCTGAATGATCTGAGCGTCATTGTGAGGTACTACGGTGTGAAGTCGCCGCCGGTTGTGCGTGTGCTCTTTGATGGTGTTGCGGGGCTCGGAGCCGGACTCAATCGACATGGGCGGCGACTCACGGATGTTCTTTTGCCGACGAAAGACGATCAAAAGCAAATGCTCGGCGCGATTTTTGCCAAGGCGGGGGAGATCGCCAGTTCCGGCAGTGAGCCGACTTCGTTGCGAAAAGAAGCGATCGACGTGCTGCGACACGATACCGAAGCGACTTCGCGCAGTGTGTTGCACAAACTGGCGGGTACCGAGCCGGATCAGGCGGTGCGTTTGGCGGCGATTGACGTGTTGACGAGCATCGGCGATCCGGAATTGGGCAAACATCTTGCCACGGATTTCTCCGCACAGACGCCGGCTGTTCGCCGCGCGATCCTCGATGCGCTGTTGTCGAATGATGCGAACGTGGCCGTGTTGCTGGATGAATTGGAAGCAGAGCGGATCCGCCCGACGGAACTCGACCCGGCCCGCTGGGAGCGCATGCTGAAGGTGCAGAACGAGGCACTGCGCGCGCGTGTCGCGAAATTGTACAAAGCGGCGCAGCCGGCCGATCGGCAGAAGGTACTCGCGGACTATCAACCCGCGCTCACGATGAAAGCTGACGCGAAGCGGGGCCGCGAGGTGTTCCTCAAGAACTGCACCGGCTGCCACCGCATTGGAGATTTGGGAGTGAACGTCGCCCCCGACATCGCCGACTCGCGGACCCAGCAGCCGGCTCAACTGCTGACATCGATCCTCGACCCGAACCGGGCGATTGACAACAACTACTTCAGCTACTCGGTCGTCATGCTCGATGGCAAGGTGCACACCGGCATCATTGCGTCGGAAACGTCCTCTTCGATCACGTTGCGGCAGCAGGAGAACAAAACGGTCGAGCTGCTGCGCCGCGACATTGAGGAGATCCGCTCGAACGGCGTCTCGCTGATGCCGGTGGGGCTGGAGAAAAACATTACGGTTGAGCAGATGGCGGACCTGATTTCGTTCATCAAGAACTGGCGGTACCTGGACGGCAGCGTCCCGGCGGGGGTGGGGAAATAGCTGCGTGTCTGAGTGCAGAGGGTGGTTTACCGCAGAGGACGCGGAGAGCGCAGAGAAAGATGGATGACGGAAAGAGGGGGACGGAAGACGGATGGGTGGCCCACCTTGCTTCAAGGTGGGTCAGCCTGGCTGACAAGAGGTGACGTATAAGTTCACGAAATGCGAAAGGACTCGATTCCCAGGTTTTATCTCCTTGCGACCTCTTGCTGCTGCGCAGCCCAGCTAGGCAAAACGCCAAGCTGGGCCACCC
>CAZVJA010000311.1:0-3671 GCA_964626885.1 uncultured Planctomycetaceae bacterium | reverse complement strand
GTCTACAATCGAAACCGGCCTGCACGAGGCTGATATCGCCGAAATGGTCGACCTCTGTGATGAGCTGATCACCGGCAATCACATTGCAATCGACACAATCCAGCGGTACAAACAAGCAGGTCACTATGACACGACCACCAACATCGGCGGCGGTATCAAGGACGCCATCACCCTGTTGGAAGGTCACGGGCGGTACGGAGCACGTCCCACAATCCTGCTGATGACCGACGGTATCGCGAATCAGCGGCCGAGCGGTTGGTCGCTGCCGGGCTCATGGAACTGGGCCAACGTCACGGATTTCGACGGCAATGGCACCGCCGATTACACGACCAGCGACGCGAACGTGCAATACGCGTTCTACGAAGCCAAGCGGGCGATCGATAAGGGATTCACGATCCACACGCTCGGCGTGGGTGGTGGTGCCGACACCGCGCTGTTGCAGGCGCTCGCCAATGCCGGCGGCGGCCAGTGCATCCTTGTGCCGGGTGGAACCTCGATTGAAACGATGCACGCGGAACTGCTGGCGGCTTTCAGCCAGATTGCCGCGAACGTTCCGCCGCCGCGGCTTCTGGAAGAAGCCAACGCGGAGTGATGACTGACTGAATCGAAGGAGCGGTTGACGAACTTAACGCCCGTCGGTTGTGTCCCACCGGATGCAGCCGACGGGCTTTTTTTCGTGCTAATGATCGACCGGCGACTGCTGCATTCCACCAGTTCAGATAACTCAAACGCCGACCAGCAAGGGACTGCTTACCACTTCCAGCGCCCCTTCAGTTCTGAATTGAGCGCCGCCTCGTCCGGCCAACCCCCTTTGTACAGCGTGACGATGCATTGTGCGGCCTCAATCCCCATATCCTCCATCGACTTCGTATCGGTCCCAGCGATATGCGGGCTGAGAACCACATTCTCGAACTGGAAGAGCGGGTTCTGCGGCGAGGTCGGCTCCTGCTCGAACACGTCGAGCCCCGCGCCGCTCAAATGTCCTGATCGCAGCGCTTCGATGAGATCCGCCTCGACCTGCAAGCCGCCGCGCGACGTGTTGATGAACACGCTCCCGCGCTTCATCTTTGCGAACGTCTCGCGGTTCATCAGCCCGCGCGTCTGTTCGTTGAGCGGGCAGTGCAGACTCAGATAGTCGGACCGTGCTAGGACCGTATCAAAATTGACCAGTTCAATTCCGTGCTGCTTGACGAAGTCGTGATTCGGCATGGTCTCATAGGCAATGACATTCATGCCGAGCGCGATGCCGCGAACCGCCGTGCTGCGTCCGATGCGCCCCAGGCCGACGATTCCCAATATCTGACCGCGGACCGGCCGCGTGAGGAAGCCCCCCGGCCAGCGCCCCGCCCGCAGACCGACGTCGTTCGGCACGATGGATTTCGCGAAAGCGAAGATGAGCGCGAATGCGTGCTCGGCCACCGCCGCGTGATTTGCGGTCGGAGTGATCGTCACCACTTTGCCATACTTCGTGGCGGCGGGGACGTTCACTTTGTCGTAACCCACTCCCGACCGCGCAATCACCCGCAGGTTCGGCAACGCCGCAAGAGCCTGTTCCGAGAAAACTTCCCCGCCGGCGATCACCGCCGAAGCAACCGACAGCTCATCGATCGTTTCCTCGACGCTGCAATGGCCGCGGGTGAAGATCGGATTTTTCGGGTAACGGATCTCGAACCCCGCATCGCGGAGAATATCGACATACGGGGCCGGTTTCTCCCGCATCGCTTCCGGTGTGATCAACGCAACAGGCATCGGTGATGCTACTTCCTTCGAATGAATTTCTGCAGGGTGTGGCAATCCGGAGGCACCCAGCCAAGTTTTCCACCACCGGACATGGTCACTTCCCCGACGTACAGGCTCCCCTGCGAGTCGATCCAGACGTCGTGCGGGGTGAAGAAATCGCCGGGGGCACAGGGATTATCTCCCCCGCCAAAGCGACATTGAAGTTTACCGGCACGATTGAAAATGCTCACTCGCCCGCCGGTCGAATTCGGATCGGGCTTCATCCAGGGAAACATCCCCCCCCGCAATCCCAACTCCGCGACAAAGACGTTGTCCTCGGGATCGAGAAACACCTCACACGGGCGGACCATGTCGGTCCATTCCTCAAGAAACTTCCCATCGGGAGAAAAGAGTTGCAGCCGGCTGTTCTCGCGATCGGCCACAAACACGACTCCCTGGCTGTCGACTCCAATGCCGTGCGGCAGGTTGAACTGCCCCGGCTTGCTGCCAGGCTCCCCCCAGGAAAGAAGCAGCTTGCCATCGGGAGAAAACTTGTGCACGGCCGCGTTGCCGTAGCCGTCGCTGATGTACATCTCGCCGTTCGGCCCGAGAGCGAGGTTGGTCGGCAAGTTGAACGGTCCGCCGCGCCGCTTGATCGTTCGGTAGTCGATCCCAGTGATCCCCGTGTCGCTGGGCTTTCCGGTGCCGAGCGTGAGGAGCAGCTTTCCTTCGGGAGTGAATTTTTTGACGTAATGTCCCTCGTCGTCGGAGAGGTACACGCTGTCATCGGGGCCGATCCAGATGCCGTGCGCCCGTGTAATTGTTCCTTCGCCCCACGAGTACAGATACTTGCCATCACGATCGAACACGATGACCGGATGCTCGCCGCGGTTGAAGACGAACACGCGATCTTGCGAATCGCACGCCACGCCGACCGCCTCGTAAAAGCTCCATCCCGCGGGTAGCTGTTCCCAGCCGACGACCGCTTCGTACACAAACTTGCCCGACCCAACGACGACGGGGGACGCACTCGATCCGGAACATGGGGACATGGAATGAACTCCCAGAGAACCGCAGGCCAATTACAAGCGGTCAGTTCTACGGTTTTGCAAAGGGGAATGCAACGGGCCAGTCCGCTTCCCGAGGGAAGTCAGCGATTCAAATCCGGAAAACGGGGGCCCGCCATGCGTCCGCCAGGCGGCGGCGGATTGGACTAAAAAAAGGATGGCGGATTCCCGAATGCTCACCTCAGCCAGCATGTGACATAAGATATTCGTCATTCTCGCCCCGAGGTTTCGCTTTGCTCCAGCCCCGGCCACCTGCCGCGCCTCGACATGGTGCCGCGCTTACCCCGTCGCGCGCAAAAAAAACCTGGAGAGAGCTGGCAAACTCTCTCCAGGCATGTCTCGCGGACTCTGTGAACTCTTGACTCTGTAAACTGTCTCCCACCTGCCGCCGGTTAGGTCAACAGGTTCGCGGCTTCGTTGAACTTGGCGCTCGTGTTGTTGCCGACGGCCTGAATTGCAGCGATGCAAACCATGATGATCATGGCCAACATCACGGCATACTCGACCGCGGTCGGTCCGTCTTCGGCAAGCAGAAACCGCTTGATCCCGAGTGCGATGCTCTTCATGGTGCGTCCCTCGTACTAAAAAAACGCCGTGCCGTTGCGGCGCGCGGCGTGTGTTACGTGCGAGGCGCTGCTGACGACCTGACGGGGGTTCCTCTTGCAATCTCATCGGAACAGATGTGCCGATACCTAACCCTATATCACAACCCACCCGAGTCAACCAGAATCTCAACATCTTGTCGAAAACCCGCCAGTCCGAACAATCGATCTATCCGTTCTGACGCCGTAAACGCCATTTCAACGTACTTCCGCGGGAAAATAGCGCCGATAAAGGATGTCCGTGTAGACGTAGGAAACCGTCCCCAGCGTGCGGGACGTGCTC
>CAZVJA010000310.1:0-3719 GCA_964626885.1 uncultured Planctomycetaceae bacterium | reverse complement strand
CCGCCACTGTTACGCGGAATCAGGAAGATTTCGTTGCCGTATTCGAGCGTTTCTACGGCTTGTATGAACCCGCAGCATCTGCGGCTGTTGGGCGTTTCTCGACTTCATCACTGAGCGACGAACGGCAGAGACAAGCCGCCAACTGGCTTACTCAGACGATTCCCACAACAGTGATCGAAGCGCTTGACAAACAAGAGGTGGAAGCGATTCTCGACGAATCAATCAAATCTGATTCCTGAATTCGGATTCTGGTCCGTCCCGCCCGCCAAGGGGTCTCGCGGTCATAGTGGATTTTTCCGTCCGAAGGCGCCGTCAGAGTGGCGAGCCGAACACCTGTTTGCCTTGGAGGGATTTTGCTGCCGGATCCGGATTTCACGTTCATCGACCTGTTTGCCGGTATCGGCGGGATGCGCGTGGGCTTTGAAGCCGTCGGTGGAGAGTGCGTCTTCACCAGCGAGTGGAACAAGTACTCGCAGCAGACCTACCGTGCAAATTTCGGCGACGAGGAAATCGCGGGGGACATCACCCAGGTCCATGCCGACGAGGTTCCGGACCACGATGTGCTGGTCGGGGGATTCCCGTGCCAACCTTTTTCAATTGCCGGAGTCTCGAAGAAGAACGCACTTGGGCGGTCCCATGGATTTGCTGACGAGACTCAGGGGACACTCTTCTTCGACGTTGCGAGAATCCTTGACAGAAAGCGTCCATCCGCCTTCCTGCTTGAGAACGTCAAGAACCTGAAGAGCCACGACCGGGGCAACACGTTCCGCGTAATCGAGCAGGTTCTCGATGACCTTGGCTACGACGTGGAGGCGAAGATCATCGATGCTGCCCGGTTCGTACCGCAGCACCGAGAACGCGTCTTCATCGTGGGATTTCGGAAAGATCTGGGCATGCGCGACGAGGTATTTCGCTTTGAAAATGTCGTGCTCCCGGAACTGGCTGATGGGCCTCGGCTCGGTGCCATTCTCCACCCGGAGGACGGAAGCGAAATTCCAGAAGCTCCTTTCACCGAGGGAACTTCGGCCAGAGTTTCGGATAAGTACACCCTGACTCCAAAGCTCTGGGCTTATCTGCAGGGTTACGCCGCCAAGCACAAGGCCAAAGGAAACGGATTCGGCTTTGGGCTCGTTGGTCCCGATGATGTGACCAGGACTATCTCCGCCCGCTATTACAAGGACGGTTCCGAGATTCTTGTGCGTCAGGAGAACGAACGCCCGCGGCGATTGACTCCGCGCGAATGTGCGCGATTGATGGGTTTCGACAGCCCGACTGGGAGCAGTTGGAACATCCCTGTCTCAGACACTCAGGCCTACAAGCAGTTCGGGAATGCTGTTGTGCCCCAAGTGGTTCAAGCGGTTGCGGGTGAGATGGCACGTGCCCTATCCTCCGTCTCCACAGAGACGGCGCTACCGCTCGCAGCCTGAGTCATGCGCCGCCGTGGTGGCGCATGACTGACGTCGTTTCCAGAGAAACTCGAAGCCGGATGATGGCCGGCATCAAAGGAAAAGACACGAAGCTGGAGCTGCTCCTGCGTCAGAGCCTTCATCGTGCTGGCTACAGGTTCCGGGTTCACCGGAAAGGTCTGCCCGGCAGACCCGACATCGTCCTGCCCAAGTATCAAGCCATCGTTCAGGCAAACGGTTGTTTCTGGCACGGTCATGATTGTTCTCTCTTCAAGATCCCTGGATCGAACACCGAACGTTGGGTCAAGAAGATTGAGGGAAACCGGCAGAGAGACGATCGCAACCGGAGGGCTCTCGAAGAAGCTGGCTGGCGCGTACTCGACGTGTGGGAATGCGCGGTTAAAGGACCGGATCGATGGGACACCAACGAAGTGACGGACGTGGTCAATGCGTGGGTTTCCTCCGACGAAGGATCGGCAGAGATACGGGGCGGCACGGGTCCGAGCCCAGTTCTGGGGAAAGCCGACAAATGATGTTTAAGGCGCTGAAATCAGTTTTCCGTACCGCTGGTTGCAGTCGCCTGATCGTCAAGCCACTCGCCCCCAATGACAATTCCAAGAACCAGGTCTATTTCGGACCCGACTTTCAAGCCGTGAATCTTCTACCTCACGGAAATGTGATCGCCGATGGCTCAAGGTTCAAGGCACCCCTCGACTTCCACTGGATGGACGCATCGGGTGTGCTCTCCGTCGCACCACACTCCCAATTGATCTTGTACCCGCAATATCCCGAAGTCCGGTTCTCGGGCTTTCTGCGCGGTTCAAAGAACGCTCCGAAAGAGCTGATGGCATCGCGGCTCCAAGATCGAATTCTGCTGTTGGGACTTGGGGATTCCAACCGGGTGATTGGACATGTGATCGGCGGTCAATCTCCACTCCGAAATCAGATCGTGGATGAGATCAAATCCGGCCGCGACATTCCGATCGGGGTCTTCCATGAATTGTCACTCTCGGAATCCGGAAGAGATCCTGCTCGGGACCTCTTGGCGGCGCTTGGTCGAGTCCACCAACTCGGCTGGATCGGTGGCCAGATCCTCCGGTCCGACGGAACGATCACTCCCACAAACGCGGCCAATGCTTGCGGCTATACCCTGGAATCCATGCTGGGAGTAAGCGCGAACAGCGCGGCGGATCCCGACTTTCAGGGCTGGGAGCTCAAGTCCCTAACGGTCAAGCAACTTGGCAGCGTTCCGCTCTCGCATCGAATGACGCTCATGACGCCGGAACCAAAGGCGGGAATCTACCGGGATCAAGGGGTACTCGAATTCGTTCGAACGTACGGCTACCCCGACAAGAGCGGCATTCCGGATCGTCTCAACTTCGGAGGCCAGTTCCGAGTCGGACAGAGAGAACCCAATACTGGCTTGACGATGGTCCTTGATGGCTACTCGGCGGCGCCAGGCGAAGTTAGCGGTCGTATCGATACTCCGACCGGAGGTCTCGTGCTGAGAGATGATTTCGGGAACGTGGCGGCTATGTGGCCCTACCCGGAGCTGATCAGCCATTGGAACCGCAAACATGCCCGAGCCGCCTACGTTCCCGCAATCTCAAGGATCGAGAACGGCGAACGCCAATTCAAATTCGACCGCCAGGTTTTTCTCGGAGTTCAAACCGATTTCCTGAGATTTCTCGGCTCAATGAATCTGGGTCAAATCGTTTATGACCCGGGAATCAAAGTAGAAGGGAACAGCACTTCGACTCCGATCACAAAGCGCCGCAGTCAGTTTCGAACGAAATTCGAGCACCTTTCGCTTCTCTACGCCGCATTTGAGATCCAGCCAGTTTCGTTGGCGTCAGCCGCTGACGTCGAATCGCCGTCATTCTCCGGTTTCGGTTGAACCAGCCACTCCGGCGTTCGGCGGCGCTCGAAAGACACGAGGTCTCCCGGCCTCCTGGGAGTAGTCTGGATTCATGGCCGTACAGCCGCAACAGACTTCTTGGACCGACGAGCGACTCGACGACTTAAATCAGTCGATTCGGGATGGGTTTGCGCGCAATGATCGGGAACATCAGGAGTTTCGCCAGGAAATGCGAGAGATGCGAACCGAATTGAACGATCAATTTCGCACTCTCCATCGGGTGATGATCGCCGGACTGTTCACCCTGTGCGCAGCGATCATTGCGGCTGGATTTCTGCCTTACTGATTGCTTGAGGTGCGGTGGGTGCGCTGGCGCACCGGATGAAGCTGGCCGCGAAAACCGCTTGGGGAGTGCGTTAGGGGTGCCTAATGGGGGGTGCCGGTGGGGTTGAGTC
>CAZVJA010000309.1:0-3745 GCA_964626885.1 uncultured Planctomycetaceae bacterium | reverse complement strand
GACGACTGCTCCTCGACCTCGCGCATTCGGATGGCGTGTCGTTCCCGCTCTTGCTCAATCCGTGCTCGTTCGGACTCCCACGCTTTTACTTGCTCGTCGTACCTCAGCCGTTCGTCATTCAGCGCGGTCGATCGGGCATCAAGGGTTGCTGCTCGGGCATCGAGATCCTTCACCCGCTGATCGATCTCCTGCCGAGTCGCTCCGAGCGCGGCTTCATTCCGCGAGATGCCGTCTCGTAATCCTCGCAATTCCTCCTCTTCCTGCCGAAGCCGAGCTGCTTCCTGCACGATGCGGTCGCGTTCAGCCGCGAGTTCGTTCCGTTCCCCATCCAAAGCCGCGCGATCACGCTGCGCGGTTTGCTGTTCGGTCAGTGCCTCCTGCTTCAGTTGTTGGACCGCTGCGAGTTGTTCCGTTAGTTGTTGCTTGAGAGATGCTGACTCCGCCGAATGGCGTTCCGCGTCTGCTCGCGTTTGCTCGAGCTTCGCCCGTTCCGCCTCGAAATAGGTTGCCACACCGTCGATTTCAAACCGGGCGTCCGGTCGATCATCGGAGGGGACACTCTCAGCCGGCGACAAATCTGTTTCGATGCGACAAACAAACGGACCAAGCTCGACGCAATCGCCGGTTCTTAGCCGGCAGGTTTCCATCGGCCGGCCATTGACACGTGAACCGCTTCGGCTGCGCAGGTCGCGGATGCGCAGCCCTCCAGCCTCCCGGGTGATCAGGCAATGTGCCGGAGAGACTTCCGGGGCGACGAGCTGTACGCCGGCAATCGGCATTCCCCCGATGAGCGTTGTGTGTCGCGACAATTCCTTTCGCGCGACGGCCCCTTCCCGGTTGCGAATGATCAGTCGGGCGTATCCCTTAGAATCGTTCGCTTGCCCAATTCCTTCCGTCGAGTTTTTCTCAAATTGATCGGCAGCATTGCTCTTCGCCGGTTCAGAGCGCCTTTGTACCGTGGAAAGATTCGTCTCCAGCTTGCAGAAAAACGGCCCCAGTTGCAGCTCATCACCGTTCACAAATCGGGCATAGTCCGCCGGTGTTCCGTTCAATCGCATCGGGAACACTTCGCGAATCTGACGGACGTGCAGGCCGTCCTGTTCCATTGTCAGCGCACAATGCACCGGCGCCACGTCCGGCGAAACAAGCTGCACGTTACAGCCCGTCTGACTCCCGATAAGAGTCGTGCTCCGCAAGATGTCCTTGGTGACGACGGCCCCTTCGGCATTGCGGATCACCAGCCGCGCGTACTGCGATTCTTTCCCTGTCGGGATGGCGCCGCCACTTTGCTCGATGGATGAGGATTCGTGGTTCATGGCCCGAGAACACCGTGCAGGGCAGTTCGCGCGTTCCGACGCTTTTGTCGCGAAAAGCCAGACCTATGGTAACACAGGCCGCGCGGGAGATGCTACGAGTTCCCGGCTTCCTGCGTCGCGCACCAGTCGCGGGCAAGCTGCGAGAACTGCGCCCCCCGATCCGCGAAATTGCGGAACCAGTCGTAACTTGCACAACCGGGGGAGAGGAGGACGATGTCTCCTTTCGCGGAATGCTCGACCGCCCACTTGAAGGCTTGTTGGAGTGAACGGCAGCGTTGCATCGGCGGAATTGGCGATTGTAAGCTCGCGGACTCCTCGATCAATTCTTCTAGATGGTCCGCCGTCTGCCCCATCAGCGCGACCCCTTTTGCTCTTCGGGCGATCGCTTCGGCCATCGGCTGCAAGTCCACCTGCTTGTCGTACCCCCCCGCGAGCAAGACCACCGGATCGGTAAACGCCTCCAGCGCGACGATTGTCGATTCCGGGGTCGTTGCCAGCGAATCGTTGAAGAACCGCCGTCCGCGCGATTCAGCCACGAATTCGAGACGGTGCGGCAGCGGAACGTATTCTTCCAATCCTCTTTGAATCGCCGACAACGAGACGCCGACCGCCAAAACCGCGCAGACGGCCCCGAGCGCGTTCTGATAATTGTGCTCCCCCGGCAGTTTCAGCCAGTCGCGCAACGGAACAACCGTTTCTTCACCGGAGACACGGCAAATGGCCGTTCCGTCCGAACGTGCGAATACCCCGCCCGCGCCGCGGTCGTCATTCCCGAAGTGGAGCACGCGGCCAAATGTCTGCCATGTGGAGACGTCCGGATCATCCGCATTGAGCACCGCAACACCGCACGGAGTCTGCCAGCGGAGAATCGTCTGTTTCGCGCGGCGATAGTCGGCAAGGGAACCATGCCAGTCCAGATGATTCGGACTGAAATTGGTAACGATCGATATCTCCGGACTTGCGGGGAGACGATTCAGATCTTCAAGCTGAAAACTACTCAATTCAAGCACGGTCCAATCATCGGGACCGATCTGATCGACCTCCTCCAGCAGACTTTTTCCGATGTTTCCTCCCAGCCTGCTGGTCAATCCGGCTGCTCGCAAAATCGAATGAGTGAGTGCCGCGGTCGTCGATTTTCCGTTGCTGCCGGTCACACCGACGACCCGCCCCGCATGGTGCTGCCAGAAGAGGTTCATTTCGCTGGTGAGCAGAACGCCGGACTCCTCAGCCAGCTTTACGTAGCGGTTGTGCCGTGGAATGGCGGGATTCACGACGAGGAGATCCGCCTCGCTGAAGTCCTCGTCCCGGTGCTCGCCAAGATGGCAAGTCTCGATGGTGCAGCCCCGCAAGGCCTCCAGCGATTCCGTGAGTTGATCGGCCGGCTGAAGGTCGGTAATGGTGACGATCGCTCCGCGCGCCGCCAGAAACCTGGCCGCACCGATCCCGCCGCCGAAACGGCCGAGACCCATCACGGTGGCGCGCAGGCCCCGGAAATCATAGAGTGGGAGCGACAAGTTCATGCCGATGGCATAGCATGCCGTGATTCCGAGGAAAAGCGTAGATGATCCTTCGGAAGCCGGGGATCGGAATTTCGGGGGGAGGGGGCGGTATCCCTCGGCTCTCGTTTTCCAATGTCGGTGGCATCCATGTTACGGAACGAGCAGGCCTTCACGAATCGCGTACCGCGCCAAGCCGACCCGGTCGTGAATACCGAGTTTGTTCATGATGCGGTACTTGTGGCTATCCACCGATTTTTCGGAAAGGTGCATGATGCGGGCGACTTCCTTCACGCTTTGACCGCGGGCAAGATGTCGCAGTACTTCCAATTGCCGACTGGTGAGTTCGCGCAGGCAGGTCTCCTTCGCCACCGAATACCGCTTTTCTTCGGGGAGATAGATCAGCCTCTGCTGTACACTCGGTGAAAAGCAATACTCCCCTTGAGCGACGCGGCGAATCGCGGAGATCACCGTATCCACCGACTCTTCCTTCAACAGGTAACCGCGCGTGCTCGGAATACGGAGTGCCTGCTCCAAGTAAATATCGGATTGAAATGCAGTCAGAAATAAAACCTTGGTCTTAGGAAGACCTGCCCAGACGCCCGTGGAAAGAGAGAAAGGCTCTTCGAAGTTGAGCCCCTGAATCATGATGTCGGGAACGGTCTCGAGAACTGCGGGGACACCTTTTTCGCTGTCCATGGCCGTCGCGACGATTTCCAGGTCCGGTTCTTGCGAGAGCCGGAGCGCCACTGATTCGAGAACAACTCGATGTCCGTCAATCAGCGAGATGCGAATGCGGTCGGAAGTCATGATCAACACATCCTTGGCCCAGAGGATGAAATCGCCAATTCCCGCTACAAAGAAGCGAACCCCCGACTCAAATATCAAACTGAGGGAAACCACCCGATCGAACCTGATTTTCCAATTAACACC
>CAZVJA010000308.1:0-3749 GCA_964626885.1 uncultured Planctomycetaceae bacterium | reverse complement strand
CCGTCGCAGCGGTGTGGTTCTCATTCATTTCAACCCAATAGACATTGGGCCGAGATCACCGTTGCGATTTTTTTATGAAATTTTCGGGTTAAAAGCGCAGGATCGAATCTATTTTTCCAGCAACTGGATCAGCGCTGATTTCTGGAGTCCGTCTGTTTGGGGTGTAAAGCCGCACAGTTGATTCGATTTTTGAAATTACGAAGTCCGCCTTGCTGGATTTGCCTATGAATTCAAACCGCGCGACGTATTGTGGGTGAAACGGAGTTACGTCCCATCGATACGAGTTGAAGTCCAAGAGCATTTTGGCCACGGCTTGAGATTTCTTTTTGTCGAGGCGCAGAGGTCCTTTCTTTACAGCATAAGCGTCCACGTTTGTGACGTTCATTTCATCGGAAGGTTTGAGACGATAGACGTTCACGCGAACTGGATTCTGAATCGCGTCAATGACTTCTTTGCCGCCGAAAAATGTTTCCAGCCAAACCGCCCGCTCATTTTCCGGCAGGTCTGCTGGCGGAGACCAGCGAGGCCGCTTCCATGGCGAAGATTGGTTTGTGTCGGGGCGAGTTGCGAGCGCCAGCAGTTGCGGCGGCGCATCAATCATATTCAGTTCCGCTGCGTTTGTGACGACGACCGGCGGGCGAATCGAAAAAGAAAAGTCCCCGATTTCCAATGCCAACAATTGATTTGAAGCCGCGAGAATTGAGACTTTGATTGCGCCAGCTATGTATTCCGGTCGGCTGGAATCGCGCCACTTCACATCGTAAATGGGCAGCGGCTTGTCTTTGCCGGATTTCGGCAGCGTTCGGTCTTCTCGCGGCGCATTCGCGGCGTAACGGCGTTGCGAAATCTCTTTCGGATATTTTCTCACCATCGTCTCGACATCAACCGACGCAGCAGACAGCCATTGGGTCGCCAACCGGTATGCCCCGTTTGAATCCACTAGCGTGGCTTGCTGTGACAGACGGTCAAAAATATCACGGAGCGGCTCTGGCCCGTGCAGCACATCCAGCCTGACAATTGAGTGCAGCCTCCCTTCGTGAAATGTGAACGCGAAGTTTGTCGTTTGCAGACTGCCTCCAAGACCGAATTTTGGCGGGCTGACATACGCATCGGCAAGCTGTGAGATTCCGATTGGCAGCGGAGCGGGCAGCTTCAATGCCTCGGCGAAGTGGTTTGCTTCGCCGAGCATGAGTTGCAGGGCAACGGCCTTGTATGCCGCCGAGGTATACAACGCGTGAAAGGCGTTCGTTAAGCCGAGCACGTTCGTCATCATGGCCCATACCGCTGCAGGTTTTGAGCGCCGAAGATAACCCATTGGCTCGTCGTGGTCGTCGGCAACGGAATTCTGAATCCAGAAGACGGCGGGTTTGTCGCGGAATAGAGGCACTGATTGACGGGGTAATCCTGCATCCAGTTGCTAAAGAACAACGCGAGCGATTCGGCATAGCGGAGCTGAACGCTTTCATCCACTTGAGGCGTCAAGCCCGTAGAGCCGACGAATGCTCTTGCTCGAAGGCCGCTGAATTGAAATTGTGCGACATTGACGACGTCTTTGGGAATCCCGAAAGCATTGCTGAATTTCCGTGTAGATGCGGAATTGCAACTATGGATGAAAACCATCCGATAAGGATGTCGCCGAATCGTTGGCGTATTCCCAAGTAGCTTTCTGATTTCCTCTGCCGAGGTCGGAACGCGATTGGTTCGTATCGGATCTCCATTCGCGTCTGTTCCACTGAAGTAGCTGCATCCGATTTCATGCGGATTGCCATGACCCCACCAGAAGAAATTCCGGTAGCTGCTGTCAGCGAGATATTCCAGCAGGTTGGTTTTGGTTTGAATCACGTACTGAAATGTCGTGTCGCCTCCCCAGATGTTTCCCGGCGAAAGGTGGTATTCATCCAACGCGGGACTTCCGAGGATCTGAACTGCGCCCTGATAAACGCACGGATGATAATCCTCGAAAACCCCATCGTAGGAATGCTCGGCACGCGCCACCGCAAAATAATCTCCGCCCCACCCGTCCTCCTTCCCGTTCGTCATACTGCCTGCCAGGCTGCGTGCGCCGCTCGGTGGACCAACGTAAAAATCAAGCCGGAAACTTTCGTTGGTGAACGTATTTCCGAGTCCATCCGTTAAATCCCAGATAAAGCTGATCATGCCATCGGTCGTCGTATCCACGGGAAACGCGCCCAGATAATTGGTGCTCTGTCCATCATATACTTTGACCTGATAATCCGCCGACTGCATTGTCAGAAAAGCGAGAATCCACATCTGGCTTCCGAACGTGCTGGTGAAGTCCACAAACGAAACGTCGTTGGTGATTGTTACCGAGTTCGTTGAGCTTCGAATAGGCGGCTGATTGTCGAAATCTCGTGTGGCTTCCAACCAAATCGAGTGCGTTCCGTTTGGGGCAAACGCTGTGTTCCATCTCAGAACCAATTGCTCTATCGAATTCGTGACGATGTCCGCTTTGGCTGGGTTGTCTCCATCAACCATAAGCGCGACACTTTCCAGCGCCACAAGCCCGATCTCAACCGGAAGGTCAACGATTCCGCTCAGAACCATTCCATTCGTAAGTCCAAAAAGATGCGCCCCGTTTCTGACGACCCGGTAAAATCCGGTGCTCGGGTCTCCCCCGGCATCCTCAGGCTGAGGCCCATCTTGTCCGTCTTGTTCTATCTCCCGGCACTTTTCCGCGAGTTCTTTGCTCCATTCGTCCATGGAGCCGTCGGGCCAAAGGATGATGTGGCCGGAAAGATCAAGTCCCGGTGGATAAATTGCCAGCGGCAGAAGTATTTTCGGATCCTCTTTCCGAAACACCATCGGCACGGCTGCTGTTCGCCAACCGGCTTGCTCTCGATCTCCATCGCACTGCTGCCACCACCGCCACCACCACTAAACATCATACCGAAGATTTGGCCCGTTGGACAGTCAACGCGATTCGAGTGGACGAAGATTGTGGTGTTCGTTGCAGAGTCAGCGGGCAGGGAGTTTGTCAGTGTAATCCACGGGGTGTTCGTTCCGAGGGTTTCGCGATACTGGACGATGTATGTTTCACCGTCCACGCTCGGCCAAGTGAGCCACACGTCTGGACAGTGGACGGACAGCTTGAGTCCTTCAATGCCGAATGTTTGAACAGTGGACGTGAGCAGGATCAGCGCGACCACTCCGATAATTCCGCGTTTGATCGTTTTCATTTTCTTCAGCTTTCATTTGTTGGTTTTCCGTTTTGGCTTGTTTTGTTTTTCTGCGAGACCTTGCGCCTCGCCGCTGAAGACCATTTGGGCGTGACCTAATTACGTCCCACATCAGGCACGGACATGCCCGAAGAGAAACGCTTTCGGGCACGCCCATTACTGGGCGTACTCCGAGAAGCTGTTCTCTCCGCCTCCACATGGAGGCCGAAATTGTCCGTTTCGATGTGAACAGCAGCCGAAGCCGCAAATCTATGGTGATGTTCGTTTACATAACTTTTCTACCGAACCGTTTCGATTCAACCAAACGTGGGTCTTTTTGACAAGACCCCTTCTTGGCGAATCTTTGACGGATTTTGCTGTCGAGAAATCGTAAAGGGGTCAGTCCTCACTAATGACACAAACGGGTGGTAGGTGGCAGCGTTCCGCCCTGCCTCGCAAGCTCCGGATGGAATTTGCAGGCGCGATTTACCACGCGATGAATCGCGGGGACCGGCGCAAACCCATTTTCCGGGATGACCGGGATCGGAACTGTTTCCGCGAAACCCTTGGCCA
>CAZVJA010000307.1:0-4030 GCA_964626885.1 uncultured Planctomycetaceae bacterium | reverse complement strand
CGATAGGCATGGCGGTTCCGGACTGCGAGAATTCATGCTGCCAGAGATCGCGGCCGGTGTAAGCATCGGTGAGCGCCAGCCGGCTTGCCGTCGGCTGATTGTTCCAATTGAGATAGAACCTTTGACGTCCGCCGTATGATGCTCGCTGCAACGAGCGGGATTCCATATCGGTCCCGTCGGCCGCCCGCACGACGAGCACGTCGGTGTCCTCATTGCGTAATGAGCCAATGAACAGGAACTCGTCGTCGCCAAATACATGCGTGCCGGAGCCGATACCGCGCCGTTCCCAAAGCAGTTCTCCAGTGACGACATCGAGCAGATGCAGTGCCGTTTGATTCTGGTAGCAGGCAAATTGATTGGTCACCAGACCCGACTGAGCGATCGGGAATTGGTTGTGGATTTGATCTCTGGACGCTCCCTGTTCGAACAACAGCCGGCTCCAGAGGATGCGCGGCGTCCGCGGGTCCGAGAGCGTGTCAAGCGCGACGAGGCGGCTTCGGATCGTGAGCAGCAGAACGTGCCCTTGGATGTGCCCGTGGATGAGCGTGTCGAGCGAGCCGTCCTCGCCGAAGAGTTCAGGATCGATCGGCAAACTCCACCGCAAGGCTCCCCGGTCGTCGTGTGCGTTGATCCGGGATTCATTGGGATGTACCCGCTCGACCTCGAAGGTCCAGTCGGCCAGAAACGGTCCACTCCGACCCACAATCTGGATCGGGGACATCGGAAGAATCTTCCCGGTCTTCTTGGATCGGACAGCCTTCAAGTACCGGTCTGGCCAAGGAGCGGACTGTTCCAGAGCCGATTTGACAGCGGGCTGCGACCGCCATTCGGCGGCGAGCTGCGCGCCGGTCTTGCCGTCGAGGCAAGTCTTCTCTTTCCAATCACGTTCTAATTCGTCGAGCAGCGGGACGGCGTGCTCGACCAGCTTCCGGTCGAGCAGCAGCCGGGTGAGGCGCGCAACGGCCCAGCCGGCGACCTCCGGGTTCGAATTGCGTCGGAGCATATTCAGTTGAAGTTCAATCAGCGCGGCCTGCTTTTGCGGATCGAGTCGCTCGATGAACGCTTGCCGAGCGCGAGCTCCCGCCGGGAGCGCATCGAACATTTTTGCGAACCGGTAGAGTTCGAGCGGTTCGTTCGCCGCGATCAATTCTTTCAGCCGCGCGGAAGCCTGCTCATCAAACGCCGACTTCTGCCCAGGGTCCGCCGCTTGATAGAGCGCCGAGATTTGGGGAGTCAGCCATTGATCGCCGCGCGTCGTGAGCGTGTTGGAAAGGGGAGTCGTTTCGCGGAGCGTGTCGGATTGCTTGCTGAGCTTGAGATATGTTTGAAACGCGGCGAGACGATCTCCCGCGTCTTCCAGACCGGCAGCCAGCCGCGTGTAGAATTCGAGTCGCTGCTTCGGCAGCTGGATAAGCGATTCAATCTCGGCGGCATTGCCGCGATTCTTGGCAAAATCGGTTCGGAGCCCCTCCATCAGCCGATCGACGAGTAACGCGGCGGTTCGCGGATCAGGCTGTAAAGAATTCGACCGGCGGAGGTCAGCCAACCCCGCATCGGTTTCACCAAGGTGCAGTCGGACTTCACCGCGCCGTGCGAGGGCGACTGGGTCGTCAGGATTTTTTTCCAGGTCGCGGGCGATCTGAGCCCGAACCGTCTCGAATGAGTTGAATCTCTGCACGGCATCAATTGTTTGAACGACGATCGCGTCGCGCGCGGCGGTGATATTCCCCGCGGATTGTCCCTCCCCTAACATCGAGCGGCCGAGGATCGACCCGCTCTTGAGATCAATCGTCACGATCTCTCCAGTCGAAAGCGGGAGCACGTAACTTTCGCCGTTGAGAATGCCGCGGCCGCCGGGCAGCGGAATGGAGGTGGGCTTGGGCCACGCATTCCGCCCGTTCGACAGATTCCACGCTTGAATCTGATCGCGGCCGACGATGATGACCTTGCCCTGCTGCACGGCCGCCACGTACAACCCGGTACCACGGTTTCGCTTCCACTTCAGCGAACCGTCTGCAAGATCGAGGCAGAACAGCTCTCCCGTAACGGAATCTCTCGGCGACAGAAGCACCCGCCCCTCGGCAACGGTCGGCGATGAATCGATCCAGCGGGACTGCTCATCGATTTCAAGCAGCAGGTCGGGTTGGATGCTCAGTTCGCGCAGCGGCGAGTCGGAGAAGACTCCTCCCTCGCGAAAATCGTTCGAATAGAGAAACGTCCAGGCAATCTCACGGCGCATCGGGTCAACGGCGATCAACACCCCGGAAGTCGTGGGGCACAATAACAGTCCCCCCAAATACGACGGACTGGTCCCACCGATTCGGCGGTGCATGGCGTGGGAGAGCTTCGTATCGGGGAATATCAGCCGCTGCATCCAGCGGACATTGCCGGTCCCGGGGTCGAGAGCCCATAGTCGGATTTCCCCTTCGATTTCTCCCAGGCAATAAAGCGTGTCGTCGATAGGAAGCGGCGCGCCGAGGAAGAATGTCCCCGCCAAAGCGGCGGAACGCTCTTGCCGCGGACCGCCGAGTTCCCATCGAATCTTCCCCGTGGCTAGATCGTAGGCAATCAGCCGGTTGTGATCGCGGGCCGTTGCCCGAAGCTGTGAACCACGGAGCGAAGTGTCGATTCCCCAGAATCCGAGACCTTCCACGGCGTAAACGCACGTGCCGTCGCTCGAGAGCGTGCCCCAGGTGAAATCTCGCCACAAACGTTCGTGCATCATGTGGTTTCGCGGCGACTGATCTCTCAGCCCGAGGTCGACCTGTATTCCGCGGCCTCGTTCGAAGATGTGGACGAAGTGCGGATCAGCGGCGGCGGAAACCCAGCGGAGTTCCCCCGTCTCCAGATGCACGGCGCGCACATCCTTGAGCGTGCGATAGATGACGGTGTCTTTCACGATCAGCGGGTGTGTGGACGGCAGCGTCAGGGCATCGTCAGCACGGAGCTTTTTTTCGTACTCACGGATGGCATTCGCCAGCTCGTCCGCACCCTTTGGAGGGATTTCGTAGGTATTGCGGACGGTTGAAACCGACCAGCGAGGCTGGCCGATCGGGACGGCATCGGAATCCGGATTCCGCGCGGGGTTGCCGCGAAAGAGGGGCCATTCGTCAACCGTACGGCGAACGACACTCTGCGGCATTGCCGCGACGGAACTCAACCATTCGAGAGCCTGCTCGGGCTTTTCGAAAAGAGGCACCGAATTGCCGCCGACGGTGATGGACGCGTTTGGCTGCGCGGTTTTCAGTTGCTTCAGAATTTCTTCCGCTTTTGACGCATCCCCCAAGCGGGCGGCACAGATCGCAAGTTTGAAGGAGAGCATCGGCTGCCAGGACTGGGCGAGACGCGGAACGGCCAGCAGCTTTTCCAGGTGATACCGAGCCGTGAGTGGATCGGACTGGTCGAGGAAGCGCGTCCCCAGCAGATAGGACGCTTCGGCACCGGCCTGCGTGTGAAAGTACCTGCGCGCGATTTCGCGCGGCGCGGAGGCGTCGCCGTTCGTGATTCCGTCTTGCAGCATTCGCCGCGCGGTGGCGCCGTACTCCCGTTCGTAGAGTTCCAGGCCTTCTTGAGGCAACTCGGCGATTAGCCGCGAGGCATGCTGCTTCGCGCTGCGGAAGTCTCCTATCGATTTTGAATCGGACGCGTAGGCGAAGTCCTCGGAACTGTCGAGCACATGTTGCAGCTGTTGAATGGCCTGCGCGTAATCTTTGGCGGCGATAAGCCGCTGCGCGGAATCGAGCAGCAACGATGTCTGGCGATCGGTGACGAACAGCGTCGGGGCATCCTTGTCCGTTTTGTCCCTCTTGGGGTCGGCCGCCGGTGCCAGCGGGGCCGGCAAATTGCGCTTCGCGGGAGTAATCGGGCGCGGTACGGGAACTTCCTGTGCATCGCCGTGGCGCGACGCATCACCCAGGAATCCGCAGGCCACGATCAGTCCGAAAATCGGAAGCCGCAGGCCGCGGAAGGCCGCGTGGAGTAACACCTCGCGATGGCTGGGCAAAGTCATGCCGCTCCTTCCCTGGTGATC
>CAZVJA010000306.1:0-4098 GCA_964626885.1 uncultured Planctomycetaceae bacterium | reverse complement strand
GCCCGTTCCGTCTTGCCGATGCGAACAATGACGACAAAGTGACCAAGGACGAACTGCTGGCGCTCTTCACCAAGATCGACTCCAACAAGGATGGTGCGGTGACGCACCAGGAGTTGTTCACCAAGCTTGCCGCGAGAGGAGCAAGTAAGCCCGCGGAAAGCAAAGAACCGAAAGCCGATCAACCGACACCGGGTCGAGGTCGCGGAATGATGCCTTGGTTCGGTCGCATGTGGCACAGAGGAATGAGGGGCGCTCCCGATAGGCCGCGCCGACCGGAAGGGAAGTCAGCAAATTCGGAATCGAAGCCGGCCGACGCCGACAAGAAACAGTCCGACCAACTGAAGCCCGAGAAGAAAGAAACCGACGCGCCGAAGCAGCAACAGCCTCAACAACCGGAGAAGGAAGCGAAGCCCGCGGCGGAAGAGGCTCCAAAACAGACATTAAACGAAGCCTCACCAGTCGAAGCTCCCGTCGCCGAGACGAAAACGGCAGCGCGGGAGGCGGTACTCGCCGAGAAACCATGAACTCGGGGTGCTGACCCTACAGATTTTGAATCGAACAATGGACCGAAAGGGGAACGTGGTAAACCAAAGCGAATCCGGAAAAACGGGGTTCTCGTTGAGCCGAAAGCTTTGTCCGCAAACTCAGCAGCGTGTTGTCTGCTGTCGGCTCATCCTAGATGAGAGAGGGTCACGGGAGCCTCGTTTCCCCGGATTCGCTGGGAGTCAGATCGAATCAATCTCCGGTTGGAAACAACCGGCTTGAACCGTGCGGGCCAACCCATGGTGGCGAGACCCGGCCGCAGACACTGCGGCCGGGTTATCGCCGTTGATATCCCGTCCAGCAAAATCCCCGCGATGCCGGGCGACGTTTTCGAGGAGGTTTCAAAACATTGTATTTGGGAGGGCGACAGGGCACCGCCCGTTAGGGTGGTCCGTGGAGCCGCCATAACGAGAGACTTTCGGTCGCAGCGGCTCGGCGGACCTCCCTGCGGGCGGTGCCCCCTCGCACTCCCGGTTTTGAAACCACCTTTAGGAACCACACAGTACGAAGATTGGCAGTCTCCACCGCACAAAACCGACATCGGTTGATACACTGGAGAAAGGAACCAGACAGAATGCGAGTTTTGCTGATTGAAGACGATCCCGATTTGCAGGATGCCGTATCGCGCGCGCTGCGCGAGGAAGGCTATGCCGTCGACACCGCCGGTGACGGCGAAGAGGGCTTGTTCAAAGCACAAAGCTGGGATTATGACGCCATCATCCTGGACATCATGCTCCCTAAGATGTCGGGTTGGGACATTCTTGCGAAATTACGACAGGTGAAAGCCGTGCCGGTGCTGGTGCTGACCGCCAAAGACAGCGTCTCGGATCGCGTCCGCGGACTCGACAACGGCGCCGATGACTATCTGACGAAGCCGTTCGAGCTGGCGGAGCTGCGGGCACGGCTGCGGGCGGTCATTCGCCGAGCCGCCGGCCAGGCACATCCGGTCATCCACACCGGTGAAGTCGTCATCGATACCCGCTCGCGCGCGGTTTCGCGGAACAACCGGCCGGTGGAACTGACTGCCCGGGAATACGCGCTGGTCGAATTGCTCGCCATGCATGCCGGACGTCTTGTCACCAAAACGATGATTTACGAACACCTGTTCGGCGAGAATGACGACAGCCTCTCGAATCTGGTTGAGGTACACGTCTCGAACATTCGAAAGAAGTTGGGCAGAGATTTCATCACCACCCGCCGAGGACATGGCTACATGGTTCCCGGGGAACCCGCGGAAGTCTGAAAGCGCATCAGCCGTATGTTTCATTCGATCCGAGGAAGTCTTCAAACCTGGCATGCCGCGATTCTCGCAGCGGTGCTGGCGGCTTTCGGCTCGGTGGTTTATCAGTTGCAGCGGCAGGCGACGTTTCAACAAATCGATGCCGAGCTGAATCGCACGGCGGAACTCGTGGCGGCGGGGTTACGAGGCCCGCGCCGCCCGCGCGACGGACGGCGACCGGAACCAACGCCCCAAACGACGACCGAGACGAACGAACGCGCGGGCACAACGGCTGTTAACGTGACGACGACGACCGCCACCCCCACAGCGCCAAATGCGCAACCCGCACCCGCAAGCGACCAGAACCGAACCGCTTCCGCGGATTCGAATGCGGGCGAGCCGCCGCGAGAACCGCGATTTCCAGGTCGTCGGGGGGAATGGCCCGAACCGCGGCTGGAACTCAGCCCGGATCTCGTTCAACTTTTCGACGGCGATGAAGAATCGGAAAATCAATACTACTTCGTGATCTGGCGCGATGCGGAACGCATCCTGCACAAATCCCGGTATGCCGAAGATGTTCCGCTGCCGGAAACTCACCGAACCCGCAACGATCCTCCGCTGCGCAGCGTACGCCAGCGAGGGGAATTTCGAGAAGCCGTTCTGGAGTCGTTCTTCGGTACGAATATCCTCGTCGGCCGGTCGATCAATCACGACATGCTCACCCTCAACCGAACCGGCCTCTTGCTGGTGCTTGCAGGGATCTCGGTCCTCGCGCTCGGCCTGATCGGCGGCCGCTGGGTCTCTGGCCGCGCTCTTCGGCCAATTGAAGTCATCAGTGCGACCGCCGCGGAGATTTCAGCGTCTAACCTCTCCCGGCGAATCGACGTGCAAGAGACCGAAAGCGAATTGAGCGGACTGGCGCGCACGCTTAATCAGACGTTCGACCGGCTGGAAACCGCCTTCGAGCAGCAGGTCCGGTTTACCGCCGACGCCTCCCACGAGTTGCGCACTCCCGTTTCGATCATCCTGACGAATTCCGAGCTGGCCCTGAGCAAGGAGCGCCCCCCCGAGGAACTGCGGCAGACAATCGACACCTGCCGCAGGGCCGCGCTGAGGATGAAGTCGCTCGTCGAATCGCTGCTGACTCTCGCGCGGTTCGACTCGGGAGAATTCCAGATCGAGCAACGGGCCTTCGATCTCGGACAGGCCGCCGTGGAATGCGTGGAGATGATCCGCCCGCTCGCGGAACGCCGGCGCATTATTCTGCGATCCGATCTTCCCTCCGCCATCGTCACCGGCGATCCCGAGCGGATGGCTCAAGTGATTACCAATCTCCTCTCCAACGCGATTCGGTACAATCGCGACGGTGGACGGGTCGAAGTCTCGATCGAATCGACCAACGGATCGATCGTATTGACAGTGGCGGACAACGGCGCCGGAATTCCCGCCGAACATCTGACGCATATTTTCGAGCGGTTCTACCGCATCGATAAGGCCCGCTCGCGGGAAGAGGGAGGCACCGGCCTCGGCTTGGCGATCTGCAAGTCGATCGTCGAAGCCCATGGCGGCGAGATCTCGGTCACAAGCAACGGCGACGGTGGCGCGAAGTTCCAGATTCGCCTGCCGGCCCGTTCGGCGAATAAATGATGCGAAAGCATCGTCTCTTCCCCAAGCCGACCGCTTGCGGCCGCTCCGATGGGCAAAGCCGTCGGCTTGGCACACACGATGGTCGATTTCTCGCACGATCCCGCACGTTCAATGAATCACCAACAGCGGACTACGGCTCCGCCGAGGTCGTTCCGGCAATCCAGCGTCGCGCCAGCAGTGCAACCCCCAACGGTACTAAACCCGAGATGATCACCGCCGTCAGCAGCGCATCGCGCCCCTGAAAATACGCACCGAAGGCGCCGTAGGCGACGGCGATCACGGCATTCGCGGCCGCAACCGGAAGAAAAAACCGCCGCCACGATAGCCGCGTCGTCCCCATCAGCAGCACGCACGCTTCCGCCAGAATGGGCAACGCACGCGTCAACACCAGCGCCGTCGGCCCGAAGCGTTCCGTCAACGCGGTCATGCGAGCCAGATCGGCCGTCGCGGCTTTTCGCTCGGCAAACGGCCGGCCGAAGATCCGCGCCAGTGCAAATCCGATGATCGCACCGAGAGTCATCCCCAGCCACGAAGCAAGCGCGGCAGGCCACATGCCGAGCACTCCTCCACCATAAGTGCTCACCATGCTCGACGGAACCGGCAGCAGCAGGTCGGAGGCCAGCAGCAGCACAATCACCGCGAACCGCCAGCCGGTCGGGTCCTCTGCGCCAGGATCGGTAGGCCGTGTG
>CAZVJA010000305.1:0-4151 GCA_964626885.1 uncultured Planctomycetaceae bacterium | reverse complement strand
GAGCCGCTGCGTACTAAAGCCTATGATTGTGGCGGCTCCGACGGAGCGTCGCCCTCCCAAACACAAGTTCTTGAAACCACCTGGAATGCGACGATGCAATTCGCGCTCTGGTTCGCGTGTGGAATCAACCGAGACGGTCGGCATAGCCGCGCCCGAAGAGCCGTTCACAAATCCACATGATGACGTAGATGAGCCCAAGCACGACGCAAAGAATCACGCCGACGAACAGGACGGACGAAGCGATCGCTCCTAAAGGGGGGAGGATCAGAAACACGAGCAGGCATCCGATGCAGATCAAAAGCACTTTGATCCGTTCCAGAGACTTTTCGCAGCGCTCAACAGCTTCGCGGAGCTTTTTAAGTTCCTCGTCCTGCATGGCTGGGCCTCGTGATTCGAGAGAATCGGTTCGCGACTGAACTCGTTACCGTCCGCCAGCGTAACAGCCCCAGAGCCACGAAATCAATTGGACTTTTTCGAGCTCGAAGGACCGATCCCCACGGCCGAACCAGTCGTGGCACCGGCGGGACGCCGGTGCGGAAGGCTACGGACAGGCGGGACGCCTGTCCCACAAGAATTTCGACATCCCCTCGTCACGAGGAGTGCCGACACTGTCGACGCTTCGCAGTCCCCAGGCGAAACGCCACCACCGTCAGATCGTCCGGCTTCGAGGGGCGGCCGTTGGCGGGGCGCTTCATGCGGGCGGTCGCGTCGCTCACCAGCTTCCGCACGGCGGTGTCGAGCGGACCTTTGCGGGTGCGCTCGACAATTTCCGGAATATGGAGGTTGTCGAACAGACCGTCGCTGGCCAGCAGCAGCGTGTCGCGCGGGGCGAGGATCAGCGGTGCGCCGATTTCGATTCGCATCTCCTGGGAGCCGACATAGTTCGAGACCAAGTGCCGGTCCTCGTGATGCATCGCCTCCCGCTCATCGAGGAAACCCGACTCGACCGCGAAGCCGATGGGCGAATGCGACACCGTCTGCAGCTTGACCTTCCCCCGCTGCCCGGTGACGAGAATCATGGAATCGCCGACGTGGTACGGACGGATGACGCGGTCGCGGATCTCAATGACAGCCAGAGTCGTGGCGGAGCCGATCCCCTTCCGTTGCACCTCGCGGTTGGCCCGTTCGATGCCGTTGAGAATGGGTGTCCGCAGGTCGTCGGCGTCAGCCGCTTCGGAAAGTGCGGCGCACAGCGCTTCGACGGCGATGCTGGCGGCGAGCTGCCCGTTTCGCACGCCCCCCAGGCCGTCCGCCACCGCAAGCACGGCGGCGCGGTCGTTGACCGGAATGAGGGCGGCGGTGTCTTCGTTGGGGGTGATCTTTGCGGGGGAACGGGTCGATGAGACAACAGCCAATCCACAGCCGAGGGAGGTCGCTTCGACCTCATCCATCTCGGCTTCAGAGTAGACCGTGGCCGACAGGGTGTTTCCCGCAATCATGGCGGCACGCGCTTCCTTGTGCACTTGGGAACAGCAACCTGTCCCCGGGCAACGATTCCCTTCACCCCTCTAGGAAATCATAACTTCAGGCTGGCATTGAGGCTAGGGGAGACGGGAGGAGGGGGATATAAGACGGAGGGGTAGAACGGAGGATGCGAGATGGAAGATCGCAAAGCCGAGAGTACTACTTCGCTCTGCGTCGCCGTCGCGCGGTCGCGTGGTGGAGCGCCTTCCCTTTCACGCGGCGAAAGGCAACGAGCATCTGATCGGCGTCGCGGAAGCGGTCGCGCGGATTGACTTCGATCGCCTTGCGGAGAAACGCGATCAGTTCGGGATGCACGCGGCCGCGGAGTTTTTTATATCCCGCAACCGGCCATTCGTAGGGCCACTCGGGCCATTCACCCGAGAACATGCGGTACAGAATCAGCCCGAGAGAAAAAACGTCGGACCGGAACGAGGGCTTTCCCATCGCCTGCTCGGGTGCCATGTAGCCGACCGTGCCGGTGCCCGAGGCCCGCACCGTGCGCATCGCCACTTTCGCGATGCCGAAATCGGTCAGCCGCAGCTTGTTCCCGCCGAACATGATGACATTCTCGGGTTTGATATCGCAGTGGATGATTCGCGTGCGGTGGGCATACGCCACCGCTTCAATAAGCTGCTCGGAGAAGTAAAGCGCGGTGTGCAGCGAGAGCCGGCTGCGAAGCCGCTCGTCGAGCGATTTTTCTCCGAGCGGGAAGACGATGACGAATCGCTCGCCGATGAAGCTGGCGTTCTTCAGCGGAAGGATGTTGGGGTGGTCGAGCTTGGCGGTCATCCGCACTTCGTGGCGGAACTCGCGGAGCACGCTGTCGTCGATGTTGGCGGTATGCGGCACCTTGAGTGCGACGCGAATTCCCTCGATCGTGTCCATGGCCTGGTAGACGATCGCGAACCCGCCGTTGGCCAGCTTCCGCTCGATGCGATATTTCCCCAGCTTTTGCCGGGGTTTGATGACGGAGTTGTTGTTCATCGCTGCTCGGAGGTCGTCAGCCGAATCAAGATTCCGCCTCGGCACATCATGGCGATGGGCCCAAGCGCTCACCGACAACCTTCATTGCGCCTTCGGAACGAATCGATACAAGGTTCCAAACGTGGTGGTGAAATACACTTCCCCCTGCTCATCCTCGCCGAAGGAGACCACCGGCAGGTTCTTGCCGGCGATCGGTCGATTGGCCGTCACTTTCTTGGACTGCTCATCATACCGCAGTCCCCACAAATTCCCCGAGACGTAATCGCCGTACAGATAGCAGCCGACAAGCTCGGGAATTTTGCTGCCGCGGTAAACGTGCCCACCGGTGATCGACTTGCCGATGGTGTGCGGATATTCCCAGATCGGATCGATCAATTCCGGCTTGGGTTCGGAGCCGTTGGGGCCGAAGGGGTGCATCGCCTCGCGGAGGTTCCAGCCGTAGTTGCCGCCGCGGACGATGATGTTCACCTCTTCCCACAGATCCTGGCCGACGTCCGCCCCCCAGCAGGTGCCGGTCTCCCGGTCGAACGACAGCCGCCAGATGTTGCGGACACCGTAGGCCCAAATTTCCTCGCGCCCCTTTTTCGGTTGTCCGGCGAAGGGATTGTCTTTGGGAATCGCGTACTGCTTGCCGGGATCTTTGTGATCAACGTCAATTCGCAAGATCTTTCCCAGCAACGTATCGAGCTTCTGCCCGTTGCCAAGCGGATCGCCGCCGCTGCCGCCGTCACCCAGACCGACATACAGAAACCCATCCGGCCCGAAGGCGAGCGTGCCGCCGTTATGGTTCCAGAACGGCTGCGGAATGCGGAGCAGCTCTTCTTCCGATTTGGGATCAGCCTTGTTCGGATCGTCGGCCGAAACCTTGAACCGCGAAATGACCGACGTGTGCGGCGACGCTTTCTTCGACGTGTAGTACACGAAGAACTCGCCGTTCTCCTTGTACTTGGGATGAAACGCCACCCCGAGCAAGCCTTCTTCGTTTTCGTTGTCGTTGTAGACAACGCGGTCCTTGATGTTCAAAAAGGTCGCCGCTTCCTCCACCTCGTTATCGTTCGGAAAGACAGAGATGACACCGAGCTGACCGAGGACGAAGAGACGATTGCTGCCGTCGCCCGCGTGCGCCACCGCGACCGGCCGTTCGAATTTCAATTCGGGAAACGCGCGTTCAGTTTCGACCGACAGCGGACTGACATCCACGCCCGCGGCGAACGAAGCGGACATGATATGCCAAGCGATGAGACCCGTCGCGAGCAGTAGCGTGTGCCATTTCATGGGTGTGAATCAACCGGGTGCGGAGTGTGAATGGTTTGAACGACAACCCGCCTGGCGGCAGCAGCGGGACGGGGGAGTCCGACCAACCGACCGGACTCGGTGATCTGAGAATAGTCGAAACCGGGGGGGAGTTCAAACACCATCCGCGCGGCGATTTTCACGGCCGAAAACAGGGGGTTTTTCCGGGGGTTTTTCGATTTTCAGTGGAGACCGGTTTCGGCGGGGGTGCTCATTCCATGGCCGATCTTCACGGCTTAATCCATCGCGGGGTGGCCCAGCTTGGCACTTTGCCTAGCTGGGCGGCGCAGCCGCAAGAGGTTTCACGGAAATCACTCGATTCGTCTCGTTCATTGCAAGCTATCAACCTTGCGCTGGGTGGCCCACCTTGCTTCAAGGTGGGTCAGCAAGGCTGACAAGAGGTCGCTCAC
>CAZVJA010000304.1:0-4180 GCA_964626885.1 uncultured Planctomycetaceae bacterium | reverse complement strand
ATGGCGCGGATGGCGAATCACTGGGGGGAAGCCGGCGACGACGTCACGCTGATCACACTCTCCAATTCGACGTCGGATTCCTATTCCCTCTCGCCGCGCGTGCATCGCGTGGGGCTCGATCTGCTTCGTGATTCGTGCTGCACACTGTCGGCGATGTGGAACAACTGGCAGCGCGTGCGCGGGTTGCGGCATGCTCTCCGAGCGTCGCACCCGGACGTGGTCATCAGTTTCACCGACCGGATGAATGTGGTCACGTTGCTGGCGGCGCGCGGGCTGAAGGGACGCGTGATCGTCTCGGAACGGGTCGATCCGTCGCGGCATTCCGCCGGACGGGTGTGGTCATGGCTGCGCCGCCGTACTTATCCCCGCGCGTCCGCGATCGTCGTGCAGACGGAGAAAGTCCGCGGACAAGTCCAGGAGTTCGCCGGCCATTCCCCGGTCGTCGTGATTCCGAATGCTGTCGTGCCTCCGTCAAACGACGTCTCCCAGCGCGCGGCGATTGTGAAAGATCCCGCGAAGCCGCACGTGGTGGCGATGGGGCGACTCGATCGGCAAAAGGGATTCGATTTGTTGATTGACGCGTTCGCGCGGATCGCGGCGGAGTTCCCGAAATGGCATGTTCGCATCCTGGGTGAAGGGACGGAACGAACTCGTCTGGAACGAATGATTGCCGAGAAAGGGCTCGCAGGCCGCGTGACGTTGTGCGGTTGGACGGCCCACCCGGAGTCGGCCCTCATGGGGAGCGATTTGTTCGTGCTGTCGTCCCGATATGAAGGTTTTCCAAATGCGCTCTTGGAAGCGATGGTGTGCGGATTGCCTGCAATCGCGTTCGATTGTGAATCGGGACCGGCGGAAATCATTCGCCACGAAATCGACGGCCTGCTGGTGCCGGCGGAAAGCGTCGAACAGTTGGCGGCGGCCATGAAACGGCTCATGGGGAATGCCGACTTACGTGCCCGGCTGGCGGCGGAAGCGAACCGCGTCTGCGAGCGATTCAGCGTCGAGCGTTTCTTTGCTCGTTGGGAGGAGCTTCTCTGCGGAAAAATTAGCTGACATGAGTGAGTTCCGGTTCGTATAATCCGGCCAGAGTGGGTCGGGAAGGACCAGTCACACGAGGACGCACCATGGCATCGGAAATTCGCATTGCTGCTCGCCGACGTTTTCTGCTCTCAACCTTCTCCGGCGCCGCCGGTGCGCTGCTGGCACCGAATTGGCTGTGTGCCGCGAACGACGAGAACGAATGCAAGATTGATGCCGGTCCGAAGGTGCGCGTGACGTCGCACACGTTCAAAAAAGCAGGCAACCTGGAACTCCGGGTGACGCTCGTTCGTCCCGACGACGATGTTCGCCGTCGTGTAGCCATATGGATTCATGGCGGCGCGCTGATTGTCGGCTGCCGTTGCGGCATCACGCGGCAGGTGCGCGAGGCGTTGCTCAATGCAGGCTACGCCATCGTCTCGATCGATTATCGACTCGCGCCGGAAGTGAAGCTTCCGGAGATCATTGAGGACGTGCGCGACGCGTACACCTGGCTGCACGACAATGGAGAAAAGCTGCTGAATGTCGATACCAGCCGGGTTGCGGTTCTGGGAGGTTCCGCCGGTGGATATCTCACGTTGATGACCGGTTTCTGTGTTCAGCCGCGCCCGGCAGCGCTCGTCTCCTTCTGGGGCTACGGTGATATTGTGGGTGACTGGTACAGTAAGCCAAGCGAGTTCTATCGCAAGCAGCCGCTGGTCTCGAAAGTGGATGCATGGCGCGGGGTTTCCGGCGCTCCGACAAACGGCTGCAAACAATCCGATTCGAAAGATCGGGGAAAGTTCTACTTATATTGCCGTCAGCAGGGCGTGTGGCCGAAGGAAGTCGCGGGATTCGATCCGCAAACGGAATCGAAGAAGTTCGATCCGTACTGTCCGGTGCGGAACGTCACGGCCGACTATCCGCCGACATTGCTGATTCATGGAACGAATGACACCGACGTACCGTACGAGCAGTCGGTGTTGATGGACAAGGAGTTCACGCGGAGCGGCGTCGAACATGAGTTTATCACCGTGCCGAACGCCGGGCACGGCATCGGCGACGGCGATCCGAAGCTGGTGGCGGCGGCTTACGGCGCCGTGGTGCCGTTCGTGGAGCGATTTATCAAAAAGGTTTGATCTTCGGCGGGATTTCGCTCGTAGGAATTTCTGGAGTCAAAATCACGAAGGACGTGAAGAATACGTTGTGGACAAAAATCTCAGGAGCCGTTCCGCAACCGGATTTTCGCTCGAAGTGGTTTCAAAAGCTTGTATTTGGGAGGGCGACGCTCCGTCGGAGCCGCCACAACGCGAGACTTTCGGTCGCAGCGGCTCGGCGGACCACCCTTCGGGCGGTGCCCCCTCGCCCTCCCAGTTTTGAGACCACCTGTCGTGTGTTCCCTTCCTTTGTGCAATTCCCATCTATCAACATTTGTTGATTGTTTTTCGTGCTTCTTTGTGAGCTTTGTGGTTAATTATCTGGTTCGTAGGTGACGCGGAAAGAAACTTCTTGCCGCCATTCAAGAGGAGCGGGCATAATGGGAAAGCAGCACGCACCGCGATTTTTGGAAATCGTCGCGGAGGCGAAACAGCAGGTCGTCGAGTGTACCGTGCATGACGTGAAGGCGAAGCTCGAACGGGATGAGACCTTCTTCCTCGTCGATGTTCGTGAAGAGAGCGAATTCAAGGCGGGGCGAATCCCCGGGGCGATTCATCTCGGCAAGGGAATCATCGAGCGCGATATCGAGCAGACGATCCCCGATACGAATGCGTGCATCGTGTTGTATTGCGGCGGGGGATACCGCTCGGCACTGGCTGCCTGGAACCTGCAGCGGATGGGTTACAGCAATGTGATATCGATGGACGGAGGCTACCGCGTCTGGAAGGAATCCAATTTTCCGCTCGACCAGGCATGAGAGACTTTTTTCATTTCGAGAATGAACGTCGCGCGCGGTACAGGCTCAAGCGATCGTTACAAGGAACATGGCCATGAAGAACAGTTGCCTGTTCTGTCTGTTGTTTCTGCTCTGTCTCCAGTCAGTCGCGGCGCGTGGGGAAGACCCGTCGAAACAGAACGCGTCACGGACCGTGTACGTCGGCGTGCGCGAGCCCGAGGGGCTTGCCGAGGGGCAGTACGACGGGATTTTGTTCCGGGAACTGCTGCGCCAATCGTTGATGATTGCTGCCCGTGATGAACTCGGGCTGGCAACACGCGACCGGACCCTTCGCGAGGAGATGCCGAAACCGACCGACGCCGAAACCGGCGTGTTCGAGATCGTGCCGACGATCAAGGCGGGGGAAACTCATAAGATCACGGTACTGGTAACACTCCGCAAAGGAGAGAAGGACAAACCGAAAACGCTTCTGGAAAAAACGCTCGAAGTTCCCCAGGGAAAACTGCTCGTGACCCTTGCGGAACAGGCCGAGGGGTTCTCGCGTGGTGATTTCGTCGAGTTGCTGAAGCAGCAGGGGTTCGGCGGAGGCTCGGTTCCCAAAGCGAGAGAGACTGCCGAGATTCCCAAAGAGGTTCAGGAACATCTTGGGGAATGGAACGAGGTGGCGCAGTTCGCAGCGATTCGTAAGCTGCACAACGACGCACGCGCCAACGGAGAGTCTCCCGAGCTGCTGGCGGCACTGGCGATCGGTTATGCGAATCTCGGTTCGCTGGCCGAATATCACTGGAGCCCGGCGCACAAGGCGTACAAAGCCCGTGCGCTCTTATACGTAGAACGCCTCCTGCAGCGTTCAGGAAAATCGGCCTGGGGACTGGCGCACCGGGGCTACGTGCGGGCGCTCGTCGGCTTGCATACCCCGGCCGACGAAGATTTGCAGGCAGCTCGTAAACTGGTGACGGAGAAACCGGGCCCGCACCCGCTCCCGGAATGGGTCGATCTGCTGGAGTCCTTCGTCGCGGGCAAATTGACGGCGCTCGCCGACGTCAAGACATCTCATCCGCAAGTCCGGCTGGCGCACTATCTGCACATGCTGGCGATCGAAATGTCGGGGGCGAAAAATGACATTCGGCGCTCCTGTGCCCGCCTGCTGGAAGAAAGCCCCGATTGTTTCCGTGCGACGGAAACCCTTGCCTCCACCGGCTCCCTCGGAATCACGCGGACGGTTAGCTTTCAGAATATGGTGCTTTTCCCGCAGTCGTTGGCGAAGCG
>CAZVJA010000303.1:0-4236 GCA_964626885.1 uncultured Planctomycetaceae bacterium | reverse complement strand
GTTCACTCCAAGTGGTTTCAAAACCGGGAGGGCGAGGCTCCCGCCGAGCCGCTGTGTCCGAAAGTCTCTGGTTGTGGCGGCTCCACGGGAGTGTCGCCTCCCAAATACAAGGTTTTGAAACCACCTCCCGACAAGATCAATGAAATGATTCGAACTCACTCACGGATACAACACCGCCACGACGCACAGCCTCCTCGACCGCCAGCGAGACCGACATTGTCGTCAAGACATCATCCGCAGTGACATCGGCTTTCGTGCCGGCGACGATGGAACCGACAAAGCTCCCGATCAGATCTCCCTTATGCGTGCCGGGGTAAGCCGAGGTGATTTTCTCGGGAGAGACCTGCGGATCGCGCGAGGTAAACAATCGGGCGTGGTCGATTCCGTTCATGAAGGTGGCGCGCGTGCCGAAGATGTTTAGTCCATGAAAATGCGGATGGACGGAGCCAAAATTCGCGGAGAGCTTGCCGATCGCCCCGCCGGCGAACTTCAACAACGCCAGCACACAGTCATTATATCGGAAGCGAGATCCGCGCGAAGCAACGGCGTTACCGAACGCGGCGACTTCCACAATGCGGTCACCGAGCAGCCACATCATTAGATCGATGAGATGAATTCCGCCGCCATGGACGACCGAATAGTTGTCGATCTCGCCCCGCCAGCCTTCGGTGATCTTCGCGAGCCGCCCGTACAGGTAATCTCCCTCGATGGCGTACACGTCGCCCAAGGCTCCCTCAACGATCATCCGTCGCAGCTCGATAAATCGCGGCGATTTCCGCAGGATGAGATTCGAGGAGAGCTTGAGGTCGGGTCGGCGGGCGAGGTGTGCTCGAATATCCGCCAGTTCCGCTCCAGTAAGGCAGAGTGGCTTCTCGACGAACACGTGCTTGCCGTTCACGAGTGCCGCGGTCACCTGCGCGTGGTGGAAATTGTCGTAGCTGGCGATGGAGACGACATGGATCTCGGGATTGTCGAGAATGTCGGCGGCGTTCGTGGTCTGACGAATTCCGGGATGGCGTTCGCCGACCTCCGCGAGCTTCACCGGCGAGAAATCGCAGAGGGCGACCACTTCGCAATGCGGATGGGCCCGAAAAGCCTCGACGTGCTTTTCGCCCACTCCCAAGCCGATGACACCGACTTTCAATCGCGACACGATTTCACCTCGCTCCCGGGATGGTGGTGGAGGTGCCGCCGCAAACTTCGCGATGCAGACGGATCAGGTCATCGACGCCGTACTCCCAATGCGGACGATCCATCGCCGCGACGATCCGTTCGAACTGTTCGAGATGCCGCGGGGTATCGATGGCGAATTCGACATCCCGGCAGGGAGCCTCCTTCGCAAAATTCTCAATCCTGAATTCGTTCGCGTGCTTGTAAAAGAAGGTGGTGACATGTTCGCGGTCGTCCGGTTCGGTCATGCGCGGCAGCGTGTCCAGGAATGTCTTTGTGCAGACAATTTCCACCGATTGCCCGGTGGGGTACGTCCGCAGAGCGACATTCGTTACCAGATCCGCCGTCTGGCTGTCATACAAGTCGATCGCGCGCTCCACCAATCGATGGTCGAGCAGCGGGCTGTCGGCGCTGATGCGCACGAAGGCATCGAAACAGAACGTATCGAGCACGCCGCGGAATCGATCGGCCACATCATCGAGCGGCCCGCGAAAATAGGCAGCGTTGTTATATTCGCACCAGATCGCGATCGGATCGTCTTCCGCGCTGTCGGACGTGGCGACGACGATTTCGGAAAGCTGCGAAACCTGTCGCAGCCGTTCCAGAACATATTGCAGGATGGGCTTGCCGCCGACCGGAACCAGCACCTTGCCCGGCAGGCGCGTCGAACCCAGCCGGGCTTGCACGATCGCGCCGAAGTTCGCCCCGTTCGATTTGGCGGAATCAGATGACATCGGCGAAGGAATCCTCGACACGGCGGAAATAGAATACCCCCACGGCTAAAAGAACAAGCACCAAGATTGCCGAGAAGGCGGTCCGCCCCCAGGGAATCGGCGTGCCGAGCAACGTTCCTCGGAAGAAATCGATCACCGATGTCATGGGGTTCGCGTAGACCAGCAGCATACGACCGACGCCGGCGGTGGAACTGTTGCGGTGATCAGCGGATGCATCACTCTCCCGTGGAGATGCTTGTGCGACGGTCGAAGGATGTGCCGTGAATAAGCCATCCGGCCGGTTCAAGTCGGAATAAATCGACGGAGTCGCAAACATCCACAACTGCACCAGAAACGTCACGACGTACCGGAAGTCGCGGTAGGCGACGTTGAGCGCCGCGATCAAAGTGCCGATTCCGAGTGCCGCGCAAACGATCAACAACAGCGCGATCGGCAGCAGCAACACGCTCCACTCGGGCATCCGCCCATACCAAAGCATCAAGCCCAGCAGCAGAACGAACGCGACGGCGAAATCGACCAGCGCCGCTCCCACGGCTGCCAGCGGAATCGACAAACGCGGAAAATAGACCTTCGAGACAAGCCCCTCCGATGAGACGACACTGTTAGCCGCTCCCGTCACGGCGGTCTGAAAGAAGACCCAGGGAAGCACCCCAGCGAAAAGGAATAGCGGCTCCTCGCCGAACGCCCAACTGAAGACGAGCATCATCAACAGCGGTTGCAGGACCGCCCAGGCGGCTCCGAGTACCGTCTGTTTGTAACGGATCTTGATGTTCCGCCAGGTGAGGAAATAGAGGAGGTCGCGGCAGCGCCACAGCTCGTGCAATGCGAGTGCTTGCCAGCCGGAGGCAGGGCTGATGACGATCTCTTCCGGTTCAGTCCCATTGGTCCCAACCGATGCCGACCCGTTTCCCGGCAACGGCACACCCGCAATGAGTGCGGGTGATCCGTCGGTTTGGGAATTCAGATCGGTCGGGGTCATGGTGACGAAAGGCTCGATATCGAAAGGGGAGGCTGAACAAGCCGGCGCGAAACGTGCCACCGGCGCGCATCGATTCCACCGGAAATCTGACGAGAAATACGACGACCCGGTCGCTAGAAATGGACAAAATCCATTGTACCGGCCCGGTTTGGGTGCGGACAACCCGGCTCATGGGGTGGAGATTCGACCGGAAGTGTAAATGCCAGAGCGGTTTCCGACTGTGCCGTCTATGCAAATTCGGGGGGGTGAAAGCAACGACGCAAAATGCCCCGGAATGGGGTGTCCGTTGACCGAAAGGCCTCTTATCGCGATTTGCGTCCGCCGACGCCCGCCGCTGTGTAGGAGGGATAGTGAGGCCGGGTGTCGACGTAGGTATCGACCTGGTCTCCCCACTGCGTCCAATTCGGGATCCGCTCCCGTGCGAAGAGTTCCAGATAGGGACCGGGGCTGCATTGCTCGACAATTTCGTAGACCTGCGCCGGCTTACGGGAGTGTTCTTCTTTCCGCTGCACAACCACATTGACTTGCCGTCGCCCCGGCGCAAGTGTCCTCAAACTTCCCCGCACGCCAAATAACAGCAGTTCGGTGACGTTCCGAAAATAAAACCCGACGCCGCGCCCGTCCGGGCCGCCATCTTTGCGGATCTTGTACCAGACGATATTCGTTTTGTAGCGAAATCCCCATGACTTCATGATCGCGAGCGCTTCGGGAAGCAGCGCATTCGGCGTCCAAAGGTAAAGATGGCTTTTCTCAGCCGCGTGCTTCTGTACTGGGAGATCGGCGATCTCCTCGAAGCTCATCGTCGGGTAGCGGCGCAGGCGGCGATGCTCGGGAGCCACCTTGCCCGTGCGGTTCGTGAATCGCCACGGTGGATCGATCAGGATTGCGCCGAAGGTACCGGTGACTCCTGCAAAAGCTTTCACCCCGCGCTCCTTCCGCCATCGTTTCGAAAACTCGAAGGAATCTCTGCTTGTGTGGCACGCCCTGACGCCAGGAAGGGAGTGGTCCCGGATTTCGCCACGCCCTTCGCGGACTCAGGGCGTGTCACCCATGCGGCATCTGGCTGTGAGGCAGATTATCGTCTCGTCGCCGGAGATTGTAGTGCGATCGCATGGTGTGCCGGTTGAATTCTTCGACTGCATGATTCCCGGGCTGCAACCTTCAGCCAAGAGTTGCTCGTCTAACCGTGGCTGTTTGTCGTCGGTTTCGGTTCTTCCTCAGCCCCCCTTTTGAGGCGGCGCCGGCCAACGACCGAGGATCGCCCAGATCCGCGGTCAGGAAATCGCTGGTTGACATGGGAACAGCAGCCTCATAGCATAAAGAAACCGGAATATGTTGCCTCCAAAGGAGAGG
>CAZVJA010000302.1:0-4290 GCA_964626885.1 uncultured Planctomycetaceae bacterium | reverse complement strand
TAAAGGCAATACATGTCATACACTTTTCCAGCCAGTGTTTACTCTGCTGGTGTATCGTTTGAACGAGAGTCCTGCAGTGCCCGACGTCTTCGGCGGTCAAATGCGGCCAACGCCGAGCGTGCGGATGATCGCACATGGCTGGACTTATGACGGAGATACTCTCGGATGACGGGAAGTGTCTCGCGATCTCCTATCTCAGCGAGTGCGTAAAGACCGCTGCACTTGTCCGTGTTGTTCTCACTCGCCAGTAATTTCAGGAGCGGTTGGCTGGCCTTCACGTCACCTATTCGGCCCAGTGCTTGCGCGGCGCTGCTACGCACGCTTTGTTCAGGATCGTTCAAAGCATAAAGCAATACGTCCAGTGTTGACGGCTTCGCAAAATAGCACAGTCCTGTGGCAGCAGCCTCCCGAACTTTCGGTGAATCGCTTTTCAGGGCGTCAACCAGCAAAGGGACTGCACGAGAGTCTTTGATTGCCCCCAGATTATGCGCGGCAAAACATCGCGCATGGACTCCCCCGGATTTCAATGCTTCCAGCAGTGGAAGTACAGCCTCCGTTCCGCGAATATTCGAATAGAACGCATCGCTGATGCGTTGCGACTCAATCGCAGAGATTATGTAGGGACCGGATGGCCAGTGTTTCGGACGGTCATCCGGAGAATAGATTTTGTAGAGTGTTGCTTCAGCTCGTTGTCGCTGATCTTCCGATTTTGAGTCAAGATGTTTCAAAAGCCTTTGCAGTCGCCGGAGGTTGTACGGAGTTCCATCGGTGGCTTCAGCGATTTGGACGACTCGACGCTTCAGAAAACGAGGAAGGAATAATTTAAGACGTGCGAGCATTTCCCCAACTCATTTTTGATGGAACTGTCTTCCATTGCCGCGCGACGCAATCTATCGAAGCTCGCGCAGGATGGAAATAACAAACTTGAAACCGGGGCACGCCAAGCCTTTGCCCCGGCCACCCCTCCCGTTGTGGTGAATAGCCTATCTGGACGAATTGGATTTCGGCTTTTTCTGATCGCTGAAAGCTGACCGCTTCCGCTACTTCTTCGCTTCCGCCGGTGCGACTTTGAGTTCCAATCCCTGGTTGAGGATCGGTTTGCCGCCGGTGGTGACCGAGAGGTTGAGGTTGGGAAGCGTCTTCGCTTCCTTCTCGGCCGGTGAAGTAACCACGAGTTCGAACTCGTCCTTATTGGCCGGTATGTTCGCGCCGGCCACTTTGTAACCTTCCGGCAGGCCTCCCAGCGCGAGATCGACCGGCCCGGCGAACGGTGTGGTGCGGGTGATCTTTCCTTTCACGCGTCCTTCGGCGCCGGCCGGAATGTTGAACGTGGTGGTGTCGAAGTTGATCGACACCGCGTTCCGCACCGGCAGGCGGAACGGCTTCGAGTAGACCGTACCGAGTACGTTCTTTGAGTAGGCGTGCGGCACCATTTGCCCCCGGACGACGAAGTCAATGGCACCTTCAGCCACGTCAAGGGGCACTGTTACAGCGAGTTGTCCCTCCGCTGTTCCGGCAGCTTGAGATTGCCCCGCAATGGCATCGACGCGCGGCTTTTTTCCGGCGTTCGGGTTATTGGGATCGACCCGCCGCTCCGCTTCCGTCGAGAGGAGCGCGAGCTGCACGATTTGTGACGCCGCGTCTCCTTCCGCTGCGCCGCTCAGCTTGATTGTCGTGTCGAGCCCCTTGAGCAAGGCTGGCGGGAGATCTTTCACATCGAGCTTTACTGGAATCGCTCCGGTGATGCCCATCGGCAGGGCGTCAGCGTAACCCGGAATGCGCGTCTCTTCGCCGCGCGCAAGTGTCGCGGTGCGGCGGATCGGCGGCGTGAGCCCTTCCGATTCGCCGACGATCCTCAAACGGTCGAGCACGCCGACCGCCGACTTACCGGAACGGGTGAGGGTGACGAACACCCGTCGATTGGCTCCATCGGCTGGAATTTGTGTCGGGGCGATCACGATCGACTCATCTCCGTCGACTTTCAATTGAATCGGCCCGCCGTAGTTGACGCGGTCGAGCTGCAACTCGGCCTGAACAGTCCCGTTCTCGGGAATGTTGAGCCGCTCCACTGGCAGCGACAACCGGAAATCGGGCTGCCCCGGCGGCACGATCTTGACGCGGTACCGATGCCGCGGTCCTCCCGCGTGATGCAGATCGCGGACGGCGATGAGTACCTGCTTCATGTCGGCCGGAATGGCGAAATCGAGTCCGGGGTCGACGTTGTCCGGCCGCTCCTCGCTTCCGGCGAGCATCGTCCCCTCGGGATGTTTGAGCACCACCAGTTCGCCGTCGAGAGAGGAATTGATTGACCGCGTGACGAGCGACAGGCTCAAGGTCTGTCCCGGAGTCACGTCGAGCAGGTAGCGGTCCTCCTCGCGCGGCGAGGAGATTGCGCCGGTGATGAACGCGGGAATGTGCTTCTGCTCCGCGAACTTCGCATCAACCAGTTGCGGCTCGTTCGGTGAGGGGCGCGTTTCGGAGATCTCGACCCCTGTTGAGACCGGCGTTAGCTTCGGGGGTTCACGGTCGATGGCATCAGGCGCACCGATCCGCAGTCGGAACGGATTCTGTCCCGGCGCGTTGTATGCCAGGTCGTGCAGTTCGACGGCATACAGTCCGTCAGCCGGAACGGAGAATTCCGTGCGGGCATCGCCGCGCAGGTTCGCTCGTCCCCATTCGATCAGCAGTGGCGTGTTGGCGGAAGACTTGACTTCCAATACTGGATCGAGTGCCGCACCGAGCCGACGGGTTTCGACTTCAATGCCGATCGTCTGGCCGGCTGTTCCATGGAAGTAGACCCGCGCCTGTTCCGAGCCGGTGACCGTGCCGACGTACGCGCCGGGGAGCGCCGCAGGCTTTTCGGCCGAGACCTCGGCAATGGGACGCTGCGGCAGCGAGTCGATGACCACGGCGGAACTGTTGCTCGTTCCGCCGGCCGAGACGACGTTCAGCGGGACATAACCTGTCGCGGCATCGGCCGGGATCGAGACATCGACGATGAGTTGCGTGGCATTCGAGCCTTCAACCACATTTTGCTGCACCCCCGCGACCGGCATTTCAACGCGCGGTGTGTTGGTGAGGTTGGTTCCCTGGATGGTCAGTCGCGTTGTTGCACCAGTCTGCAAGCCTGAAGGGGAGACGGCCGTGATGGCCGGAGCGACCGGACGCGCCATCCGCGCCAGTTCCAGTTCGCGGCGGGCGAGGTCGCGGCCGTTCGAACCGGCGACCTCCAGAAAGAGCAGCGACGCCTCCGATTCGGAAACAGCCCGCGTGAAGAGCAGAAACTCGTCGATCAGACCGCTGGTGTGTTCGATTTCCGGCGTGCTGGAGCCGATCGTCAGCGGAGCATCGTTGAGCAAACCGGGCACGTAAAGATCGGTGATCCACGCGTCATTGCCGATCGCCGCGCCGCCGGAGACGTTCGCTGGTGGGACTGCCCGGCCATTGACGAACAATCGCACCAGGACGTCGTCGCGTTCGGTGTCGGCATCCGCTCCCGGAGCGTCGCCGACTTCAAAAGTCGCCGTCAGATGCACCAGCCGCCGCGACCCGATGACCGCGCCGGTCCGATACGCCGCGATCTTGAAGCCGCGACCGTCGTTGACATACACCTGAAAGAGGTCGCTCTTCGGATGATAATTGATGCCGTAGTTGGTTCCCCGGGCGTCAGCCGCCCGTTTGGCGACGATTCCGTGCGCGGCATCGTCATTCGGCTCGTGCAGATTCAAGAAGAAAAAGCTGAGCGAGACCGCGTCCGGCCGGTCGAGGTTCGGCACATCCCGCAGTTCGACAAACTGCTTCTTCGCGGAATCGAGGATGAGCGCCTGCTTGCCGGGTTGATTCCAGAACGGGCTCGCGGCTCGGCCGGCGCCATTCTGCAATACTGCTTGAAACGACTGCGCGCCCCCCGCGACCTTGATGGCAGCGTTCCCCGACGGTTCGTCGAACGGGATGTCAATCGCGGCGGTGGCGCGAATGGAATTCACCGGCGGTGCTTGTGCGAAGGCCGCGGTCGGAGTGCCGCAAAACACGACGGAGAGCAGAGCCGAAGAGAAAGCAGAGGAGAGTAAGACCTTGGTCCAAGCAGGCAGGTTCATCGCGGCGGGACTCCCATCGGGCGAGCGGTTTTCGCGGATTTTTCCAGCCTTTCATTCTAACCAGGTAAAGACCCCGTTGTCAGCAAGCAGGTTGGACCGGCAGGGCCGGTCAGTTATTCAGGTTGTGCGATTGAGAACGCGAGCGCGTGTGTGGCACGCCCTGACGCTAGGAAGGGCGTGGTTCCGGTTTCCG
>CAZVJA010000301.1:0-4323 GCA_964626885.1 uncultured Planctomycetaceae bacterium | reverse complement strand
GAGATTACCTAACCCAACCTTCATAACGCCTGGTACTGAAAATCAAGGCTGGTCAGATGCACTTGATCGAAGCAGCATTCAAGTATTGCATCACACTTTGCAGCGACTATTGGAGCGTCGAGCTGTCGTTATACCGTTCGCGAAAAGCCTTGCGAGTTGCTTTGATTGCCGAAGAGTCGAAGCCCGACGGGCATTTCCTCATTTGATCCAGGCCATCAGTGCTTCTGCCTTGTTGTATCAAATGCAACGGAAACTATCGAGCTCGGGCGAAATCATTGCGTCGCCTTCGGACTATGGGATTGCAAGGAAGTTATTGGCTCGTCCGTTGTCGCATTCCCTGGGAGGTGCTCCCACCGATGCCGTCGTACGGACTTACGGGCAACTCGTGAATCTCGATGTGCATCTCGACTGGACTGCACCGCAACTCTCGCGGACTCTGGGTACGCATGAGCGAACGATTCGGGAGCACTTGTACACACATCAAGAGTTTGAGGCAGCAGAGCTTAAAGAACCCGGGCGTGGGCAGATCGCGGCAAAGTGGCGCATCATTCCTGGAATTGACCTGTCGAAGTTCGCTGAGAGCACGTTGCCGACAGTTGCGGAAGTGTGTGAGTTGTCGGGGTTGTCAGCGGACCAGCAGTCTGCCGACGAAAGTGACGTACCGTTTTAGGGTTAGTGTTTGTCGGCAAGCTTGTCATAGGAAAAGTGGCAGGGATGTTCGATCAGGCAGAGAAGTTTCGAGATCCGGACGAGGATCCGGGAAGAAGGGAGTCTTCGAAGGTACCGCGATGTGATTTCTCGGGCATGGAATCGACTTATGAAGAAATTATGCGTTGGATCGACAAGCCACGTGCGGCCGCATTCATTTGTGCAGATTGCATGATCGACCTGGGAATCTGGCGTGGTAACTTCTGGCGTTCGATTCGCGGCGGCACATGGCAATTTCGACTTTGCACTGATTGTCGCGTAAAGCGGATCCTCGGTGAACGTCCAGAGGAATTCGCTAAGCGATTGTCTGAGAAGGACGTTCAATCGGAAGCTACGTGACCAGTCCGATCGGGAAAGCCGGACAGCCACTCGGCGGTTAAGGCAGATGAAGAGAACTGCCGCCGGGTATCGGGCCTGGCTGTTCGGCTGCCGGCCCCGTTCGGATTGGTCGGGTGAGGGTAGATCGTAGTTGGAACGCGTCGCGGCAATGGAGGGTTGCCGTCGTGTACTTGATAGTTCGAGAAGTTGCCGCGCGTCTGCGTATCAGCATTTCGTCCGTTTATACGCTGATTGATTCCGGCCAACTCGTCGCCCATCGCGTGGGGGCTCGACGTGGCAAAATCCTCGTCAGTAAGACCGACCTCGAAGCATGCTTGGCCGATCGTCGAGGGTCATCAACTGTTGAGAACGCAGGAAAGACGCAGCGGACGACTGTGGCAAACCTGAAGCATGTGAAGCTCTGATGCAGACCCGCCCATCTACGGGCGGGTTTTCATTTGGCGGCTCATAAGGCCGACTTGCGCATGTAAGCAATGTCTTGATTGATGTGGCTGTAGACTCTGTGAATCATGGTGAGATCTTTATGCCCCATCAGGTTCGCCATGGTGACAGGGTCAACGCCTTTCTTCAGTCCGTGCGTGCAGTACGAATGACGGAATGCATATAGGCAATACCGCTTACCAAGTTTTGGCTCTAGTCGCTTGAATGTGCATGAAATCGCAAATGGAGTCCACTGTGCGCCGGTACGATTGCGAAACAATGGTCCGGTTGGGTGCGTGAGCATCAATCGCTTCGTGATTGCTGCTGCCTTGTTCGTGAGGTAAATGACGCGCTCTCGGTTCTTGCCCTTCGATTCGTTCACCGGAAATATCCAGCGGTTATTCTCAAGGTCAACGTGGCGAGCTTCCACGCGAGTTATTTCCTGTGGACGGCATCCGGTTTCCCATGTTGTCACGAGAAGATCGTGGAAATGCGAATTGACGTTGCTTAGGATTTCCTTGTACTCAGAGTCCGAAACCACCTGCTCACGCTTTTCCGCCTGTGGCTTTTCGAGCTTTCGTATGGGATTCTGATCGATATGTCCCATTTTCTCGGCCCAGTTGAAAACGCGAGCAACGGCAGTCATCGCTCCTCGTCGTACGGTGTTGCCCCAGTTATGGCTATCGCCCCAAGTATGCACGTGGTGAGGTTTCAGTTGCGCGACGGAAAGGGTTTTCGGTTTTAGCGAATCCAAAAACGACTGCAGGTGGTCTTTGTACCAACGATAGGTACTCGGCTCTCGTTTCTTTTGCGTCCAGTCGAGGAAAAGGTCGATGATGTATGCGACTGCGTTCGAAGGCAGCTTCGGCTCGGGCTTGGCCATTAACTCGTGGAAGCGACGTTCAGCCTCGGCCTTGTCTGGACCCAATCGATGGCGTACTTTGTTGATCTTGACGCACCATTCGTTGCGGGCTTTCCAGTGCCAGATTTTGTTAGGCCGGGGCATGGGTCGAATCCGGAAAAAGACCTGATGAAAGGTATCACGGAAAGGTATCGAATCGAGAGAAATACGTCAAGGGGCCGTAGCTCAATCGGTTAGAGCAGCAGACTCATAATCTGTTGGTTCAGGGTTCGAGTCCCTGCGGCCCCATTCAACATAAAACTTGCCGAACGCTGAGTTTAGAGCGAGTCCAGCTTAAACGTAGCGGCAGCCGCGGTGTCGGAAGTAGTTGCGGCATTCGGTGGATGTGAACTGGTCGAGCAGTTGTCCGCACGTGGTCCAGAGCGCTTCGACGGTTCGTTCGGACGCGCTTTTGAGCAGCCATTTGAACTTCGAGAAGGCCTGCTCGATCGGGTTCAGATCGGGGCTGTAGGGGGGCAAGTACAGCAAACTCGCGCCGACAGATTCCAGCGCTTCACGCACGCCTGCACGCTTGTGGCTCGACAGGTTGTCGAGCACCACGATGTCGCCATGCTTTAGCGTCGGCACGAGATGTTGCCGGACGTAGGCCAGAAACAGTTCTCCATTAATGGCTCCGTCGATCACCAGGGGAGCCGTCAGACCGCTGGTGCGCAGCGCTGCCAGAAATGTCGTCGTCTTCCAATGGCCGTGGGGAATCGTAGTGATCAGCCGCATGCCCTGAGGCGAGCGTCCACGAGGACGCGTCATGTTGGTTTTTGCCCAGGTTTCGTCGATAAAGACGAGGTGTTCCGGATCATGACCGGCCTGAGCCACCCGCCATTCCGCTCGACGCTGAGCAACATCCGGACGATCCTGTTCGGCGGCTCTCAACGCTTTTTTTTCAACGTGAGTTTCAGCTTGTGCAGCGCCGTGCAGAGCGTTTGACGGCACAGATCCGTGTTGAGTGCCTGTTTCAGTTCCGCCAGCGTCATGTCGGGACGTTCGGCGATCAGTTGCTCAAGCTGCTCACGATAAACCATCCACTCCGGCTCTCGTTGCCGCGTCGCGCACGGAGCCGTCTTTCCCAATTCGCGCCGTTCCTGCTTCACGCGACGGACCCGACTCTCACTCACGCGGAACCGGAGAGCCACCCCCCGCGTTCCTTCCCCAGTGTCACAGGCCGCGAGCACCTCGCGACGAAACTCCTTCGAGTAAGCCATGTACAGCCTCCCTGAAAACGGTGGCTGCCCAGCTTACTCGCCTTTCCTCGATGGCGCTAGCCTAAAAATGGATGCGCTCTAGCGTACCTGCCTGCGTCGGGCAGTGCGGCCTGAAGCCCCGAGTTAAGTGGTAGTTCTACCACTTTTCGATTTGGGCGAAAGGAAACGCACATGCCCAGACCCAAAGGAATTCCCGCGTACAAGCTCCATAAGGCATCAGGACAGGCCCGCGTGATCATTGATGGCCGCCATGTCTATCTCGGTCGTTATGGCTCACCAGAGAGCCACGAAGAGTATGGCCGTGTTATTGCTGAGAATCTGCAGCGGAACCTGAGTAGGGCAAACGCCACCAACGGCTCGGGGCGCCCTACGAATAACCTGTCGGTGAATGAACTAATCTCGGCCTACGTGACATTTGCGAAGAGTTATTACGTCGAAAATGGAATACCCACCAAAGAGGTCACAAGTATCAAAGACGCGCTCAAGCCACTGCGCGATGGAGTGACGCTTCGGAAGCACGCCCTCAATTTCGCAACTACGCAGTTTGTCCAGTAGTTGTCGCCAGTTCGACTGCTTTTCATCTTTTCTGCTTCCTTGCATGCCTCGCGTTCTCGACGAGGGATTTGCACACTTCTGATTGATTTTTTGACGGAGATATATCGGAGTCTTAATGCGTGCTTAGTGACTATCCGAAAACTGCTCTTTTCGTGAAGTTGGGTTTGGAGATACACCATG
>CAZVJA010000300.1:0-4360 GCA_964626885.1 uncultured Planctomycetaceae bacterium | reverse complement strand
CGACCGACGGCGCGCAGGTCATTTACACCACCGGCTCGACCGGGCTGCCGAAACCGGCGCTCCTCTCGCATCGCAACATCACCGCGCAGAACATGTGCCTTGCGGTGGGGCTGGGCATGGAGGGGGACGGCCTGCGGCAGATGTGTCATCTCCCCCTGTCGCACGTCGGCTGTCAGGCGGAACAGCTGATGACGACCTTCTTCTCCGGCGGCACGGCGGTCATTCTGCACGTCTTCGATGCCGAAAAGACCCTCAAGGCGATTCAAGAGTACCAAGTCGAGACGATGGGCCAGGTGCCGGCCATGTTCAGCATGCAATGGCGTTTGCCGAACTATAAAGCATACGACATCTCCAGCGTGAAGAAGGTGATCTTTGGCGGACAGACGGTGACTCGACAGTTTGTGGAACAGCTGTTCGAGATGGTGCCGCTCGTCGGAACGGGGCTCGGCCTTTCGGAAATGGCGGGCTTCGTCACCTACACCGGGCTCACAACCAACGCCGACAACGTGGTGAACAACGTCGGCTGGTGGATGCCGATCACGCCTCTGACGATCCGCAAGCCGATGAATCCCGACGGCACGGCGGGCGAAGAGCTCCCCGCGGGTGAAACCGGGGAAATCTGCTTCAGCGGGCCGCAGGTGTTCATCGACTACGTCAACAATCCCGAAGCCTACGCGAAGACGGTGAGCAAGGAAGGGATCTGCTACACCGGCGATCTGGGTCACCTCGACGAGAATGGGCTGATCTTCTCGGGCCGGGCGAAGCTGGTCATCAAACCGAAGGGATATCAGATTCATCCCGGGCAAATCGAAGACCACTTCGCAGCCCTGAAAGAGAAGGTTGCGGTCTGCGGAGCGGTGGGCGCGCCGCACGACCTCTTCACCGAAGGAGTGGTGCTTTTTGTCGAATTGAAGAAAAACGCATCTCTCACGCGCGACGAACTCGAAGCGCACGCCAAGGGAATCGCCGCTTACATGCGGCCGTCGCATTACGTGCTGCTTGAGCCGGGGACGTTCCCACTCAACCGGGTGAACAAGAGCGACTATGTGAAACTCAGCGAACTTGCGCGCGCGGAAACTGATCAGCTCCGCGCCGCGGGGGGCTGGGACCGCGGGTGAAAAGTGGTGAGACCGAAGGAGAAAGACGGAGGACTAAGGATGGAAGATGGCGGGAATCAGACTCTTCCCAAGCCGACGACTTGTCGTCGGATCAGCGATCGATAAGAGGATGGAGGGAGGAGGATGGAAGATAGAAGATGGACGGTGAAAAACGAACGAAGCCCGATTGCTATCCCCTTCGTCCTCTAATTCCTAAATCCTGATTCCTAATCCCTCGTCTTCCCGAAGCCGGCCTTTCCATCCACAATACTCGTCACAGGTGCTCCTTGATCCACCCGACCGCAGGCGGGACGTAATCTTCGGGCAGCTTGTGCCCGGCGTCGAAGAGGATTTGTTTCTTATTCTTGCTCTCGATGAGGGCGAACCTCGCGAGCGCGAAGTCGAGCGCGCAAAGTTCATCGGTCCGCCCCATGATTTCCAGAAACGGCCGGTCACCGATCCCGCGCACGAAGTTCTGCTCGGCGATCGACGAGAACTTGTCTTTGATGGCCGGCGCGGCGACCGCCACCGAGACCTTCACCCGCGGTTCGACTCCGGTGAGCAAATAGGTCTGATGCCCACCCATGCTGTAGCCGAGCATGCCGATCCGCTTCGCATCGATATCGGAGCGGGTCTCCAGGTAGTCGATGGCTCGGCGATAATCGCGGGTTGTTTGTATGTAAATGTCTTCTTGTGTGAAGTACCCGCGGCGCTGCGGCTTCGGAGCGTCCGGATCGACGTAATGGTTGACCGGCGCGAAGTCGTTCTGCGAAATGCGGTCGCCGTGGCATTGAGCATCAAGCGCGAAGACCGCGTAGCCGGCTTCAAGCAGCGCCTTGCGGACGTTCCCTCCTTTGATATAGCCGCCGTCGGTCCACCAGTTCTCTTTCGAGCCCGACCAGCCGTGCAGCAGGAGCACACAGGGAAACGGCCCCGAGCCGGACGTTGGAAACTGCAGGTAACCCGGCACGAGAAACCCCTGCGCGCCGCGGAAGACGATCTTCTCGCGCAACATGTCGTTTTTCTTGATTTTTTCGACGACGCGCGCTTCGAGCAGCAGTTTGGCGTCGTCGTCATAAAATCGCATCTGCGCGCGGCTGGCTTCTTCGGAGAGTTGCTCGACAGCAACCTTCGCTTCCGGCGGCTTCGTCGCGGTCGCGGGAGCATCGGCCAGGGCCGCGCGAACTAAACTGAGCGCGACGAATGTTAGTGCGAACAGACATCGATCAGGCAAGAGCATGCAAAAACCTCGTGATGAAACAAGAACGCAGCGGTGCAGTTCGTTCTGGCTACTTCGTCAGCCGCCAGCCGGAGGGTTCGACGACGAGTTCCGTGTTCCCCTTGTAGCGATCGTACACCGCGTGCATTTCCGGGATGTTGTCGAAATAGCCGACGATATGCGCCGCACTGAATGATTCCCCCGCCTTCACCGGCTTACCGTGAATTTCTTCGATGAGCACGATGATTTCGGTCTGACGCTGGCTGCACCACGCTTCATACACCACCGAGGGTTCGAGCGTGAGCCCCGCCAGCCACGGTCCATCCTTGCCGGTCTCTTTATCGCGCATGTGGTACCCGCGAATGAAACGTTCCGGCACGCGGTGCGTGTCGCGGCGATAGTTGAATTTCAAGTCGGGAGGAAATGGGTTGAAAAATTCACTGGACGGAACGCGAATCCCCTGCGGTCCGCTCAAATAGCTGAAGTACATTTCGCTGAAGGTATTCCCCCGCTCATGCCGCACACAACCGGGAGTGTCATTGCGGAGGAACATTTCTTCCGAATCATTCACGCTGTCGATGCGGTCCATCAGCACGAAGTACCGCTCCCCCTTCGGGAAGACAATCAACTGCGTCCAGCGCGAGCCCGGCTTGCGCCCCGGCGCGGCGTATTCGTATTTGTACGTCGTCCGCACCGCCACGTAATCCTTGCCGCGAATCACTTCGGGCTGCACTGGTTTCATCCGGTGGCAGAGCTGCGGCCCTTCGACGCATCTTTTGCGATGACTCGTGCCGTGCGCGTTGATCGCATATTCCTTCCGGGCAGGATCGGTCTCGTCTTCGTACCAAAGATATTTACCGACGCCGTGCCCGTCCTTCGCAAAGACCTGATCACCGTACTCCTTGTCGCTCCCCGCTTCCATCAGCCAGTCGATCACCATCAGCCCGTCACCGATTTCCCGGAAGCCGGTTGCCTTGTCGAGAAAAGACCCCTTCTCGATGCCGGTCATCCAATGCTTGGGGTTCTTCTTCGGAATGGCTGCTTCGAGCTTGTCGGTCGAGAGGACCAGTCGATTCTCATCCTCGGTGACGGTGGCCCAGGAGGCGTCATCGGCCGCAAAGGCCGGCATGGATCGCTCCATGACCATCACCCCGGCGATCAAGCCCGCAGACAGGCTGAGTAACCATTTCGAGACACGCGGCGAATCGAGTAAACTCACAATGGTGCTCCTCTAACAATTTCGGAAGGGGATCAACCTGACATTCCTCAAAATTACCTTAGCAGATTGATCCATGCCATTCCCACATTGCATTTCTATTCAGACCTGGTGAATCAATTCGCTGGCCGGCTTCGCCGGAATGTGCGATAGACGCTTGGTCGCGTGAAAAGCCGAACTTGGCCGGGATCGAAGACCATCGGAAACAACGGACATGTCAAACGAATTCTGGGATCAGCGCTATTCCGGAAACGATCTCGCGTACGGCGAGGCGCCCAACGAGTTCCTTGTGAGCATGGCGGCCCTGCTTCCGAGAGTGGGGCAAGCTCTCGATATCGGTGCCGGCGAGGGGCGAAACGCGCTATTCCTCGCATCTCGTGGACTCAATGTATTGGCAGTCGACCAGAGTGAAATCGGAATGCAGAAAGCATCACGACTCGCCGCTGAACGGCGTCTGAAGTTGCGTGCTCAGGCCGTGGATTTGCACGATTTCGTCGCGGAGCCGAACTCGTTCGATCTCATCAGTTCCATCTTCGTTCATCTTCCGGCCGGGCTCCGTAAAGAAGTGCATCAAAGCATCGTGACGTGGCTGAAGCCGGGCGGTGTGTTCGTGCTCGAGGCGTATGCCCCCGACCAGCTTGAACGAGACACCGGCGGCCCCAAAGACCGATCGATGCTGGCATCGCTGCATGAGATTCTGGGTGAGATCAGAGGGCTTACGATTGAGCATCGAGCATCGCTCGTCCGCAACGTTTCGGAAGGTCTGTTCCATACTGGCGATGCGTCCGTGGTTCAGATTCTCGCGCGAAAGAAGTAAGAGGACTAATT
>CAZVJA010000299.1:0-4408 GCA_964626885.1 uncultured Planctomycetaceae bacterium | reverse complement strand
GCTGGTCTCCTTCAACCGCTGAGGTTCTGGTCGCCTTGCTGCCGCGCTCATCCCAGCCCAATTCCACCCCCGCCGGCTGACCTCCCTCCCCGCACCTGCGGCCCCAGCCGTCACAAATCCCCCGACGGTTCCACCGGACGGTTACCTAGTTGGCCTGCTGTCACCCGCCACCCCGGCGAAGCAGATCGCGCTTGTCGTCCTACGCTGCGCGGTCCGTGCCAGCCTTCCCCCGGACCAGGTAGGGTCGGCCTTCGCATCGTGTCTTTCGGGGCCGTCTCGGTGTTCACATATGTTACGGCCTGCCAACTCGCAGACGGCCTGACGCCGCCTTCTGTCTCTCAGGCTTCGACCACTTCGTTACCTCCATAGCCGCTGAGATAGCTACCCGGCCGGGACGACCTTTGCCGGGACGGGACTTCCACCCGCTGGAACAACAAACCTTTCACGGCGCACCTGGTCCACTTCAGCATTGAGATCAGCGCGCCGATTGGGCCGGGGTCATGGATTTCGAATTCACCATCGCCCCATTGAAGTCAGCGCCGGCCTGCAGAGTCTCGCCAAATACCTTCCAGCCCTCTATCAATTCCGATTTTGTAACCGGCACGGACGTTCCAGCCGCATCGACGATTCTTGCAGAGAGCAGCTTCGAAATCCGATAGATCTCGTCGACGGAGCGGGCATCTTCCTTGAGTTCAACCGCGAAGACACGATTGTCGCCGGAGCGGAGCGCGAGGTATCGACCGTCCGCGCCCATAATCGCATCTGAAGTTTGCATGCCAGGTAGGCGTGGAGGACCAAGCGGCTCACCGGTGCGTCCATCCCACACTCGCGACGAAAACGGACCATTGCTGGCGTCTGCAAAAAGGACACGGCCGTCGGTGCTGAATTGTAACCGAACGATGTTGTCCGGATGTGAAAGATAATCGCAAAGTGGTGTGCTGGTGGGAATTTGCCAGAGGCGAACCGAGCCAAAGAAATCGCCTGTGGCGAGAATCGTACCGTCGGGATGCCAGGCGACTTTTCCGACCGGATTCACATGCCGCAATGGAGCAGTTATCGGCTTTCCTGTCATCGCGTCGAAGACGAGACCCCATCCGTTGGCGACGAGCGACTCTCGCACGGCGACGGCGAGCATGCTTCCGTCCGGACTGAACGCGAGATCTAGTATTTCACCCTTCACCTCTACCGGAGGAAAAATGTCCGCTCCAGTCGCGCGATTCAGGCTCCTCCATCGGCTTATTTCTGCGACGCCGATGCACGATGTATCAGGTGAAATCCCGAGCGCTGAAATCCACCCTTTCATTTGAAACGGGCCGTTCGCCAACGTGCGCGAGTCAAGATCCCAAACCCGAACTTTGTTGTCGCTTGTCGATGTCACGAGATATTTGCCATCCGGCGAGTACGTGATTCCATTGAGCGGCGAGCCATGGGAAAGCGGAGCGCCAGATGGCTTTCCATCGATCGTTTGGAACAGTTGAACGTCGCCAGTCGTCAAGGTGACGATAAAGTATCGGCCGTCGGGGCTGAAATTTCCCAGTTGCGTTTTTGGTTGCGTCGAGATCGCGGGATATGACAGCGCGTTGCTGGCACGGTCGTAGATGCGGAACGCACCGTCCGTTCCAAATCCAATCGTTGCGAGTTTCCGGCTTTGGTCTGTAAAGGCGATCGGGGCAGTATCGAGTTTGTCTTTTCCAACCTGCTTCCAGGAATGCGGCGCTTCGGATGGCAAATTCCAAAGCCGGACTAGGCCGTCTCTTCCGGCCGTAGCAATCTGCCTTCCGTTGGGACTGTGAACTGCTCCGGTCAATCGGTCACTATGCCTCAACGGAGGGACGATCCGCAGCCAAGTCGTCGTATCCCAAATCTGCGCGGCATCAGCACTCACAGAAAGGAGCCGCCTGCCATCCTGCGTGAACTGAATACAATGGACTCCGCCATCGTGTTCCAGCGGTGCAGAGAGCATTCGGCCATTATCTGGATTCCATAGATACACTTTGGCGTCCTCAGTCGACGTCGCTAATGTTCGTCCGTCAGGACTGAACACCGCTTGAAACACGTGGTTGTCGTGCAGGAGCGTTTGCACAACCTTCTTCGTCTCCAGGTTAAATAACCGCACTGCACGGCCGCCCGGACAGGCGAGGATTCTTTCGTCAGGGCTGTACGCCGGTAATGCCAGAAAAGGCATGTTATCATTTGGCAATGTGTGTATTCTCTCGCCGGATTTCAAATCCCAGATTGCGAAATTGCCGACGCCGAACGGCATGTAGTGCTGAACTGTTGCGAGCCAAAGCCCATTCTTTGAAAAGTGTGCTGACTGCATGGGTCTATCAACTTGCAGTGGATTGCCACTAGGTTTGCCGGTCTCCGCATCCCAGATTCGGGCGGCTTGGTCATGACCGGCCGTTACAATCTTCTTTCCATCCGAGCTAAATTCCGCGTATGCGACCGGACCGTTATGACGAAGCGGTTCGAACTTCGGCTGGCCCGTCGTCGCGATCCACAGCCGTGTTGTGTGATCGGCACTGGAGGAAACAATTGTCCCACCGTCGGGACTGAACCCGACGTGCAGAACAGGACCGTCATGCATGAGCGGCGCATAAGCTGCACTTCCGTTGGAAATGTGCCACACGGCGACGGACTTTGCATTCGATCGTTCACCGGTGGCCGCAGCCAGCAAATTCCCATCTGGGCTGAAACAGATACTGGTGACACATCCTTCCAGTTCCCATTGGCGCACCAAGTTGGGTGCAGCATCGAGCACCGAAGCAATGCGGATACGATGCTGCCGCTCGCGGTCGCGATTTCCGGAATCGCGACGTAGCGCCTCGACGAAATAAGGAAGTGCACCGTAAATGTCTCCGCTCTCGTATCGCCGCGTACCGGAAAGGACTTGCGTCCGCACGAGTCTTCCAAGCCGCAGTTCATCCGAATCATCTTGCGCGGACCGTTCGCGAAACTGCTCAAGTTCTTGTGTGGCTTGCTCAGAATCCGCGATCGCACGATTTTTGTCGACGATAATCTTCGTAAATGCGCCACTGACTATCGCGAGGATTAACCCAAGCGTTGTGAAGAGCGATGTTGCAACCGCCGGGTTGCGTTTGCACCATCGCCATAGTCGTTCCGCTTCGCCGATGCGTCGAACATGAACCGGCCGCCCCTCGAGCCACCGATCCAAATCATCGGCCATCGCTTGCAGGTTTCGATACCGGCGCTCCGGGTCTTTCTCGAGGCTCCGCATACAGATCGCCTCCAGATCACGCGGAGTCTCGGGGCGCAGGCCTCTTGGTCGAGGAACGGGTTCGGTTCCGGCCACTCTCGCGATGATCACATGCGGCGCGCCGTCGTACGGTCGCTGTCCCGTGAGCAATTCGAAGAGTACCGTACCCAGGCTGTATTGGTCGCTCGCAGGCCCGATTTCCGACGTCAACCCACGAGCCTGTTCTGGCGACATATATGCAGGCGTTCCTAGCAATCCGCCCTCGTTCGTCATTGTCGCATCTTCGTCAACCCGTTTGGCCAGGCCGAAGTCGGTGATCTGCAACCGTCCGGCGTGATCGACGAGGATATTTCCCGGTTTGATGTCGCGATGCACGACGCCACAGTCGTGTGCATAAGCCAGCGCGCGAGAGAGGTCGCGGCACCAGGCGGCGCACGTTCGAAAGTCGGGTCGATCACGTTCGATCCGAGCTGCCAAAGTTTCTCCATCAACAAACTCCGCTGCGATGTAGTATTCATTGCCGACGCGCCCGGACTCGAAGACGGCGACAATGTTCGGGTGTCGCAATCGAGCGGCGGCCTTCGCCTCTCGTAGAAACCGTTCGACAGCGCGCTCCTCGTCGGAGCGAAACTTCGGGAGTTTTAGCGCGACTTCGCGATGAAGTGCGGTATCATAGGCGCGACAGACCTTACCATACGAACCCTCACCAAGAATTCCGCGAACCTCGAATCGTCCGAACTCGCTTTGCTCCGACATCGATCCGGGTTTCTGAAGGATCTTATAGTCAGATCCTGCAGTCGCTGACTTCGGCCCGTCTTCGTTTGAGACCGTCATGAGCGCATTAGCGGTCGCAGTTTCATGAAAGGAGGCTGAAGCGATAACGAATGCGTCCCGGCACTTTGGGCACCGCACTCGCTTCCCCATCGCTTCATTGGGGATACGCAGGAATGATCCACATTGCGGGCATTTCGACGTGATTGACATCAGGTTCTACTCGTGATCCGACAGGGCGAGTTCCACAGTCACATCTGATTTATTCTATCAGCGCTATTTGGCTAACGCACGCGCGTGATGACAGCGGACATTTGATGTGTTGACCTTGTCCCCAAGTTTGGTCCACTTGGAACGTGATTTTCCCACGATCACAACGCTTGTCCTACGTCCCGTCCGCTGTCGCCATCGCCTCGGCCT
>CAZVJA010000298.1:0-4423 GCA_964626885.1 uncultured Planctomycetaceae bacterium | reverse complement strand
TCACGGTCTGGTGAAAGTGAAGCTGGCGGCTTAGCCTTCTTTCCATAACCCCTAAATCCTGATTCCTGACTTCTCGTTTTTCCAAAGCCTGATCGCCTGAAGCCCTTTCTTCAATTCGCAATCATCAATCCGCAATGAAAACTCTCGTTACCGGCGGCGGCGGATTCCTCGGCCTGTACATGGTCGAGCAGCTTGTCGCGCGCGGCGACTTGGTCCGCACCTTCTCGCGCGGCAGGTATCCCCGGCTCGATGAACTCGGCGTCGAACAGATCACCGGCGACATCCGCGATGGCGCAGCGGTCGCGCGCGCCTGCGAGGGAATCGAAACCGTCTTCCACACCGCCGCGATCCCCGGCATCTGGGGACCGTGGAAGATGTTCTACGAGATCAACACGCTCGGCACGCTCAACGTCCTCGAAGGCTGCCGACGGCACAACGTCCCCCGCTTGATTTACACCAGTTCCCCCAGCGTGATTTACGGCGGATGCGATCACCGTGGCCTGAATGAAGACCTCCCCTACCCCACGAAATACGCCTGCCATTACCCGCACACCAAGGCACTGGCCGAGAAGGCGGTGCTCGAAGCCAACAGTCGTAACGGTCTCTCCACTGTCGCGCTGCGGCCGCATCTCATCTGGGGGCCGCGCGACAATCATCTCATCCCGCGGCTCATTGCACGGGCAAAGACGGGTCGACTCAAACGTGTCGGAGATGGGACGAATCTTGTATCGGTCTCGTATGTCGAGAATGCCGCCGCGGCACACCTGCAAGCGGCCGATGCGCTCGCGACTGGGAAACCGGTTGCGGGCAAAGCGTACTTCATCAACGAGCCGGAGCCGGTGAATTTGTGGAACTGGATCGACGAACTGTTGCAGCGCGCGGGGCTGGCTCCGGTGCGCAGCCATGTTTCCTCGCGCGCGGCACACATCGCGGGATGCGTGCTCGAAGCGGCCTATTGGCTGTTCCGCTTGCCGGGGGAGCCGATGATGACCCGTTTCCTCGCCGCCCAACTCAGCGGCTCACACTATTACGACATCACCCGCGCGCGGACCGACTTCTGGCATAAGCCGCTCGTGCCGTTCGACGAAGCAATGCACCGCCTGGAGCCGGAGCTGCGTGAACTCGGGCATTCCATCGAATAGCGGCAGCGAACCATAACGCAGACCATGAAGAAGATGCGATTTCAGGTGGATGCTTCTCGTAGTAATCCACCGATAACGTATTCCGCTGCCTCATCAATGTGCTCTGCGTCAACCTCGTCACAATCTCGCAGGTCAGCAAGTGTTCTTGACACTTTCGCAAGCCTGTCCATTGACCGCGTCGAAAGCTTGCTCTTTTCAATCGTCAATTTGTAATGCTCGAATCCACCTTTCGTGAAAGCACAGTAGTCTCGAACGTGACCACCTGGTATTGCAGAGTTGAAGGGTATCTCTGTCCCTTCAAAACGCTTGTACTGCCGCTGACGCGCCGACTCGACCATTTTGCGAGCGCGGGGGGAAACTTCTTCCTCTGTTTCGGCAAATCGTTCATCGAGGCTCAATCGGTCTAGTTCAACTTGCAAGTCGATTCTGTCAAGGATTGGACCGCTCAATTTCTTTTGATAGCCCTTCACTTGTTTCTCATTGCAGGAACATTGATCCGTTCCGTAGAACCCACAAGGACAGGGGTTCATTGCGGCGACAAGGGTAAAGCGACAGGGATAGGTCATGCTTGCTTGAACTCTTGATAGATGCACCTCACCGGATTCGATGGGTTGACGTAGGCTCTCCAGAGTGCCTCGACTGAACTCCGCAATTTCGTCAAGAAATAATACACCTAAGTGCGCAAGCGTGATTTCCCCGGGTCGAGGAACCTGACTTCCACCACCGATCATAGATTCCTTGGAAGCCGTGTGATGGATGTTCCGCATCGGTCGTCGCGTAACAGCCATGCCGTCATTCGGAAGCTGCCCGCACGCAGAGTAAATCTTGGTCAGCAGAACCTTTTCCGCATCCGTCAACCGCGGTAAAATTCCTGGCAATGCGCTTGCGAGCAGTGACTTCCCTTCTCCTAGTGGACCAATCATCAATAGATTGTGACCTCCCGCCGCACTGATAATCGCTGCCCTTTTCGCTTTCTTCTGCCCACGTATCCGGCCTAAATCCACTGCTTTTTCAATAGCATTCTCAAATCGCACTGTCTCCTTGAGTGCGTTCTGTAACTCACCTTTCCCATTGAAGAAATCGACGACTTCTTCGAGTAGTGATACTGGGAACACACCGCAGCCATCATGTCCCGGCTTTGCGAGAATCAGCGCACACTCCTTTTCGTTCCCTGCGGGGACAATCAGCTTTTGGCCTGGCTTCGCTTCAAATGCAATCGACAATGCTCCGGGAACCCTTCGCACTTCGCCGTGAATTCCAAGTTCGCCTATCAAAACGTGGTCTCCCTCCAAATGCTCCGGTAAATCTGGCAGCATTCCCGCAGCTTGCAATAGGATGATGGCAATCGGAAGGTCGAGCCACGTTCCCTGCTTTTCAAGATCTGCAGGAGCCAAGTTGACCAATATGTCAACCTGAGGATCAGGAATTTGAAGTTTTGCAAAAGCCCCTTGTATTCGCTGCATCGTTTCGTTCAGGGCTCCGCGTGCCATTCCTGTAATCGATGCAGCTTCCCTCCAAGTCACTGGTCTTGAAAGCGGTTTTATCGCTCGCGCTTGAATCTCAATTATGTAACCATCGATTCCAAATAATATGCCGCCGTTCAGCGTGTGATCGCGAGTGAGGAGCTCACGTAACTCGTGCGGCTTTTTAATTCCACGAAGACGCGGCATGTTCATTCTCCAAGTCCGTGATTCCGACATCGATTGAAAATTTACCAAAAAGTCTTCGACGCAATAATTATGCTGAAGGGAAAGGAAGTGAATCAAGAAGTTCTATACATTTACTAGGGTTTTAGTCTTGTTTCGGCAGGATGCCGAGTCAGAACTCATCAGGGAGGTTTGACCTGCCGCGCGATCCTGAAGATGTCCGGTTGGAACCGGACCTGCGACTGTGCGTGCCTGAGTGAAGCCCTGCCGTGCGCAAGCTGCACGTTGACGCGTCTTCCAATATGCAGTGGAATGCATGGGGGAGAGAGTTGCTTCGCGACACAAGCAGCCGCCAGGTTGTTTCGTTTTTATTCCCTCATAGCCGACAGAACGACTTCGACACAAGGAGCACTGCAGCCTGATGTTTCAGCCAGCCTTTTCGACCCGAACTCTCCGCTCCCTACGTTGGAAGACTTCGCAGTCCGTCCGATTCCTGCTGGCTGTCGCCACGATGTTCTTCGCGGCACTTCTCACTTTTGCAGGCAGAAGCTACGCCGCACCACCAGTGGTGGCGCAGCGCCCCGCCATCGACGCGGATCTCTTATTGAAGGGAGGGACGATTCACGACGGCAGCGGCGGAAAGCCGATTGTCGGCGACATCGCCATTCGCGGCGACCGGATCGTCGCGGTCGGCTCATTTCCCGTCGGCAAGGTCGATTGGACCCTCGACTGCCGCAATCTCGTCCTCGCGCCGGGGTTCATTGACCTGCACAACCACAGCGACAAGCGAATCGCCGACCCCAAATGGCGGGCGATTACGAACTACGTCACGCAGGGCTGCACGACGATCGTCAGCGGCAACTGCGGTATGGGGCCTGTCGATGTCGCCGAGTATTACCGGCAGATCGACACGGGCGGCGCGGGGACGAACGTGGCGCATCTCCTGCCGCAAGGGAACCTCCGCGAAGAGGTGATGGGGACCGCGCTTCGCGAGCCGACCCCCGAAGAACTCGACCGCATGCGCGACCTGACTCGCAAAGCCATGCGCGACGGCGCGTGGGGAATGTCGACCGGATTGATTTATGTGCCGAGCAGTTACGCCACGATCGACGAACTGGCCGAGATTGCGAAGGTCGTCTCGGTGGAAGGGGGGATCTACGCGAGCCACATTCGCGGCGAGAACGTCGAACTGTTGAAGGCGGTGGGGGAAGCGCTCGACATCGGCCGCCGCGCAAAGCTGCCGGTGCACATCTCGCACTTCAAATGTTCCGGGCGCGATTCGTGGGGGCTCGTGCGGCGCGCCGCCGAGATGATCAAGGAAGCGCGCAAGAACGGACAGGTCGCGACTGCTGATCAATACCCTTACGTTGCGTCGAGCACGTCGCTCGATGCCACGCTCGTCCCCACCTGGGCGCGGGCCGGGAGCCGCGCGGACCTGCTCGCCCGGCTCGACAACCCCGAAACATTCGCACGCATTCGCGAAGCAATGACCGTCGACCTCAAGAAAGCGGCCGGCGGCGAAGCGCTCGTTATCGCCCGCTACCAGCCGCACCGCGACTGGACCGGCAAGAACCTCACCACCATCGCCCGCGAAGAAGGGCGCGATCCGCTCGACATGGCGGTCGAGATCACCCG
>CAZVJA010000297.1:0-4490 GCA_964626885.1 uncultured Planctomycetaceae bacterium | reverse complement strand
TGCGGAATCTACGAGGTTCGTCCCAAGCAGTGCCGCACATGGCCGTTCTGGAACTCGAACCTCGAGAGCCCGGACGACTGGAAGGAAGTGCAGAAGAGCTGTCCTGGTGCCGGGAAAGGGAACTTCGTCAGCCTGGAGGAGATCCAGGTTCGGGCGTCGGTCATCGACATTTGACGTTCCCGGATTCTGGCAGTCTCTCTTGCCGGCCAGTCTCGAATTTGGGTGTTCCGGGGCCAAAACCGTAGACGTGTTCAGATGTTGCGACGTCTGACAAGATTTTTGGCCCTTGCCGGAAAATTCTGCCGGGTCTTCCGAATTTATTGAATGTTCCGGTCGTAACGGGTCGATAATCTGGAACAGCGTGGCGCGGAAACGTTACCGAACCCGTTGCCGACGTGGTTTTTGAGCGGGATGCACTCCCGGAAGGGCTTCGCAAGAGGTTCCAAACGGGCAAATCCCGGGAAGAGGTGTTTATTATAAGCCTCTTCATATTAGAGGGTTACGAAGATTCAGTTGAACGCGGAGGAGTGACTGGCTGACTTGGATGATTCGACCTGCTACCGAGGTTTCCGGTACAGGCGATCCTGGTCGCCAGCAGCACTCGGCGAAGTGGAATGCAGGGGTTTGAGGGCGGGAAACCGCACGAACCCCGCTAGCTTCGCCCGATGGCTGTCTGGAATCGACTTGACACTAAGTCTTGCTTGGCATTACAGTTGAGACACTTGCACCCCGGTGCCCCGGCGTGCGAAATTGTCTTGGCGACACCTCTCGCGGGAGACTCGAGTCGTGACAAAGAAAGAAATTGTCAAAGCGATTTCCGAAGAAATTGGTCTGACACAACTGAAGACCAAGGAAATCGTGCAAAAGACGTTTGATGCGATAGTAGAAACGCTCGTTGCAGATAAACGCATTGAACTACGGAACTTCGGAGTGTTTGAGGTTAAGAAGCGAGCTGCTCGCAAGGCACGCAATCCCCGAACGGGAGAGCGGGTCGATGTCGCCGAGAAATTCGTCGTAACCTTCAAGCCTGGAAAGGAAATGGAAGAACGAGTACGGCAGCTTGAAGAGGAAGCCGCGAAAGCGGCCGCAGCCGCTGCAAGCTCCCATGCCGGGGCGCATGTCGGGACGAATGTTTAGTCCTGCCTATCCCCGGCGGTCCTCAGAGTTCTTCGCGAGGTAACGTCGGGGCCTGCGGAATCGAACCGCAGATTTCCCATCTACTATGAGTTTGGAATGCGGGGGCCCGCACCCCCAGAGTTAGACCCACCTGACTACGGCCCCTTCCCACGAAGAGGCCATCCTGCACCATCGACATTCATGAACATCGGGTCTTCCTTTCGACCGCAGGGCCGAAAGAGGACCAAACGACTTCGTGGAGCCGCGGCCTGGAAGGTCGCGTTAACCTCGAAGACAGGGTTTCTTGCCGCTCAGGGAGAAGCAAGATGCGGAAGTTTATGTTGGCCGGTTTGATGCTCGCAGCTGTCTCATTCACGAGCGGTTGCATCGTTCCGATGTATTCGTCATCGCGCGATATTCGGACGAGGCAACTTGTGTTCGTGTCGGAGGGGCTGCGTCACATCCCCGAAATCTGGGAACGGATCTGGGGGCTCGACATGCCTGATGTCGCCACTCCGTACCGGACTCACGGCGGCGTGATTTGAGAAGCAGAGATCCGTCCTCGACTCGTATTTCTTGACGTTGCATAACGGCTTCCGCACAACGGAGATCCTTCGCTCCCTTCTGCGCGCATTCTCCACCGCCGTATTTTCCCGCGCCTGGAACTTGCCTGGGGGTATCTGCTCTGCTTTTCAGGCTGAGACCGCGCTGCCGTGGTCCGTTCGATATTTCTCGCGACAGTCCGGCATCGTAGTTTGTCCGCCTGAGATCGCGAGTATCGTGCCATCAACTCACAGAACCGTGACTCGCGGTTGCTGCTTTGAGGTGCCGGGCTCTGTCGAGTTTTCCGCCGCGCTCCGGGCTGGTATGCTGGATGGCGATTTGACCAATCGCCGGCGCTACGTCACCGCGATCCACAGCAGCCTTCGAAACGGACAACGGTTCCCGTGAGCTCTCTGGAAGTTCAACTTGGCCGATTGAAACTTGCGAATCCGGTCCTCGTGGCTTCGGGAACATTTGGATACGCCCGCGAGATGCAAGCGTTTGTCCCGTTGGCCCGGCTCGGCGGGATCATTCCCAAAACGATTACCCCGCAGCCTCGGATCGGAAATCCGCCGCCGCGCACCGTTGAGACACGCTCCGGCATGCTCAACTCGATCGGACTCGACAACGACGGTCTTGAAGCGTTCGTCTCGAAACATCTGGGCTACTTATTGGGGCTCGGCACGGCTGTGATCGCGAACATCGCCGGGCGAAACGTGGACGAATTCGTTGCGATGGCAGCGCGGCTCGGAGAATTCCCACAGTTAGCCGGGCTGGAACTGAACATTTCCTGCCCGAACGTCAGCGGAGGGGTCGATTTCGGCACTGATCCCAAGATGACGGCCGAAGTGGTGGGAAAAGTCCGGGCGGCGTGTGACCTCCCGGTCATTGCGAAGCTGACGCCGAACGTGACCAGCGTGGCGGAAATCGCGCGGGCTGCGTCCGATGCCGGTGCCGACGCGGTAACGCTGGTGAACACTTTTCAAGGATTGGCTGTCGATTGGCGTCGGCGTCGACCGATTCTGGGTGGGGGATACGGCGGCCTGAGCGGGCCGGCCATCAAGCCGCTCGCGCTGCGGATCGTCTCGCAAGTCCATCGTAAGGTGTCCATACCGATCATCGGGGTTGGTGGGATTTCGTCGCTGGACGATGTGATGGAGTTTATTGTCAGCGGAGCGACGGCGGTTCAAATCGGCACGGCGAACTTCTACAATCCGAGTCTTGCAGGTCGGCTGGTTGATGAGTTGGAAGGCGCGGTGCGTCAGGCAGGTTGCGCTAACATCTCCGAACTTGTCGGAACATTAAAGTTTCCGGAAATCAGCGGCGGGCATTGATTTTGTGGTCGTAAATTGCACGCCATCGGCCCCGAACAGACCGCCGGTGATTCGTGTCTGGTTTCCATGAGGCTTGATTTCAGTGGAGATTCAGGGCGATGAAGGTTCTCTCAGGCATACAACCGACGGGACGATTCCACTGGGGGAATTATTTCGGCGCGATTCGCCAGTACATTGCACTGCAGGACAACGAGCAAGCATTCTATTTCATCGCGGATCTGCACGCTCTGACGACGGTTCGAGAACCGGAAAAGTTGAGAGAGTTCACCCAAGACGCCGCCATTGAACTGCTGGCGCTGGGGCTCGATCCCGCGAAAGCAACCATGTTCCGCCAGTCGGACGTGCCGGAAGTTTCGGAATTGATGTGGCTGCTGATGACGGTCACACAAATGCACCTTCTGGAGAAATGCCACGCATACAAAGACAAGAAAGCGAAGGGGCTGGCGGCCGATGCCGGACTGTTCACTTACCCGGTGCTGATGGCGGCCGACATTCTGCTGTACGACAGCGACGTGGTGCCGGTCGGGGCCGATCAGGTGCAGCATATCGAAGTGACGCGCGATATCGCCCAGCGATTCAATTCGCTCTACGGAGAAGCGCTTCATCTCCCCGAAGCGAGGGTGCTCGAAACCACGTCGAAGGTTCCGGGGATCGATGGCGAAAAAATGTCCAAAAGCTACGGTAACGTCATCGAGATTTTTGAGCCGGAAAAAAAGCTTCGCAAGAAAATCATGTCGATCAAGACCGACTCGACGCCGGTGGAAGAACCCAAGAATCCCGAAACCTGCTCCGTCTTTACCCTGTTTAAGCTGTTTGCCAACGACGAGCAGCAGCAAGCCCTTGCCGCGCGTTACCGCGCCGGTGGTATGGGATACGGAGAGGCGAAGCAGGCCTTGTTCGACGCGGCGATGGCATATTTCGGCGACGCCCGGCGGCGGAGAGAACAAATCGCGGCCGATCCGGACCGTCTGGAAGGAATACTGCAGGAGGGGGCCCGTAAAGCCCGAGCCAAGGGGGCAGAAGTACTGAAACGGGTGCGGACCGCTTGCGGGCTTCACTCCGGCTGATCGCCCGGAAGGAGCCCCATGGCATCGGAACCGGATGGGCCCAATCTCCCCGATTTAGACCGAACGAGGCGATCCAGCGGCGGTCGAACCGCCGGGTTGCTTGACGCCCTCTGCCGATACCGATAAATTGCACGATTCCTGTAGAGATGGTCTCGGAATTTCGAGGAACACACGACCGTATGCCCACGATTAATCAGCTCGTTCGCAAGCCGCGGAAGATTCAGAAGAGCAAGAGCAAGACCCCGGTGTTGGAGCAATGTCCCCAGAAGCGGGGGGTTTGCCTCCTCGTTAAAACAGTCACACCAAAGAAGCCGAACTCGGCACTTCGGAAGGTGGCTCGCGTGCGGTTGTCGAACGGCAAGGAAATCACGGCGTACATCCCCGGCGAAGGGCACAACCTGCAGGAGCACTCGATCGTGCTCGTCCGCGG
>CAZVJA010000296.1:0-4539 GCA_964626885.1 uncultured Planctomycetaceae bacterium | reverse complement strand
ATCGTCTCGATTGACGAACGCAATCGGAATCGCAAGCTCAGGCAGAGAGTCGCGGTACTTGATGAGAACAGAAATAGAATCGGCCCGCCGCCTCGGATCATGCATCGGTCGCGTATCGATTCCGAGGAAGCTATCAAGATGTGCGTCTTCTTCACATCCCGAATACCTAAAATAAGGACGGTCGGGATATCCGCCATTTGTCTTTAAGAGGAATCTTTGCAGTTCGTCCGGCAGGTCGATCACATTCGTAACGGCGCGAATTTGTGCCGTCTTCAGCGGTTCCCCCGTCCATTTGTATTTGATCGGAGGAAATCCAAGTGGTTTTTTCTGCTTCTTGGAAGTGGATACCCGCTTCGATTTCGCCATTTCAAACTCTGTTCCACCACGCCTATGGCGCAAACCGCCGCAGCACATTCGCCGTGATGCGCGACACGGCATCATCCACCAGCAGCGAACTCGGCCAGCAGATCGACCCGGCCGAGAAGACCGCGCTCCCGCCACCCGGCTCGTGGATCACCATCTCCGCCCCGCCGTCGTCGATGTTCAAACCCTTCGCCAGCAGGTGCGTGTTCTTCGGTGAACTCGGCGAACGCTTGTCGGTCTCGTGTCCGGAAGCCCCTCCCGGCACGCGCTGGTGCATGCACTTCTCGCCGAAGATGTCGCCGTGCTTCAGTCCAGTCCCCTCGAAGCACCAGTGATCAGCGTCGACCGCGCGATACGGTGCCGCGGTCATCACGCCGGTTTCGGTGTAAACCACTCCGAGCAGGTTCGCTTCCGATTCCTGCCGCAGGTGAAACCGGCTTTCGTACTTCGCGCCGGGCTCGCGCAGTCGGTTGCAGTCTTCGTTCCGATAAATGCACGTCTGCTCATCCAGGAATTCGACCTCGCAGTTGAGTCCGTTCCCGCCGAGATAGACGAGCCGCCCTCCCCGGTGGAAGACCCAGTCTTTCAGCTCGCGGTACATTTTGTTCGACCAGTATTCCGGATGCGGACCGAGCACCAGCACCTGGTAATCGTCGAGCTTCAGCACGCCCGAGTGGAGCTGCGTTTCGGAATAGAGGTCGTAGTCGAACCCATCCCGCTCCATCCAGCCGAGCAGCCGCCATTCGGTCGGCGCGACGTGACACGCCGCCCGCCCCTCGATCGGATCGGTCACCCGCACGTTCTCGGGAACATGGTTGAGCGGCTCCGGCCGATCGAACGACAGCGGCGCGTAATCGACCGTGTCGTAATTGAGATGCTTCGGGTCGGTGTAGCGTTTCAGTTCCAGCCGGGCGTTGACCGTCGGCGTCGGCGGAAAACAATCGGCATGAATGTAATTGCTCCGCCCGCCGAAATTGTTGTAGGCGTTCCAGTTGATGTCGGACGCCAGCACGGCGATTTTCGCGCGAGGCTTTGCCGGCGCGACCACCCACGGAAACGAAAAGAACCGCCCCGAGTCGGTCCGCGCATGAAAATAGTACAACCCCGAGCGATCCGGCGCGGCGATGTACTGCTTGTGCTGCGGGCTCGAATAGCCGAACTTGTTCCACATCACGCCGGTTTGCGTGTAATCGCCATCGGGTGTAATTTGCTTCGTTGCATTGGGTCCATGCTCGTCGTACCAGCCGACAGTGCGGATGAATTCCTTCTTCCAGCCGTACCGCCACAGTTCGAGCTTGTACGCCTCCGGCGAATGGACGCGGAACTCCGATTGCTCGCCAGACCGCACGCATTTGGGCCACATGTAGGCCAGCAGGTCATCCTTGAGCAGACGAAACTGGTGCGGCTCCTTCACCGGCAGCGTCAACTCGACCCGCTTCGACCCATAGCCGGGGCGCGCGAGCGTCACCCGATACTCTCCCGCCGGCAAATCGGCATCAACCGCGCCGGAGGCATGCGACCGCACCGCAATGCGTCCCGCTTTGTTTTCAAACTCCAGCAGCACGTCGGCGATCGCCACGTACCGTTCGTCACTGACATAACCGATTAACATGGGCTTCGTGCTTCAGGCTTCAGGAGTCAGGCTTCAGGAGTCAGGCTTCGGGCTTCAGGAAATACCGGGTTCGAGCCTCCGGTTGCTTTTCCGAGTGCTGAAAGCGAACGTTTCCCTTCGATCAGGAAGTTGTAACATGCAACGAGGGAAGGCTGCGACTCACTCCCGGCCATATTCATCGACGCGAGGCAAGGTTGCAAGGGCGTTCCAAGTGCGCACAGTTTGCAATCGTCGGTTCGGTCCGAGGAATACTTCGAGGATCGGTTCCCACTCCCTTGCTTGCTCCCCTCTCCCATCGAGGGAGAGGGGCCGGGGGTGAGGGGACCGCAGTCGGCGCACTGAGCAACTTAATTGCGACCTGTAAGGCATGCACTTTCCTTTGCACGGCGAGTCCGACAGAATGAGTGCGTTCTACCTCTCGAATTCACACCTTTCGACCGAGGCCGACGTGAAACGAGTCCCCGCCACTCCGCTCAACTACGAATTCAGCCGACATCTCGAACCGCGCGTCCGCATCGAGCCGGGGGAAACGCTCGTCGTCGAGTCGGAAGACGCCCTGTCGGGGCAAATTCGCACGCCGGGCGATGTCCGCAATAAAACGACCATGCCCTTCTCCAACCCGGTGGCGGGACCGATTTTCGTCGAAGGAGCCGAGCCGGGCGATACGCTCGCGGTCCTGATTCGCGAAATTCACCCAACGATCGGCCAATGCGCGACCTACACCGGCTCTCCCAAAATGCTCTGCGAGTGGCTCGGGACCGACGTCCCCCCCGGCGCGCATGTCTGCCCCATCCGCGACGGACTCATCCATTGGAGCGACGAACTGACAATTCCCTACGCGCCGATGCTCGGCTGCATCGGCACCGCGCCCGATTGGGGTGTGCCGACCACCGGACCGGCCGGCCCCCACGGCGGCAACATGGATATCATCGAAACTTCTCCCGGCAACACGGTCTTCCTGCCGGTCTACGTTCCCGGAGCATACCTCTATCTCGGTGACGCTCATGCCGCGATGGGGCATGGCGAACTTTCCGCCACCGGGCTCGAAATGCCGGCCGAAACAACGATCACCGTCGAACTCCTCAAGGGAAAAAAAATTCCCGGCCCGCGAATCGAATCCCCCACCGAGATCATGACCGTCTCCAGCGGCAGCCCGGCCGAACGCTCGATGGCCCAGGCGAGCGCGTGGCTCATTTTGTGGCTGGAGGAAGAATACGGCTGGAACCGCTGGCGGGCCTACGACATCCTCACGCACGTCGCGCGCATGTCGATTGGCTATTACGGCATCGGCACCGTCGCGATGAAAATCGCCAAAGAATACGCCCGCAAGCCGGGGTGAACTTCGAACCCTTCAATGTCGAAAGTAAATCAGCTTTTACCGCAGAGGGCGCAAAGAGCGCGGATGAAGACAGAGGACGGAGGGAGGTAGATGGAGAATGGTAAAGACACGAGCCTCATGCTTTGTTCCATCTTCTATCCTCCATTTTCCATCTTCCGGTTTTCTCCGCGCCCTCTGCGGTAAATCCTTGAAAGTCGATTTGGAAATGGTAACAACATGACCCGCTTCGACCGCAATTTTCTCAAACATCTCGGCGCTGGAGAGTCCATCGCCGCCCTCTGCCAGAAAGTCGGCATCAGCCGCGAGGAGTTCGACCGCCGCTGGCGGGAAACGATCGCAGCCCGCGTGCCGACAGCCTCCGGCAGCCTTCGCACCGGCGTCGCGTCGAAAGTCGACATCGAGCGCGACCAGTGGGGCATCCCGCATATCTATGCAGGGAACGACGCCGACCTTTTCTTCGGGTTCGGCTATGCGATGGCGCAGGACCGGTTGTTCCAACTCGATTACCTCCGCCGCAAGGCTTCCGGCCGACTGTCGGAAATCCTCGGACCCTCCGGACTGGAACTCGACCTCATCGCCCGCACCGTCGGCCTGCGGCGCATCGCGGAGGCGGAATGGAAGCAGCTTGACGACGAGACCCGCGCGCTCGTCATGTCGTTCAGCGACGGCATCAACGCTCTCATCGAAGCCAGCCACGATAACCTGCCGATCGAATTCGACCTGCTCGACTACGGTCCCGAGAAATGGTCGCCAATCGACTGCATTGCTATCGAGTGCGAATTCCGCTGGTACCTCACCGGACGATTCCCGGTGATCGTCATGCCGGAACTTGCGAAGCGGACTCTCGGCGACGGCGCGCTCTATCGCGAGTTTCTGCTCGGCGAAGCAGATGACGAGAGCATCCTCCCGGCGGGCTCGTATCCGCGCGAACGCTGCGGCGTCGATCCCCTTGGTCCTCCGCTGGGACTAGAACGCGCGCAAACGGCCGCAGCGAGCCATCCCACCAACGCGAAAACCACAACATCCACAACGAGGCCGCCGCACGGCCAGCCCCCCGGCGGAAGCAACAACTGGGTTGTGGCGGGGTCGATGACCACGACCGGCAAGCCGCTGGTCGCGAGTGATCCGCACATTGCCTTCGAGGCGGTCTCCTGTTGGTACGAAGTCCATCTCTCCGGCGGCTCGTTCAACACCGTTGGAATGGCCTATGTCGGTATGCCGGCCG
>CAZVJA010000295.1:1813-4665 GCA_964626885.1 uncultured Planctomycetaceae bacterium | reverse complement strand
GATCGAAATTCAGAACGTGCTTGTCATGGTCACAAATTCGGGGGATGATTTCTCATGAATGGGGAATCCCTCTGCATTCCGCGCAGCTGTCACCTTGAACGAGGACACCAGAGATGATGCAATCTTCCGACGCCAACCCGTCGCGGGGGGCAACCCGCCGGCAGTTCCTGCAAAGTGCGGGAGCCGGATTCGCTTCCGCGTCGCTGACGCACCACTTCGCGACTGCCGCCTTCCCCGCAGAACAGAAAGCCCGCTCCGTGAATCCGCACACCCTGCCGATCATCGATACCCACCAGCACCTGTGGGATCTCTCACGCTTCGAGCTCCCGTGGTTGAAGAATCCGGCGGCTCAAGCTCTCAATCGCAGCTATCTGCTCGCCGATTACCGCGAGGCGACGCATGGCTACAACATCGAGCGGACCATTTACATGGAGGTCAACATCCATCCCGACCAGCAGGCGGCTGAGGCGGAATATGTGCTCGAACTCTGCCGACAGCCGGAAAGCAAGATGGTGGCGGCGGTCATCGGCGGCTCACCGCAGAGCACCGGCTTCAAGGAGTACATCCAGAAGTTCGCCGGGAACAAACATGTGAAAGGAGTCCGCACCGTCCTGCACGATCCGGATCGTCCGAAAGGGATGTGCCTCGAACCGCGGTTCGTCGATCATATGCAGCTCCTCGGCAAGCTCGGGTTGAGCTTCGATCTCTGTCTACGGCCGGGGGAAATCGCCGACGGCGTGAAGCTGATCGAAAAATGCCCCGGCACGCGGTTCATCATCGACCATTGCGGCAACATGGATGTGCAATCGACCGACGAGAAGCTGCGCAACGCCTGGAAGAGCGGCATCAAGGCGGCCAGCCAGCAGGAGAATGTCGCCTGCAAGATCTCTGGAATCGTCGTGACTGCCAAGCCCGAGACCTGGAAGCCGGCCGACCTCGCGCCGGTGGTGAATCATTGTCTCGACTCGTTCGGCGAGGACCGCGTCTTCTTCGGCGGCGACTGGCCGGTCTGCACCCTCAAAGGCACCTATGCCCAATGGGCGAGCGGCCTGTTCGAGATCGTCCGCGACCGAACGCCCGAGTTCCAGCGGAAGCTGTTCCACGACAACGCGGTGAAGTTCTATGGGCTGGATGGGTGAGTTTGTTTACGGTCATGTCACAGATTTAGATCGCTCGCGAAGCGTGGGATTGTACCCCCATGAGTATGATTTGCGTATTGAAGCAGGCGTCAGACGACTCGATCGATCGGCTTCTGGCAGATCCAGAGCTCATCATTCGTTTTCTTCACGGCGACGAAGCGCTATTCGAAACGAATGCTTCGTCCGGTTTCTTTGCGAGGCTCTTTGGTACAAAGAAACCGATTCCTCCACCTGTCACGGAACCCGTCCCCTCCCCTTTCGAATCAGACATGAAAGAGATTGATCTCGACAAGTCGTGGCACGGAATTCATTTCCTGTTAACCGGCTCAGACTGGGAAGGGAATTTCCCTGAGGGATTTCTCTTGAAAGGTGGAGCGACTATCGGCGAAATCGACGTCGGTTACGGTCCAGCGCGCGCCTACACAGCCCAGCAAACAGTGGAGATCAACCGCGCTCTCACCAAATTAGATGCCGACTCGCTCCAGCAGCGATTCCAACCAGCTGAGATGATGAGGCAACTCATCTACCCCGAAATTTGGGATTGTGACCCCGAGGAAGACGACACCCTCGGCTACTTGCTGGCCTATTTCGAGGATCTGAAGCAATTCCTGGCTGAGACAGCCGAGCGGGGCTTTGGAATGATCGTTTACATCGGCTGATCAACACTCTCGCAGCTTGCTATTTTCAAACGATCGGCACCGTCCGGTTGCGATTGACGGTAACTGTTAGACGGGACTTTCTTGTTGTGGAGTCAATTGCCTGAAAATAATTGGGGCCGTTCGCGCATCGTTTCTTCTGGCTGCGTGATGTTTCGCGGCCGGGTGGAGGATGTTTCCTCCCCAGGGGGTCAGCGGGCCGGGTTCGGTGCTGATCGCCGCTGTTTTGAAGATGTTTTCCTGCTTCCCTGGAGGCTATTTCCATGAAGTCCGTCGCTCTGGCGCTCTGTTCACTGATGCTCGCCCTCGTTGTTGTTGCTCCGCTGAATGCCGCTGACAAGGCGAAGAAGAAGGAAGCCAAGCAGGCCAAGCACGACCCTGTTTCTCAGATCATGGCCAAGCTCGAAGGGGTCGAGCTGACCGCCGACCAGCAAACCAAGCTCAAGGAACTGACGACCGCACTCGCTCCCAAGTTGAAGGACGCACAGCAGAAGGCGCACCTCACCAAAGAGCAGGCAGCCACCCGCAAGGAACTCGTCGCCAAGAATAAGGCCGACGGTCTCAAGGGGAAGCAAGCCAAGCAGGCCCTCGACGCCGCCTTGAAGCTGACCAAGGAACAACAGGAAGGTGCGGCGGAACTGCACAAGCTCAGACAGGAGTTGAACAACGGCGTCTTCGCTCTGCTGACTGAAGAGCAGCGCACCAAGTCCGGCATCACCGAAATGACCGGCAAGGGGAAGCAGAAGGCAAAGAAGAAGGACAACGCGTAGACGCAGTTTCAATTGGGGAGCGCGAGGGGGCACCGCCCGGAGGGTGGTCCGCCGAGCCGCTGCTTCCGAGAGTCTCTGGTTTATGGCGGCTCCGACGGAGCGTCGCCCTCCCAAAGTCAAGACTTTGAAACCACATTTAGCTTAACGCACTTCATCACAGCCGGCGTTCCTGTCACCGCTCCGTGACGGAACGCCGTTTTTTTGTGTCGGGAAGGACGGAGGACTCTTTCCAAGCCGACGACTTGTCGTCGGATCAATGGGAAGATGGATGGTTCTGAAGGTTTTAG
>CAZVJA010000295.1:0-1713 GCA_964626885.1 uncultured Planctomycetaceae bacterium | reverse complement strand
AAGGTTTTAGGCCTCGAACCCTCGCACCCTAAAACCTAACCCCTCCATCCTGATTCCTCACCCCTCTTCTTTTCCCGAAGCCAGACCACCGGAAGCCCCCTCACCCGACTGCTTCACAGCCACCCTCTCCCGCGAGGGGAGAGGGACAGAAGTATGCCTGCAGCCCGAAGCCTGAGCGCCTGAAGTCCGACGGCCTGAATCCCGCCTAGCCGATCTTCTCGCGGAGCTTTGTCAACAGGTTAACAGCGTGGCCAATATCGGCCTTCTGTTTCTCGCGGTCGTGCGGAATCTCGCGCTCGATGGTCAGCGGGCCGTCGTAGCCAAGCGACTTGAGGGTCCGCAGGTAGGTCTCCATGCCGACGTCTCCCTCGCCGAGCGGGACTTCGGTTCCCCACGCCTTGCCGCGCTGCCCCTCGGGAGCCCACTTGGCGTCTTTGCAGTGGATGCTCTTCACAAGGTGCCCCACTTTCTTGAGTGCTTCGATCGGGTCGCCGGTGCCGTAGAGAACCATATTGGCCGGGTCGAAGTTGATGAACAGGTTGTCGCGGGCGACATCCTTGATGAACTCGAGCAGATGGTCAGCCGACTCCTGCCCTGTTTCGAGGTGCAGCCGCTGGTCGTTCTGCTTCACGTGATCGAGCAGATCGCGGGTGACGGCGAGCAGTTCGTTGTAGTCGGCGGCGGCTGACTTTTTGTCGGGGACGAAGCCGATGTGCAGCGCGACCACCTTGCAGCCGAGCAGCTTCGCGAAGTCGGAGATTTCCTTCATCTCTTTGGCCCGTGCGGCGCGGGTCTCGCGCGGCACGAGTCCCACGGTGCGGGCGGTGGTGGCGATGTCGGCGTAACTTTCCCCTTCAAAGCCGCCGAAGACCGCGGTGAGCGTGATCCCCGCTTCGGCACAGCGGGCGAGAAACTTCTTCGCCGCTTCGGTGGTGCGCGTCTCCTTGTGCGGCGCGTGAATCTGCACGGTGGGTATGCCGAGTTCCCGCGCGACTTCGAGATGCACTCCCAGCCCGGCATCGACAGACGTGAATACTCCGATCGGCCACTTGCTCATGTTGCCGCTCCTGGTTAATTCAGGGAAATAAACGCTTCGAATCTCCGTGATCAGCCATCATAACCACCGCGACAGACGATCTCCAGCCGCGCGCGGATTCGTGCACCTACCGATTCGGCACTGGTTGTGTTCCGCTTCAAGAGGTATTTTGAGGGAGTACAACCAAAAGGACAGTCCGCACAGTCGAGGAGGCGATTTCCGATGATCCAACTCCGCAACATTCTGGTTCCCACCGATTTCAGCGAGCCTTCATTGGCTGCGACCAAGTACGGGCTCGAGTTCGCCAAGCGGTTCGGCGCGACGCTGCAACTGCTGCACGTTATTGAAGACCCGCTGGTGGTCGTGCCGCTGGTCGAGTCGTTTCCGTTCGCGACGCCGGAAGATCTGGAAGCCGCCGCGCGGACTCGGCTAGACAACTGGATTCTCCCGGAAGATGCCGCCGGGGTGGTCATCGAAACCCGCTACAAGCATGGCCGGCCGTTCGTCGAGATTGTCCGTGACGCGCGCGAGAACAACATCGACCTGATCGTCCTCGGCACACACGGCCGCGGCCCGGCGGCGCATCTGCTCCTGGGGAGCGTGGCTGAAAAAGTGGTCCGCAAAGCTCCCTGCCCGGTGCTCACGGTGCGAAGCCAAGAGCACGAGTTCGTGCATCC
>CAZVJA010000294.1:2383-4673 GCA_964626885.1 uncultured Planctomycetaceae bacterium | reverse complement strand
TCCTCGTGCTCTCTTCCCCCTGCTCCGCGCAGTTGGTGATCTCGGGGAATGAAAATAAGATCGATCTGTCGGGTGGCGCGCAGCAGACGGTGCCGGGGGCGAAGCCCGATTCGCTGACATTTCTCGACTTCGCCACCTTTCCACCGAAGGTGCAGCACGTGATCGGCGTCAGCAACACCGTCATCGGGCCGCCGTCGAACATCGCGATTACTCCCGACCGCCGCGTGGCGCTCGTCGCCGATTCGCTCAAGATCGATCCGGCCGATCCGTCGAAGACAGTCCCCGCGAACCGGGTGCATATTGTCGATCTCACCGTCAGCCCGCCGAAGGTCGTGGGGAGTTGCACGGCCGGCGAACAACCTTCGGGCATGTCGATCACCAGTGACGGAAAGTTCGCGATCGTCGCGAACCGGGCCGATGGGACGGTGTCTGTCTTGAGCATCAACGGTCAGAACGTCCGGCAGGTGCAGCAGGTGAAGGTCTGCGAGAAGGACGAGCAGGCCTCCGACGTGGCGATCACTCCCGATGATCGACGGGGATTGGTCAGCATCAACATGGCGGGGTATCTGCGGCTGTTGGAGATTGCTGACGGTCATGTGACGGTCACGGAGCGAAAGTTCGCGACGTTTGGCAAGCCATACCGATGCGTGGTGACTCCCGACGGAGAACTGGCGGTGACGGCGGGGAGCGGCGGCAAGGAACCCCCCGATGCCGACGGTCTGAGCATTATCGATTTGAAGGCGGAGCCGGCGCGGACGAGCGATTACATTGCGATCGGCTCCGGGCCGGAATCGTTTGAAGTAAGCCCCGACGGAAAACAACTGGCGGTGGTGTTGATGAACGGCTCGAATCTTCCGTCCGGCCATCCGCTCCGCACGGAAGAGGGACAGCTGCTGTTGTTGAAGCGGGAAGGAAGAACATTTGTGGCGACGGGGCATCTGCCGATCGGGCGGATTCCGGAGGGGGTCGCGTACACGTCGGATGGAAAGTATCTCGTCGTGCAATGCCACGCGCCGCGCGAACTGTGGGTGTTCCGCCGCGACGGTGAAAAGGTCGTCGATACGGGACACCGCATCCCGGTGCCTGGTTTTCCATCATCCTTGCGCGCCGCGAAGTGATTGATGACTGACGGAGAGAGGATGGTCGCATGGAACAGGTGCTTCGAGAGCTATTGGCCTACAACGACGATGCCAACAAGCGGTTCATCGAAACGATTCGACAGGCGAAACCGTCGTCCGAACGGGTCGCCGTTATTTTCAGTCACATCCTGAACGCGCATACAATCTGGAACTCGCGGATTAGCGGAGTCAGTCCTGAGGGGGGAGTTTGGACCGTGCATCCCATCGACGCCTGGGAAGAACGGAACCGCGCGAACATCCAGCGGACGCGTGAGATCCTGGATTCCGACTCCCTTGTTCGCGTGGTGGCCTATCGTGACTCGAAAGGGAATCCGTACGAAAACCAGGTCGGCGAGATTCTGCTGCACGTATTGAATCACTCGACGTATCATCGCGGCCAATTGGCGATTCTGCTCGGGCAGGAAAGCAAGACCCCGCCGGTGACCGATTTCATCGCGTATCTGCGCGACGCGAAGTAACCCGCCGGCGCGCGATCAAAAGAGCCGGAGTTGTCCACTGGTCGGCAATGGAGGGCGTAAGCCGTCCGTCGCGAGCGGTTCGAAGGATCGATCGAGGGCATACTTGCGGCGAAAGAGGCGGAACGTCTGGTCGATTTGTTCGGCGATGTTTCCTGCTCCGCGCATCCGCTCCCCGAACTTTGACGAGTTGAGTTCGCCGCCGCGCGTGTTGCGGATCAGCGATTCGATGCGTTCCTTCCGCGTCGGCTCGCATCGCGCAAGCCAATCTCGAAACACCGGCTCCACTGCGCCGGGGAGGCGCAGCAGCGTGTAGCCCGCGGAGACCGCACCAGCTTCGGAGGCGGCCCGAAGCAGCGGAGCGATCTCGTTATCATTCAGACCGGGGATGATGGGGGCCATCATGACCGATACCGGAACTCCGGCTGCGGAGAGTTTGTGCACCGCGTCGAGCCGCGATTTCGGCGGACTGGTGCGCGGTTCCAACGAACGCGCAAGCGACTCATCGAGCGTCGTGACGCTAATGGAAACGTGCGCGATTCGCAAAGCAGCCATCTCGCGCAGCAGATCGAGATCGCGCGTGATGAGCGAGTTCTTCGTGATGATGGCGATCGGTTGCCGAGTTTCCAACGCCACTTCCAGGCAGCCGCGCGTGATTCGAAACTGACGTTCCGCCGGTTGATAGCAGTCGGTGAC
>CAZVJA010000294.1:0-2283 GCA_964626885.1 uncultured Planctomycetaceae bacterium | reverse complement strand
TACTCGGTCGCGGGACGGTCGAGAGCATGAAGATAGTCCGCGTCATGTTCGAGTTGCTCAAAGTCCGGCTCCGTCCGAAGCACATCAAACCGATTGGGTGGGCTGATGTGTGCCCCGCGCCCTTTGGGACTGGGTTTGTAGAGCATGTCTGGCTGGTCGGAGTGCTCTTCCCTGCGAATGGTTCGTTTACGCGGGTTTGACATGAGACGCGGAGAACGCTTTCCAGTATCGCATGGCGGGCGAATTCGGCTCTTTTCCGCGTGACCTTAACATTGGCCACTTTCGTTGAAGGAATATGTACAGAAGTTCATTGCCCGATGCAAGGGTTCTCTAGAGGGGTGAGGTTCGTCGCTCGATGCCGATCGTCAGTTCGACATCATAAGCGGCGCGGGTTCGAGCGCCAGGCGTTCGTACTTTCTCGATCGCAAATCGCCGCCTTATGTTTCCCAGACGAAAATCCGCGTCTCTCCGTCATGCGCGATACGAGCACTCAATCCTCGCACAGTTTGCGAAGTGCTCGGATCGGCAATCCTCGAATCCACGGCAGCGGTAACCTCATCGGCAGATTCCAGTCGGTGAACCGGAGTTCTCAACCGAATCGCGCGGCAGAGTCGCCGCAGGTTCCGCTTTCCGTCGAAGCGTCACAATGGAATGCAGACGTCACGAACGGTGACAGATTCCGCAGTGTGATATCTCCCAGATCATTCCCGCGTCAGGACAGTTTGAGTGATAGAGTTATCGCGTCCCGCTTCTGCGCTTGGGATGGCGCGCGGGAGCGCGGCTTGTTCACACGCATGATGGAAAGATCAAGGCGCAGGAGTTTTCGCGCGGCGGTCTTTCGGGAGAATATTTGTCATGAAAATCTGTCATGCCGAATCTGCTCGAAGCTTTGATTGTCTCAGGAGTCCCCTCACGACGGCCCTGCGGATGATCGTTCCCGCGGTGGGAATCGTGGTGTTTTCCGGATGTGCCGCGGTGGCGGGCGCTCGCGCGCCGGCATCGAGCACTCATCGTTCCGCGCGCGTTGCTCCCCCCATGGTTGCCGAGGATCGAACGGAGATGTTCGATCAGAAGCAGGCCGAGGCGCCCAAGGTGTTGAGGACAGATCGCGCCATGAATTCCGATTGGCCGGCGGCCACCCTCGGCTCGCCGGTGGCGCGTTATGACGACCGTAGCGGTGCGCCGTCGAAAGAAAGCCCGGGCATTTCCTCGCGCGCGGCGAGGGAACGGAGTTCTGAACAACCGGGCCTGTTGCAGCCGATAGATCCGCAGCTGGAGGGGCCGGTACTTCCAGGCATGGGACCCAGCGTGAACTCCGCACGGGTCGAATTGATTGTCGAGGCACCGCGCACGGCAACAGCAGGGGCACCGGTGATTTATCAATTGACCGTCCAGAACCGAACAGAGGTCGAGCTGGAAGATGTGGTGGTCGAATCGGAGTTCGATGCAACATTGCAATTTCCAGGAAGCGACCAGAAACGGGCGCGCCAGGTGCTCGGCAAGCTGCGGCCGGGCGAGAACCGCTCGATCGCCCTGACACTGATTCCCGGGGGGCCGGGAAATCACTGTTGCCGATTTGCGGTCTCGTCGCGAGGAAGCGAGGCCGTCTGGAAATCGGTCTGCCTGGACATCGTGCGGAAAGAGGTCGAGTCGAGACTGATCGGTCCGTCACGTCGTTCTGTCGGCAGCCAGGCGGAGTTCACAGCCAAAATTGTCAACACATCGAACGAGCGGTGGCAGGATGTTCGGGTGACGATCACGCATCCGGCGACGCTGGTTCCGCGAGATGCATCGGCGGGAGCAAAGCTGACTGAGGGGGCGCTCGAGTGGGTTTTGGGAAGCCTGGAGCCGGGGGAGGGAGTACAGCTGCAGGTCGAGTACGAATGCATGCAGGCAGATTCTCAAACGTGCGTTGAGCTGCGCGTGGCGGGAGGGACAATGCCGGAAGCCACGAGCCAGGCCTGCCTCGAGATTGTTCCCTCCACGAGCAGCCTGCGGCTACAGGTGAGCGACGGGGTTGACCCGCTGAGTCTAGGTGAAGAAACCGAGTACCTCGTATCGGTTCGCAACGAATCGGCTCAGCCTCTCCCGCCGTTAGAACTCATCGCCGAGCTTCCGGAGATTCTTTCGGTGATTTCCGCCGACGTGGCAAGCAGTCTTGCCGCAGGGGAAAAACCGGAGGCCAAGCTGGACGCGAACCGGGTCGTGCTGCTGGTTCCCCTGGTTCCAGCGAAAGGGGAAGTCCGGTTTCGTATCCGGGCGAAGGGGGAACGGACCGGCGAC
>CAZVJA010000293.1:0-4712 GCA_964626885.1 uncultured Planctomycetaceae bacterium | reverse complement strand
GCCGATGGTTCAAACGGCAAAGAGCACGGGCAGAGCCCGTGGCACACGAAAATCTTCAACTTCTTCGCACAGTCGACCACCCGACCGCGAACCGGGCACAGCGACCATTCCACCGCGCTTTGCGAGATGCGTCAACGTGCGAATCACGCCCCCAGCGGGAGGGGCTTAGAATTTGAGCTTCCCTGGCCCGTTCGAAGTTGAGGGCCAGGAGTGCCGCCAGCAGGTCATCGTCGCTCATCGCGGACTCCCAGCAGCAGGGGACGAAGACCGCCTCGTCGAGCAGCCGCAGGAGGACGTCGATCTGCGGATCAAGTGAGCTTTGCGGCGTAGCAGTTCCATTCCAGATACGGAACCTGTGAGTTGACTGGAAGATCGGGGATTAAGAAATCTCCAACACCAGGAAGACATTGATCGTTACTTATGGGTAGCGAAAGAGTGGAGTTTGTTATGGCTCCCCAGTCCCTTTGGTGGTGCACGTCGAGTTAAGCTGTCCTGACTCACGGAGGGTGGAACCTCACCAGGCTGAGGAAATGGAACAAATTGCCGCTGCTCGACCGGATAGCCGTTTCCCATAACACGTAGAAACAAAACAGTTTATGACGATGCGTGACTCTCCGTAACCACACGATTCGGAGAAATGTCGGGGGTAGCGGATGAATCGTACGATGTTATCATAGTGGGAGACATCTACGACATTTTCTTAACCGTGAACGTCGTGCGGAAGCTGGCCGAGGCAATTCGGATCCTGCGGGGCGGAGGGCATTAATTGCGGTCCTGCGGAGAGGGTAAAGTGTGGAGAGTTCCTTAACTTTCCGGAAGGCGGTGGGTCTGCGGGGAATACGGACCTCTTGCTGGGAAGACCTGGAAAGCACGTGAGAATGGACGCGAAATAAACTGCCAAGCCGACAATTGACGCAATAATTTGTCGATCGGCTTTTGTCGAAAGTTCTGATCCCGATTTGTTACTTTTGGTTTTCGACTGCGAGGCGAGTTTCTCATGTCGCAATCTGTTGTGCCCGACACCCTCAACGCTGACGATTCGTTCGATGATAACGAACCAGGGAGGGAGGGTGCTCCCCATGACTCACAGGGGAAAACATCCACTCTGTTTGCTCCCCGGGAATCAGAGCTCCAGAATTTCGACTATCGTCCCGTACCGATCCTGGCACCGGTGACTTTCGTACTGGGAATCCTCGCGTCGATCGGACTGATCGGGATCTTCGGTTTGTTATTCGGTTTGATGGGGACCATTGTCGGGCTGATCTGTATTTGGAAGATCAGGAAGTCGGAAGGGGCATTGGGCGGCAGTCTTGTCGCGTGGACCGGCTTCGTGCTTTCTTTTCTCTTCTTCGTGGGAGGAACCACGTTCCACACATACACCTTCGCGACGGAAGTCCCGGAAGGGTACAAGCGGGTCAATTTTTATTATGACATTTCAAAAAAAGGATTCGAAGGCAAGCCGGGACGCCCCGAGTTTCATCCCGACGTGAAGGCACTCGACAACCAAAAGATTTTCATTAAGGGGTTCATGTACCCCACCCGGCAAACCGAGGGGATCGCGAGCTTTCTGCTGGTGAAAGACAGCGGACAATGCTGCTTTGGCGGCCAGCCGCAACAGTCGGATATGATGATCGTCAATATGCAATCTGGAAAAACGGTGAAATATCGCACCGGTATGGTCTCCATCGCCGGAACCTTTCATTGCCAGAAGTCGGAAGGGCTGACCGGCCTGAACGAGAAACCGGTCTATGCTCTCGATGGCGACTTGATGGAAGCATCCCGGACCAGCTTTTAGTTTGGGAACGGCGGGCCTGTCGCGGGTCGAGTGTTGAATTCGCAAAGAGTTTTCGCTTTCCCAAACACGAAGCGCAAAACGAATCAATAAGAATTGCTCAAAATGGATGGAAACAGGTGCCGGCAATTCGCGACAGTGCCGTGTCTGCTGAGCGGCGCGATGTTATTGATCGTTGCCGGCTGCGGGACCGGCAAGGAATCGGAGTACCGCTCGTACTCTCAGGCCGTGCGTGAGAGTGCGGGCGATTCGTCGAGCGGGGCCGCGCTGCCGTCCGAATCGTCGTCCGGTTCAAATGCAAGTCCCTCAATTGACGGTTCCGAAGCACGGCGGGATTCGAATGACATCTCGGTTGCCGGCGATCGCACAACGACGAAGCCCGTGTTAAGTCCGGAGGTTGTGCCGTCGACCTCAAAGCCGACACTGGAAACAACGCGGGATAGAATCAGCAACGCGGAAACTCAATCGACGGAAGACAGAAATGCGGGCGCAAAACCGCAGCGCGAAAACCCGCAGGGTTCAGAAGCGGTTGTTTCGAAATCTGTTTCCGCGGGCAAGACGGCTTCGCCATCGGGAGCTGATGGGTATCTTTCCGCCACAACTTCCAACGTTGTAACACAGTCATCTACGGGTACTAACGGCCGTCCTCCAGTAGTTGCCCTGCGACCGGGAGAGAAGCCGCAGCCACGCGAGGTGAAGCTGCTCGTTCCGTTTAAGGATTTTCGCAAGGAAGGCCCCGAGGACGCCATCCGCGTCAGTTATGACGACATAGATCTCCTGAAAGTTTTGAACATGGAGCCGGTCACTCCGGAAGCCCCGAAATTGATGCCGTCCTGGATGAAGGAGCTTGACGGCAAACGGATTCGCATTCGCGGTTTCATGTATCCGCCGCATGCCGAAACCGGGCTGGAGCATTTTGTCCTGGCGCGAGACAATCAGATCTGCTGCTTTGGACGCGACCCGAAGATTTACGATGTTTTTGGGGTGAAGCTCCGCGAGGGAGTGACCACCGATTATATTCAGAGCCGGCCGTTTGACGTTGTGGGAGTGTTTCACATCGTGCCGGATGCAATCGACGGGGATTTAATTCGCCTGTATGAAATCGACGATGCCGTCGTGATCGAGAAAATCAAATGAAGTTGCCGGCGATGCGCGCGAATGTTCGATGTGACTGAGACGCGCGCCTGTCGGACCGAGGAGCTGAAGCATGAGACGTTTTCCGTTGGCCGCTATCGCCGCGATTCTGCTGATCGTATCGTTGGTCTCCGCAAATATCGCACGAAGTTGTCCGTTCTGCTCCGCCCCGTCGCTGACGTTGAGCGAGCAGGTAGCGCAATCGGACGCCGTCGCGCTGGTCCACTGGGTCGAGGGAACAATGCCGAAAGACCAGGATCCGGGCAAAACGGTCTACGAAGTCGTGCAAGTCGAAAAGACTCCCGCCGGAGTGGTGAAAAAAGACAGCCGCGTCACACTGGCCCGCTATCGTACCGGAAAACCGGGGGATCTATTTCTGCTGATGGGAACCCGAGGCGTGAAGGAAGGCTCAATCGATTGGGCGAGTCCGATGGAAGTCACCGACACCAGCTTCCAATACATCGCGCAGGCCCCGTCGCCGGAAGCTCCTGTCAAAGAGCGCCTCGCTTACTTCCTCAAATTCCTTGAATTCTCCGACCCGATCGTGGCCACAGACGCCTACGCGGAGTTCGCGAACGCCCCCTACAAAGAGATTGCTCCGCTGGCGGACAAATTCTCCAGGGAGTCGCTCCGCAAATGGGTCTCCAGTTCCGATACGTCGCCGGGACGCCTCGGTTTATATGGGCTGATGCTCGGCCTGTGCGGAAACCAGGAGGACGCGGCGTTCATGGAGCAGAAGATCCTCGAACCGACGCAGGAATTCCGCCTGGGAATTGACGGCGTCATGTCGGGGTATTTGCTCCTCACTCGCGAGAAAGGGCTCGATCGGATCGATGAGCGTAAGCTTCAGGACAAGAAAGCCCCCTTCAGCGAAACCTACGCCGCCATGCAGGCATTACGCTTTTTGTGGACCTACGAGCCCGATCGCATTCCCAAGGAGCGGCTGCGGGCATCGATGCGGATTCTTCTCGAACGCCCGGAACTGGCGGATTTGGTCATTGCCGACCTCTCCCGCTGGGGAGATTGGAGCATTCAAGACCGGCTGATGGAAATGTACAACCAGAAGGAGTACAACATCCCCTCCATTAAACGGTCGATCGTGCGATACATGCTGCAGAGTACGAAGGTGGATGCTTCGGAACAAGGTGCCGAGCCCCCAGCGCATGTCGTCGCGGGAAAGAAACACCTCGAAGAGCTGCGGACAGCCGACCCGAAGACCGTCAAGGAAGCGGAACGATTCTTCTTCTTGAACTGACCCGCGGATTGCAGACAGGTTGTCGGTGATGTTCGATCTGGAGGCGATTCAGCGGGCTCTCAAACAGTTTGGCCTTGATGGCTGGCTGCTGTACGACTTTCGGTCGAGCAACGTGCTGGCCCAGCGCGTGCTGGGTATTGCTCCTGAAGCTGCCGGCACCCGGCGGTTCTTCTATGCCATCCCTGCCGAGGGAGAGCCGCGCAAGCTGGTGCATCGCATCGAATCGGGCGCGCTCGATCATCTTCCCGGCTCCAGAGCGGTTTACCTGCGCTGGCAGGAATTGGAAGCCGGGCTGGCGAAGCTCATCGGCGGGATGCGCCGCGTCGCGATGGAATATTCACCCCGCAATGCGAACCCGTACATTTCGCGCGTCGATGCGGGAACGGTCGAGTTGGTGAGGGGGCTGGGGGCGGACGTCGTCTCTTCGGGGGATCTGATCCAGCTTTTCGAGGCTACCTGGACCGACGAGCAATGGAAGCTGCATCGCGAGGCGGAGCGCTGTACCGTTTCTGCCTACGACCATGCCTGGAA
>CAZVJA010000292.1:0-4762 GCA_964626885.1 uncultured Planctomycetaceae bacterium | reverse complement strand
AGCCGACTGAAAGCGGTTCATAAACGTTGCCACCCGCGCGGGTGAAATTTCTCATCCCGGCCTAGCTTCCGTCCTTCCGCGAATTTTCCGTATGGCAGCAGAATTGCCTGCCGCGATTTGCGATTCGTCGCGCGCGCCGCCAAGATGGAAGAGAACGCTCTCCGTCTTCCCTTTGAAAACAGGATTCGCGCGTGCTATTCCGAACAGGCTTCTTGGTGCTGCTCAGCGTAGCTTCTGGTGAACTCGTCCAGGGGGCCGAACCCTGGGCCGATGCGCGGCTGCCGGTGCGCGATCATTTGCAGTTCTGGCTTGACGCCTCCCGCCAACCGGAACGGCGCGTCGCGGAAGACCGACCGGTTCTCAAAAACGGAGACCGGTTCGATTTCTGGTACGACGCTTCCGGATTCGGTCGGCATCTCGCGCAGCGAAACCAGTTGCAACAACCGCAGTTGGCGATTTATTCCGAGCAGGCGGCGGTCCGCTTCGACGGCCAGGACGATTGTCTCGAAGCAGCGCCGCTCGGTTTGAAATTCAACGATGTCACGCTGTTTCTCGTCGCGGCCCCTCGTTCCAATGCCGGCGGATTCCACGCTTTCCTCTCGCTCCAGGCGATAGGAAAGAACGATTACACCAGCGGCCTCTCGCTCGACATGGGAGCAGAGCGATCGGAGCGTTTCACGGCACTCAACGCCGAAGGCTCCGGCTTCTCCGGCGCGAAGAACCTGCTGCGGGAGGGTCAGGCGCTGCCGTTCCGCACCTTCCACACGTTTTGCATCACGTCGTCGGCATCCGGGCCAGAAGGAAAAAAAGGAGCGACGTCGCTGTTTGTCGACGGGCAGCCGGCCGGAGAGCGCCCTCGCAAAAAGTCGAGCATCGCCGCTGATGGAATCGTGCTCGGAGCGCGAGTCTACAGCAACAGTGCGGATCCACCGTTTCTACAGGGATTCCTCGACGGCGAGGTGGCGGAAGTTCTCTTATACGACCGCTTACTGAACGATGACGAACGGCGACAAGTCCACGAATACCTCGCGACGAAATACTCTCAACTCAACCAACGCGTGGCCGCCGTGGACCAGGCAAGTCCGCTGGTACCGGTCAAAGATCCCCCGGCGGTGCAGATGTTCGTCCCCGGTTTCAGCGTGAAGCAACTCCCGGTCGACCTCACGAACATCAACAACATCAAGTACCGGCACGACGGCAAGCTCGTCGCGCTTGGGTACAACGGCAACATCTATCTCCTCTTCGACACCGACGGCGATCATCTCGAAGACAAAGTCGAACTCTTTTGGGAAAGCACCGCCAAAGAGTCGGAGCCTGTCGGCATGTCGTTGACTCCCAAGGGGCACCCCAAAGGGAACGGTGTCTTCATTCCCGCGAAGGGAAAGATTTCGTTGATCATCGACAGCGACGGGGATGACCGTGGCGACAAGGAAATTGTCGTGGCGGATGGCTGGAAACTTTACCCCTACGGCATCGACGCGGTCGGCCTGGCGTACAACGAGCAGGACGGAAGCGTTTACTTTGGCATCGGCACGGCCGATTACACAAACGCGTATCAAGTCGACAAGCAGGGACAAGCCGGGTATTCCCCCGCAAGCGAGCACGGGGCGGTCTGGCGAATTTCTCCAGATTTCAGCAAGCGGGAAAAAATCTGCACAGGGACGCGTTTCCCCGTCGGGATGGCATTCGATCGTCGCGGGGAACTCTTCTGCACCGATCAGGAAGGGGCCACCTGGCTGGCCAACGGCAATCCGTTCGATGAACTGCTCCATATCCAACAGGGGCGGCACTACGGTTTCCCCCCGCGGCACCCGCGCCATCTGCAAGAGGTGATCGACGAGCCGAGCACCTTCGATTACAGGCCGCAGCACCAGTCGACCTGCGGCATCAACTTCAACGAGTCGGTCAACGGCGGGCCGACTTTCGGACCGGACGCATGGAGCGGCGATGCACTGGTGTGCGGCTACTCACGCGGCAAAATCTACCGCACCAGTCTCGTCTCGTCACCGGCAGGGTACGTGGCGCGGAATCAAATCCTCGCCTGCTTGAACATGCTCTGTGTCGATGCGTGCGTCACGCCGCACGGAGAATTGGCGGTCTCCGTTCATAGCGGCGGCCCCGACTGGGGCACCGGCCCGAAGGGGAAAGGAAAACTCTACAAAATTTTCTACACCGATCGAGAGCATCCACAACCGGTAGCTGCCTGGGCGGCTGGCCCGCAAGAGGTGCGTGTGGCCTTCGATCGGCCGTTAGATCCCGCGCAACTCAGCCACGTGGTATCGCGGACGGGCATCTCCTACGGAACCTTTGTCGGCGCAGGGGACCGTTTCGAATCTCTCCGGCCCGGCTACGCGGTGGTACAATCGCAATTGTCCACTCCTCGCTTCGAATTACCAGTACTCGGTGCGCAACTCTCTTCAGATTTGCGGACGCTAATCTTTTCGATCGCGCCGCAGCGGCGAGCAGCCTCGTATGCCATCACCCTGCCAGGAATGGGACGCCCCACCCCTGAGCGAACGGCGCTCGGCGATCTCCCGCAACAACCGGCGATCGATCTGGCCTACGATCTGTCGGGGGTCGAAGCAGAATGGACACCGAATTCGCCAGACGAAAAATCGTGGACCGGCTGGCTGCCGCATCTCGATCTGACTGTCGCGCGGCAATTCACACGGCAATCATCCGCGCAGGACGAGTTGTGGCATGCCGTGCAACACGGCGGCAAGTTGCAACTCCGCACGAAGCTGGATCTCGCCGACATGCTCCGCCCCGCCGTCCAGCCGGGGGCAACGATCGATTACACATGGTCGGCCGAAACGGTCACGCTGGTGCTGCGCTCGAAGGGAACCATCGAGGTTTCTGCGCCGGGCGGGGAAGTCGCGCCCACTTCGGGGGGAGAAACAAACCAGGTGGAAATCACTTGGCATCCGGAGAAGAGGAAACTTCTCCCTCTGGAAGTCACACTACAAGCCACGAAAGAGGAGCCGGTTCTCGACGTGGCCTACCGCACTACCGAGGACGAGCGACTTCGTCCTTTGCCGTTACGAAGGCTGCTCCTTCCCTGGGCAGAGTGGGATCTTTCAGCGGATAAGCCGGAAGCACCAGCCATCCCCCAGGAGTTGGCGGGCGGAAGCTGGGCGCGTGGCCGCGCGATCTTTTTAAGCCCCGAAGCTCAATGCGCGAAATGTCACACGGCACACGGGGAAGGGGGGCAGATCGGTCCGAGTCTCGAAAACCTGCCGAAACGGGATTATGCGTCGGTCTTTCGCGACGTGACGAACCCCAATTTCGCGATCAATCCCGACTTTCTCACCTATGCGGTTTCGCTGAAGAGCGGCAAACAGCTCACCGGCGCGATCCGCATCGACGGCGATCGACTCATCGTCGGCGATCAGCAGGGCAACATGACTGCGGTCGCGCGAGCCGATATTGAGGAACTGGTGCCGACCAAAACCTCCACGATGCCGGAGGAGATTGCCAAAAAGCTCAATGCGTCGCAGATGAAAGATCTGCTGACATTCTTGATGACGTCCCCACCCAGAATGCCAGAGTACGCCCCCGGCCCCGTCCCTGCGGCGCGGACCAAAGCGGAAGTGGAAGCGGTGCTGGCCGGCGCACCGCAGGCGGCCGAACCGACGAGGAAGATCAACGTCCTGCTTGTCGCCGGCAAAAAGGATCACGAGGCCGGCGAGCATGACTATCCCGCCTGGCAGAAGGTGTGGAAGGAACTCTTCGCGCTCGACGCGAAAACAGAAGTTGACACCGCCTGGAATTGGCCCTCCGAGGAGCAATTTCAGAAAGCCGAGGTGATGATCTTCTACTACAAAGGAAACTGGAACGCCGCGCGTTCGAAGCAGATTGACGCGTATCTTGCGCGTGGTGGCGGACTGGTCTACATCCATTGGGCTGTCGACGGACGGGATGATGCGCCCGGATTCGCGCAACGTATCGGGCTGGCTTGGGATGGAAATCGTTCACTCTATCGACACGGCCCACTCGATCTCGGATTCGAAGACAGCAGCCAGCATCCGATCGCGCGGAACTTCCATAAGGTTCACTTCCACGATGAAAGTTACTGGCAGCTCATCGGCGACCGTTCCAAGATCAAAGTCCTTGCCACCGGCAAGGAAGACGGGCAAGAACAGCCGCTCTTCTGGGTGATGGACCCGTCCCCCGGAGGAGGACGGGTCTTTGTCTCGATTCCGGGGCATTATTCCTGGACGTTCGACGATCCGCTGTTCCGTATTCTGTTGCTGCGTGGGACTGCCTGGGCAGCCGGAGAACCAGTCGACCGCTACAACGCGCTCACAACAATCGGTGCACGGATTCAGAACTAAGCGGGTGTGACGTTCGTTACGCTCCAGGGAATGCCTCTAGCAAAATTGCCTCGGTGGGTTATTCTCGGGTGTGCGTTTGGTTGAAGCACTGCGGCTGTTTGTAACGCGCACGCCCTCCCCGAAAGTCAATTCCCACCGGCGGAGCCGGTGGCTTGAGGGAGGTTCCTAAAAGGGGCCGTTGGGTTAAGGGTTAGTGGAAGTCGTCAAATAAACCCCGTTCCTGGTCACGCTCGCTTTTTCACTGTTCCTGGATGTACCGACGAATCATCGCTTTGTCCAATCCCACCGTGCTCACGCAATAGCCGCGTACCCTGGTCATGCGTGTTCATGTCGGGTGAATCAGCAAGGCACGCTTTCGTAGGTGATCCCCTCCTGACCCGCCCCCGGGTATGGTACCAGTCTTTAAGTGGTAGTCTTTCCTTTTGATC
>CAZVJA010000291.1:0-4950 GCA_964626885.1 uncultured Planctomycetaceae bacterium | reverse complement strand
CCCCGATAATAGGTCGCCGGAGTACCGTCCGGCAGTGATCCGGTCAACACAACAACCGATGCGTGCCTTGCTTCTTCCGCGAAGGCCGTTGCGAACTGTTCCAATTCGTGCGGCGTGGCAGTGGCGGCGTTCTCGACCAGTTCCGTCACGCTTGTTTGCGCGGCGTCGATAATCGTCGTGCAGACCCGTGTCGGCGCTGTTGAGGTGACCCAGCGGGTCGGGACAGTATCACGCGCAAACTCCTGTTGAATGGATTCTCCCGTCCCGCCGCCGACGAGAGAGAGCGTGCGGCATTCCGTTCCCAGATGAAACAGCCCCCGGCCGACGTTGAGCACTTTTCCAGAGGCGCACCAGTGCGCTTCGCGAGCCCGGTTGACCTCGCCGGTCCGGAAGTGATCGAACAGCAGAATCTGCTGCAACGCCGGTGTTAATCCCGCGGTCAGAATCACAGCATCCCCTCGAGAATCCGGGTCAGTTCCTCATCGGAAATGTCGCGCGGGTTGCCGTCCATGCTGTTGCCGCGCGAGGCGCGAACGAGTTCCTGAATCTGCTCGGCCGCGACGCCGACTTGTGACAATCGCCGGGGGATGCCGATGCGGCCCGACATCTCCTCGATCTGCTCGATGAAGGCGTCCGCCGCGGCCTCGTTCGATGCGTACTCTCGGCCGGTGGAGACCGCGCCGAGTTGCGCAAGTTCTTCAAGGCAGGCATCTCGATTCGCGCGGAGCGCCGCGGGGAGCATCACGGCGCAGGCCAGCCCGTGCGGAACACGGCAATGAACGCCCAGCGCTGCCGCCACGCCATGTGCCATGCCGAGTCCGCTGTTCGCGAGCACCATTCCGGAAAGGAGCGCCGCGTGCGCCATGTTCTCTCGCGCCGTTCGTGACGTCCCGTCCTCGACTGCTTCGACAACGGATGGCAGCGCGAATTCCAGACCTTGCAGGCAAAGCGCCTGGGGAATCGGCTTGCGGCGACGTGAAATGAAACTTTCGATCAACTGCGTGATGGCGTCCATGCCGGTGTGGGCTGTGGTCTCAGGGGCGAGGCCGACGGTCAGTTCCGGATCGACGAGTACCAGCTTCGGCACCATCATTTCGGAACGGAGGCTCTTTTTGAACGGCGGATCGTAGCTGGAGATGACTGCGTTCTTGGTGGCCTCGCTGCCGGTGCCGGAGGTCGTCGGCATGGCGATCAGCGGCAGCGGCGCGTTCCGGATCTTCAGCCCGCGGCCGACTCCTTCGAGGTAATCGCGGACCGAATCGCCGTCGGTGTTGGTGGCGAGCGCCGATGCCGCTTTCGCAAGGTCGATGGCGGAACCGCCGCCGATGCCGAGTACCACGTCTCCCGGTCCGGCGCCTTGCGATCGCAGCGTCTTGACGGCGGCATCGACATCCTCGACTTCCGGTTCTCGACGAATGGTCGTTAATTGGATTGTTGATAGGCCGGCGTCGCGGAGCGATTGCTCGATCTCATCGAGCGCACCACCGGCGGCGAGTGTTTGTGAGCCGGAAACAAGAAACACGCGACGGCCGAGCCCGGCTGTCAACGAACCGATCTCGCGCCGGCAGCTCCAGCCGAACCGGATTCGCTGCGGAGCGAAGAATTCATAGTCCATGGGAGCACCATGCTCTCCGCGATCACGTCCCACTTGTCGCGAGAATCTTTTCAATGGCGCCGAGCAGATCCGGTTCGGCCAGCGACTGCTGTTCGCCGCGCGCGAGGTCTTTCACCTGCCAGGTGCCGGCCTTGAATTCCTCGTCCCCCGCGATGAGGGCAATTCGAAAACCTTTCCGGCTGGCGTACTTCAACTGCTGGCCGAGCTTCTTGGCTTCGGGGTACACCTCGACCGCGACGCCTGCCTTTCGCAACTGCCGCGCGACTCGCAGGTATTCGCCGAGGTGCTTCTCGTCGAAGACCGTCATCAGCACCGGCGCGGGAGTCGAGGCTGCGTGCACGAGTCCGAGGTCGGCCATCGCGTCGAGCAGACGGTCGAGACCGAGGCTGGCACCGACGCCGGGGAGATGCTGCGTCGTGAAGAGTTCCGCGAGATTGTCGTACCGCCCGCCGGAACAGACGCTGCCGATCTTCGGCAGGTCGGTGAGGAACGTTTCGTAGATCGTGCCGGTGTAATAGTCGAGACCGCGGGCGATCGCGACATCGAGCGCGAGCCGCTCGCTGGGAATGCCTACAGTTTGACATGCGGCGAAGAGTTCCCTAAGCCGCGCGACCCCCAGTCGGCCATGCTCACTGGCGGCGACGAGCGGTTCGAGCTGGGTGAGGATTTTGTCAGGCGTCCCTTCGAGCGAGGCCATATCGAGCACGCGGCGCGCCTGGTCGTTCGTCGTGCCGACTTTCTCGGTCATCTCGGCGATGACGGCATCGGCACCGATCTTCGGCAGCTTGTCGAGCGCGCGGAGCACTCCAGCGGTCTGGCCGGTGAGGCCGATCGTCTCCAGCAGCCCGTTGAGGACGAGCCGGTTGTTCACGCGGATCGAGAAACGCTCGAAGCCGATCCGATCCATCAGGTCATGAATCACCAGCAGCGTTTCGATGTCGGACGCGTTCGACTCGGTGCCGATCGTGTCGAAGTCGCATTGCATGAACTCGCGGAAGCGTCCCTTCTGCGGGTTCTCGGCCCGCCAGACAGTGGCGAGATGATAGCGCTTGAACGGTGTGCCGAGCTCGTTGAGGTGCTGGGCGGCGAACCGCGCCAGCGGCACCGTCAGGTCGAACCGCATGGCGACGTCGCGATCCCCCTGGTCGCGGAAGCGGAACAACTGCCGGTCGGTTTCTTCTCCCCCCTTGCCGAGCAGGATTTCGGTGTACTCGAGCGCCGGCGTGTCGATGGGACTGAAGCCGTAGCTGCGATAGACCTCACGGGCGATGGCCATCAGATGCTCGCGGGCGATCATCTGGCTGGGGAGGTAATCGCGAAAGCCTTTGAGCGTGCGCGGCTGGATGAGCGGTTTGGTCATGCGGAGGAGAAGGGCTGAGGATTCAGGATTCAAGTTTCAGCGGTAAATGGTCATTGGGGAAAAGAAGCAGACATCGATCTTCTTCCATCCTCCATCGTCGATGGTCCATCCTCCTGGCTTGGAGAACAGGGAATTCCCATTTTTATCCCATGGAGAGGATTGGCAACGTCGGATGCGCGCCGCGCTTGCGTTTGCGAGGCGGAAAGATAGCGTCGGCATATTCTTCAATCTGCTCGGGGGTCTCGAACAGTTTCTCGTAGCAGGTGTCGTCGTCGTACTCACAGTTGACGGTTTTGTAGGCGCGGCAAATGCGGGGACGGGTGTCGTAGACGTTGCAGAGGTTGTCGTGCCGCAGATGCTGGCAGTCCGCGTGGATCATCAGGTACCAGGTTTCATTCTCCACGAATGCCGACACTCGGCCATGCATCATGAACCACCGCAGGTCGTCAAATTCGTTGCGGCTGTCGGGTTCATCGAGCGGGAGGGCAAAGTACCGGCAGCACTTGGCGGTGCAGTACTCACAGAGCACTTTGCCGGCAGGGAGCTCCTCCCGCTTGATCTTTCGAGGGGTGATGGGGAGCGTGGCTGCATCCTGCATTTCGGTCATTCCTCTCCAAAGGCTCATAGGGACAGCTTGGCGGCCGTGTCCGCCGAAGGGGGCAAGCCTCGTTGTAAGGGGTGACACCGGTCGCCGGAAAGGGTTCGGAGGCCGGAATTTCCGCTAAAATCGGCTGTAACGGCAACGGAACCGGGGGCCTTTCGAGCGGCTCTGCTTTCTGCTTGACCCTGGTCGAATCCGCCCCGTATGATAAATCGTGAGGCTCCGTATCACAAATGTCGGGGGCTACGGGAATTACGTAATTCGGAAAGGATCGTGTTCCCAGTAAGCTGCCGTCGATAAATACCGGAAAGCACGATTCCGCGCTGCAACGGGCAAAGACACCGCGACGGGTAGAGGATCGCTGATGCACTGGTTCGGGAAAACTTGCGCCTGGTTGGTGGTTATTGCAGCCGGAGCCGCGCTCGGTCTGTCGGTCAAGCTGCTGAATTATCGAGGCGAGTGGCTGAAGCAGGCGAACACGTTGAAGGTCGCCAACGCCGCCAGCGCCGAGAAGTTCGGGAAGAGCCAGAAAGATCTGGCCGCCGCCGAATCGGAATTGTCGCGAGAACTGATTCGCTGGGAGCGTTATTGGAGCGATAAGCAGGGGGCGTTCGTCGTCGAGGGAGAAAATGCGTTGCTGCAAGCGGAAGTCGGCACGACCCAGAAGCTGACGGCGGACGCGAACGTGCAGCCTGAGATTTACGCGTTTATGCTGGCGGCTGACGGTGCCTCCTCGTATGTTGGTCCCTTCCAAGTGCAGCAAACAGGGGAGAATCAGGCGACGATGCGGCCGGCCTTCCGGGTCCGTAATCCCCAGCAATTCGCTGCTGCCACAAAATGGCGCTTTCGCTCGATGATTCCCGATGCCGACAAGGCGCGGTTTCTGGATTTGGAATCGCAGTTGCTGGTTGCCGACGAGCGCTTGCGGAAGGAAGAGGGTAATCTCGCGGCTCAGATTCAGCTCGTGGAGACGGCCAAACAACATCGAGATTTTCGGCTTGCGGAACTGCTCGGCGGCGATAACGTTCCGGAAGGACTGGTCGCGAAGATCGCCAAGGCCGAGGAAGAACGAAACACCGCTCAGACGGAAGTGGACCGGCTCCGCCGCGACGTGAGCGATGCCATCAAGCATCTGCAGGAACTGGCGGCGAAGAACAAAGAGTTGGTCAGCAAGCTGGCAAGCCGGCTGTTGAAGGGGACGTCGGAAACCGCTGACGCCGGGCAGAACTAGCGGTTCGGCTGCACGTCGGACGGGTTTGGCCGCGTTGATGGTGGTTTCAAAACCCTGTATTTGGGAGGGTGACAGGGCACCCCCCGTTAGGGTGGTCCGTGGAGCCGCCATAACGAGAGACTTCCGGTCGCAGCGGCTCGGCG
>CAZVJA010000290.1:0-4953 GCA_964626885.1 uncultured Planctomycetaceae bacterium | reverse complement strand
GTCACAACCGGACTCGCGGCTTGCAAACGCCCCTCGAGCAACTTCGGCAGCGACAAGCCAAACAGCCCCAGACTTCCCGCGCGCAGCACATCACGGCGACTAAAATCAGCCGCCCTGCGAAACTGCGGACAAGCGGAGTCTGACATGGAATACAGCACTTGCGACGACGCATTTTTAAGTCGGAACCACGCCCATGCAGTATACCCTGCCGAGTCATGCCGGACCATACCGCTGCAACGCTCGTTCTCCGTGTCTCGATACCAATAGAGGCGACCTCACAGCAACCCAACTAGGGAATGTGGTGGCGGAGACAGAACCTTGCAGTAGAATAACGATCATCGGACTCAAAGTGTCTTTCTCGGCGCGGTTCGCGCGCAGTCCTCCAATATTTCCTTATACTCTTCCGAAACTCAGACCCATGCAGGATTTTGAAAAGCTCGGCGCGTTCTATCTCGGCAAAAGCTACGACTTGCCCGCACAGCAAGTCCGCGATGATCTTCTGCTCTACGACGCGAAAGATCTGACGACCCACGCCGTCTGTGTCGGCATGACCGGCAGCGGCAAAACCGGGCTCTGCTTGGCGCTGCTCGAAGAAGCCGCCATCGACGGCATTCCCGCGATCATTATCGACCCGAAAGGGGATCTCGGGAATTTGCTGCTCACTTTTCCGAATTTGAAGCCGGAGGACTTTCGCACTTAGATCGATCCCGCAGAGGCGACCCGCAAGAGAATATCATTCGACCAACTGGAGAAGAAGCCCGCCGAGACATGGAAGAAAGGGTTGACCGACTGGGGACAGGAACCTGCCCGTATCTCCCGCTTTCGCGACGCCGTCGATATCGCGATTTATACCCCCGGCAGCAGTGCTGGGTTGAGTCTGTCGGTGCTTCGCTCATTTTCTGTCCCTTCACCGGAAGTGATGCAGGACCGCGATGCCCTGCAACAGCGCATCGGAGCGTCGGTTTCCGGCCTGCTCGCGCTGCTTCAAATCGATGCCGATCCGTTGCAGAGCCGCGAGCATATCCTGTTGGCAAATATTCTCGAACGTGCCTGGCGGGAAGGTCGCAGCATCGATCCCGCCGGACTGATTCGAGAAGTGCAGTCGCCGCCGTTCGACAAAATCGGCGTGATGGATCTCGAAACGACGTTTCCCGCCAAAGATCGCTTCGAGCTCGCGATGCGGCTGAACAATCTCATTGCGTCTCCGGGATTCTCCGCCTGGATGGAAGGGGAGCCGCTCGACGTCCAACGGCTGTTGTACACGCCGGAGGGGAAGCCGCGCCTCTCGATCCTTTCGATCGCGCATCTCTCCGATCCCGAGCGAATGTTCTTCGTGACGGTGCTCCTCAACGAAATGATTTCGTGGATGCGGTCGCAATCGGGAACGTCGAGCCTGCGGGCGCTGCTCTATATGGACGAGGTGTTCGGCTTCTTTCCGCCGACTGCGAACCCGCCGAGCAAGCCGCCGATGCTGCTCTTGTTGAAGCAGGCCCGGGCGTTCGGCCTGGGAGTCGTGCTCGCCACGCAGAACCCGGTCGATCTCGATTACAAAGGGCTTTCGAACTGCGGCACCTGGTTTCTGGGACGCTTGCAGACCGAGCGCGACAAGGCCCGCGTGCTCGATGGGTTGGAAGGCGCCTCCGCTTCGGCCGGGGGGACGTTCGACCGTTCGCAGATGGACACGATTCTCTCGGGGCTCGGCAACCGGGTCTTTCTGATGAACAACGTCCACGACGACGCTCCAGTCGTGTTTCAGACAAGGTGGGCGCTCTCGTATCTGCGCGGCCCGCTGACACAGGACCAGATTCGCGGGCTGATGCAGTCGCGCAAGTCGGCTGCCGAAGCGGTGCAGCCATCCGGCGGTGCTTCCCGCGCGAAGACCTCGGCCGCGCTCTCTGCCGAAGGAACCCGGCCCGTCCTGCCTCCGGGGATCACCGAAGGTTTCGTCCCCGGACGACAATTGCTGCCGAAAGGTTCACGTCTCGTCTATCGCCCCGGGCTGGTCGGCAAAGCGCGGGTTCATTTTGCAAAGGCGGGAACCGAAGTCGATCAGTGGAAAGACGTCTCGTTCGTCGTCCCCGTCGGCGAACGTCTGGAAGCAGCGGTCTGGGAATCGGACGAGGCGTCCGCTGATGAGGAACTGGAACTCGTCCCGAATCCGGAAGGGGACGGCAGCTTCGCTGCGCTTCCCTCGGAACTCTCGCAGCCTAAGAAGTACGTGGAATTGGCCGCGTCGCTGAAAGATCATCTTTATCGCACGCAGGCACTCACACTATTTAAATGCGCCGCGCTCAAGCAGCTGTCGCAGGCGGGGGAATCGGAGGGAGACTTCCGCGCGCGGATCAGTCACGCGAGCCGGGAGGACCGAGACTTGCAGATTGAGAAGCTCCGCGCGAAGTACTCAACAAAATTCGCGACTCTCGAAGAGCGGAAACGGAAGGCCGTGCAGCGCGTGGAGAAAGAAAAGTCGCAGGCGACGCAATCGTCGATGCAGGCTGCAATCACCTTCGGAACATCGGTGCTCGGCGCGCTGTTTGGACGTAAGTTGAAGTCCGCCGCGAATGTCAGCCGGGCTGCAACATCGTTTCGTTCCGCGGGGCGCGTAATGCGTGAACGCGAAGACGTGGCTCACGCGGAAGAAACCGTTAAAGCCGTCGATAAGCAGATGGCGGACCTCGATGCCGAATTTCAAGCGGACAAGGAAAAGCTTGAAGGGGCTGCTGCTCCGGATGCGCTGAAGCTCGAAGAGATCGCCGTCAAGCCGAAGAAGTCGGACATCAACGTGACAGAAGTGGTGCTCGCCTGGCTGCCGTATCAGGTCGACGGCACCGGGATGAGTTCGCCGTTGTATGAATGAGCTACATTGCTGGATGAACCATACGCGTATCGAAAGAGCGATTTTTCCATGAAGTTTCTCCAGGCATTCCTACTTGCAGTCCTCGTCACAGCCGAATCCCTCGCCGCTGTGCCGCGGAAGCCAAACATCGTCGTGATTCTGGCGGACGACCTTGGCTACGAGTGTCTCACCGCCAACGGCGGGCAAAGTTATCAGACGCCGGTGCTCGATAAGTTGGCCGAGACCGGCGTGAGGTTCGAGCACTGTTACGCGCAGCCGGTCTGCACGCCAACCCGCGTCGAACTGCTCACCGGCCTCTACAACCAGCGGAACTATATTCGCTTCGGGCTCCTCGATCCGCGGGCAAAGACCTTTCCGCAACTCTTCAAGCAGGCCGGTTACTCCACTTGCGTCGCGGGGAAGTGGCAGCTCAGCGGCGGGTTTGAAGGGCCGGCCCACTTCGGCTTCGACGAGTACTGCCTCTGGCAGCTCACCGTCCGGGAATCGCGCTACCCGAACCCGGTGCTCGAACGGGATGGCCAGGTGATCCGCTACAAAAATGGCGAATACGGACCCGACATCGTCAGCGACTATCTCTGCGACTTCATCACCCGCCACAAAGATCAGCCGTTCCTCGCGTTTTACCCCATGATTCTCACCCACTGGCCCTTCGAGCCGACTCCCGACAGCAGCGACTGGGACCCCAAAGCGGTCGGCGTCCTCAAGGGGCAGGGGAACGACAAATACTTCGGCGACATGGTGAAGTACATGGACAAAACCGTCGGCAAGGTCATCGCGCGGCTCGATTCGCTCGGCCTGCGCGAGAAGACCCTCATTGTCTTCATGGGAGACAACGGGACCGCGGCCGGTGTCTCATCGAAGTTTCGCAACGGCACGGTCGTCGGCGCGAAGGGGAAGACGATCGACGGCGGTACGCGCGTGCCGCTGATTGTCAACTGGCCCGGCGTCGCGCGCGGGGGACAGGTTCGTTCCGACATGGTCGACTTCACCGATTTTTTCCCGACGCTGCTCGAAGCCGCGGGGATCGACGCTCCGTCCGATTTGATGCTCGACGGTCGCAGCTTCTTGCCGCAGGTGCGGGGCGAGACCGGCCATCCGCGCGACTGGATCTACGCCTGGTACAATCGCAACGGCGGCCCGACCGGTGTCGAATACGCCCGCGATCAGCGGTTCAAGCTGTACGGCGACGGGCGGCTGTTTGACGTCCCGGCCGATGCCCTGGAGCAGCACCCGTTGCCGACCGGTTCGCTCGACGAAGAGTCAAAGGGGGCGCGTCGCAAGCTTCAAGCAGCACTCGACCGTTACAAAAACACCCGCCCGGCGGAGATCGCCAAGCAAGGCGGCCGCGGGGGAAACTCGGAGTAGATTGTGCGACGAGTTTTGGCCGTCTCATCCGTAAGCACGAGTTTGTTGCTCAACGGATTATGGGCTCGCTCTTGCGAGGCGACAAAACCATGGGGAATGGTTTGTAGCCAGGAATGGTGGATGATGGAATTCGATTTTGAACCACTCAGGCGTGAAATCCACGCGGCAGGATTCTTTGCCACACCGTCGGAAGACATGGGACCCTGGCGGCGGATCGCTGTCAGTTCCAAGAAAATCCCCGGCAGAGGTTACACTGGTAACAGCTTCTGGCTGACAAACTTCAACGGCATATGGTACGCCGGAACCTGGGGAACGTACTATTACCGCCTGCCGGACGCTGACCGGGTTGTTGATCTCTGCGTGGCTTGGTTCACGCGCCATCCCGATCGAACACACTCGCATTTCGACGACCTGCTGCAAAAGGAATTTGATCTTGTGCCGGTCAGCGATGATGAATTTGAGCGAGTGATTACCAATTCTTGAGTGTCGATCCTCTTGCCCATGGTAAAGTACGGTCGAAAATGGCCCATGTTTTGCGTCGGATCATACCACTCGCCGTGCATAAGCTGCATGTTGACGCATCTCCCCATGCGCGGTGGAATGGTCGTCGTGTGTTCCGCTTCTGATTTACTCAGCAGTGCCGGACCTCTCGAGAGGGTGCCACTGCTGGCTTGCTCCACTGCTGTCCCGTTGAGCAGATGGGGCGTGCTTCCAACAGTTTGATTGCTCGT
>CAZVJA010000289.1:0-5115 GCA_964626885.1 uncultured Planctomycetaceae bacterium | reverse complement strand
GCTGTCTGATTCTCCGTCACTTCGCTGCAAACCGGGCCTTTGCAGCAGGTTGCGCCGTCACCCGGGATCGTCTCGACAGAAATCGTCCGCCGGTTTATATTTCCGCCACATTTCGAAGTTCCTGTCCCGGCCGCGACCTTTCCCGCGGCGAATCTTTCCCGGGACATGCTTACCCGAGATACCCCGTCCGAGAAATCGCAACGAACCAGCCTCCAGATCGGCCAAGTACGGCTTCGCGCAGGCATCGCGCGGCCGCACTTACCGGCCCGTGGAGATTTGTTGCTGCCTGTGAACCGCATTCGAGCGGAAAGAATTTTCATGCGCATTCCCTGGCGAATGATGGCATTGCTCAGCCTGCTGGCCGCGGGCTGTCAATCATTCCCATCACTCTCAAAGAGCGAGCAGGAAACTAAATTCGATTCGAAGCAAATGAGCGCCGACTGCCGCCGCGGGCGAAAAGGGGATGCTGTAAGCGACGGCGGATCATCCGAAGCGCTTTGCCTCAAGGATGGAGACTCGAAAATCTGTGCCCCTTCGCCGACCAAACGAACGGAATCGGGCGAGTTGCCTTCTGGGCTCGCCGACGTGAATTCCTTATTGAGCCGGGCACGCGCCGAAACCAAGCAGGGGAAATATGACCTTGCGAAGGTCGATTATCGCCAGGTGCTCTCCATCGAACCGGATCACCCGGCGGCGCACCAGGGGTTGGGGAACATCGCCGACCTGGAGCAGGATTTTTCCGGCGCGCAGGGACACTATCAAGCGGCACTGCGACGAACGCCCGAGAATCCGGGCCTGTTGTGCGACCTGGGCTACTCGTATCTGTTGCAGGGCAGACTGAGCGAGTGTGACGAAGCACTCCGTAACGCGTTGCGAATTCAACCGGGACATGCGCGGGGGCTCAACAATTTCGGACTGCTGGCAGCCGCGCGGGGCGATTACGACGGCGCCTTCCGCGCGTTTCAGCAGGCGACCGGTGACGAAGCCGCCCGGAAGCGAATGGCGGAACTCTTCCCTCAAGGCCGACCGATCGGACAGTCGACCGGTACATCGGATGGCAGACCGTCGGCACCGGTCACTCCGGTCGAGTACGCAACCTCTCCAGAGGCGCGCAATCCGATTGTGCGGACAGGGGGAGCCGAGATCGAAATCTCTAATGATCCAACAGAGTCTCCTTCCACCTTTGCGAAGGAAACGACCCTGGGGACACGAGCAAATACATTTTCGGCGGGCGCGAATCAGGGGAGTGTTGTGGCGATGAATGAAAACTCCCGGGTCATCGATGCGTCGGCAACTCAATACAAACAGAACGAAGTCCCGCGCTGGCCGCCGGTGAGCCATTCCGCTCAGCCGGATAGTCTGCCGCAATGGCCGCCGCAATCGAGTGCCGTCGATGTGATGCCAACGGCATACGAACGCGGCACCGACCGGTACAACGTCGATTCGCAGGGAGTTCGCACCGGCTCGGCGATCGATCCAGGCATTGCCGCGCGCTATCGTGCAGCGGCCGTGGCCGGTTTGAATGCCGGACCGGGAGGACCGTTCCCTGTCTTCGGCGATTCAACGTCTCTGTCAGCCGGAGATCCAAATATCGTTGCCGACCCCCGGTCGCGGTTGCCTGTTACATCGCCAGGAGAATCGTCCTTCGTCGGCTTCCCCGCGCAGCAGGGGGAGAGGGCAACGGTCGGCCACAGAGCCGAGCGTCCCAACGTCGTCCGAACTGTCGCCGAGAACCCGTCAGAAGACCCGCTTGCGGCCTACGAAGTGGAGATTCGGCGGCGCTCGCAGTCCCCCTACTCACTGGAACGATCGTTCCGCACCGGCGCCGGATCAGGCTATCGGGAAGCGGCTGCCTCCAACGGTTCGTATGAACTGAATCGCTGAACTGAAACCGGGAATCAAGAACCAGTAGATAGCTGTTGAGGATCACCCGGCCTGCAGCTGCTGTTCGATGACGTCGATCAACTCATCGAGCTTCCAGGTTCGAGACGCGATGCGCATCGCCTCGCCGGCGTCGAGCATCTCGCGGACACGTTTCTCGGCGGCAATCACCGTGCTGTGGTTGCGTCCGCCGAAATGTTCGCCGATCTCGCTGTAAGCGGCGTGGGTATGCTTGCGAATCAAATACATTGCAAGCATGCGGGGCTGGCTGAAGGTGCGCATCCGCCGCGAACTCCGCAAATCGCGAGGCTCAACTCCGAAGACTTTGCAAACGGTCTGCTCGACGTCGGGAATGCGAACGGTACGAACGGAATCTCGCTCGAGATCGGCCAGCAGCTTTCGCGCGGAAGTCTGCGTAATTCGCTGTCGCGTGAACGCGTGGTAAGTCTCGAGGCAGTGGAGTGCTCCCTCCAGCTCGCGGACATTGTTGCGAAATCGGTGGGCGACGTACTGCAGTGCCTCCGGCGCTACGCTCGAAGACCTTCCCGCCATTTTTTTCTCGACGATCTTCAGGCGGGTGTCGAAGTCGGGAGCCTCCAGCTTGCAGACGAGCCCGGAGACGAAACGAGTTGTCAAATCGTCGGTGACCTTTGTGAGCAGCTTGGGATGACGATCGGCCGCAACGACCACCTGCCGCCCGTGACTTTCCAGTTGTTGGAAGGTGTGCAGAAACTCTTCCTGAATCGCCCGCTTGCCGTCGAAAAAATCGATGTCGTCGACCAGCAGCACGTCGACGTTGCGAAACCGCTGGCGGAAACCGGGAAGCTTATGTTCGCGGAGCGCCTGCGTGAAATGATTCGCGAACGATTCGGCCGTGAGGTACAGAACCTGCAAGTTCGGGTGACGTCGCCGGACCCCCCGATAAATTCCTTCCAGCAGGTGGGTCTTTCCCAAGCCGGGGTTGCCGTGCAGATACAACGGATTGAACCGCGCTCCGGGCGCGTCGCAGACCTGATGTGCCGCCATCGATGCAAGCTCGTTGCATGGGCCTGAAACGAAATCGGTAAGATCGGCGAAGCGCCGCCCCCCCACGGTATGCGACTTTGTGGATAACGACAGCGACGGTTCCACCGTCGGCCCTTGCGAACCTTCTAAGGACTCTGCCGCGACAATCTGCAACGCATCAGAGGGCTGACCGAGGGAAGGGGAACCTGCAACGATACGGACCGTCGCATCCTGAGCAGGCTGCAAGCCGGCGGAAGAACGGCTCCCATTTTTCGTTTCCGCCGAGGGGCCCTCAGGGTTTGCACTCGGTCGGAAGGAGACGCGCTGGTCGACCTCGAACCGGACTGTTGTTCCAGAGCCAAGAACTGTTTCAGCGGCGGCTGCGATCGCGCCGCGGAAATGCTTCTGCATCCAGTTTAACAGAAACGCGCTGCTGACACCGACGGCCAGTTCTCCCTCGGTGATTGTCAGCGTCGTTTTTCCGCGAAACCAGTGTTCGAAGTTCCGTGCACCAACCTGACGTTCGATCTCGTCGAAGACGTCCTGTTCAGCGATCTCCTGCTTAGTCCGGCTTCGCTGCTCCAACGAAGCCAATGGCGTTACCGGCGCCATGGACATGGGCTGCATCTTGCGACCCCCTGGCGCGCACCCTCACCGCACTGGAAGTCATCCAGACATCCCCGGCGCACAGCGGAGGCACTCCGTTGCCGCTTCGGACGAATAACGCGGATCAGCAGCGCAGCAGCTAGATTTCGAAGAAACGAGGAGTTGGAATTCGCATTCAGGCGGAACGCATCCAACTCCTGTGTATCACTCACTCAGTGATTGCCGATGGTACCCTCGCCGCCGTGAGAGTCAAACCAAAAAATGGGATTTCTTTCATCGCGCAGCACCTCTCAATATTGGAAGAGCGAAATTGTCGCGAGATTCCCTAATTTCGGCCTCGAAAATTTTTTTTCTTGCCAATTTCGCAGCCAACAATTGCCGCGCTTAATCTAAATTCGCAACTTTTCTCGCGATTCGCGCATGCACCGATTTTGTCCCGATCTCGGCAAAACCTACCTCACGGTAAACTTTGAGGGCGTAACTGTTTCGGTCATCCACCGCAACCAGCACCGAGCCCCGTCCCGAAGTGAAGGTCTCTCTGCAACCGTGCACAAGCATGGCGCGACCGTACCCGCGCCCGCGAAAATGTTCCGCGATTCCGAAGTAAACGATTTCCCAAGCGTCCTGCTCCGGATGATCGTTGAGCAGCAGTATGCCGACATCTTCGTCGTCGGCTCGATAGATCTTCCAGCGCGCGGGGTCGAACCGGCCGGAGCAGCGATGACTGTCGAGCGCTTCGCCGGCCGTTCGCAAGCCGTTCAACTCCGGGCAATCGAGCGTTCTCCGGTACGTCTCCTCGATCATTTGCTCGAACCGCGGGCGGTTCTGCGACGGATCGTAGGTGAGCGTGTCGAGAGGAACTTCCACTTCCAACGGCAGCGGAGGCTGTGAAGCCCGTTCCAGATATCGGAGGTTCGTCAGATGGGGATATCCGTTGCGAGCCATCACGCTGGCGGAATGTCGATCGTTCGGTTCGAGCAGACACTGCCCCAGCCAGACTCCGGACGAATCACATCGGTCATTTAATGTCTGCAGGAGCGCGTCGGCCACGTCTTCGGCGTGAATTGAGTTCGATACCGAATCGACCAGCACGGCGGGGGGCCAGACAAAGGCCGTCTTGTCGGGTTGCAGTGCGGAGAGGAGCGCGCCCACGGGTTTCCCTTCGGCCTCCGCCAACAGCAGGCCTTGGGGAAAGAGTTCTCCACGGCCGATCGCCGCGATGGCGTCGTCGACACGCGCCTGTTGTTCTACGGGAGAGAGACCGTGGTAAAGCAATCGCAGCGCGGTGTCGTACTCGTGAGGCAACGGAACGCGGACCGCGATCATGATGCCTGTGGCCTCCCGACCCTCAATCCGCTCACCGTCTCCACACGTCCTGTTCCACCTCGAAACCTGGAGCGATCACGGAAGCCGACAACATCCCGGTCCGCACGGAGGTGCATTCGACGGCGGACAGGCGGACGAGATAGGCAGTCTCCCCCCCTGCGCCATATGAGCCGACGGTGCGCTCAGCAGCTTGTCGGATGCGTGGCTGCCGCAACCGGGACATTCCGCCTCTTCGGTTCCCCGAATGAGGGCTTCGTACTCCCGCCCACATTCCCGACAGCGATATTCAAAAATCGG
>CAZVJA010000288.1:0-5199 GCA_964626885.1 uncultured Planctomycetaceae bacterium | reverse complement strand
ACCCTGGAAAAATCCTCTACCATCCACTTGAAAACCAAGACAGTCGCTAACCCCTCGTCTTCCTGACGCCCGAGCGCCTGAAGCCATATCGAAGATTGCCACCCACTGATTCCCCCTTTTGCTTTGACGCCCCCGGTCCGGCCTCCGTATGATGAAGGATCAACGAATGTCGATGAGTTCCCGGTGAGAAGGGCTGTCGTGACGGTCTCTTCTCGGGGGGATGCCACTGCCGGCTGGCCCGGCAGTGCGGTCCGTTTTACGGAGAAACCGCTGATGCCTGTTGTTGTGCGCGCTTCGTTGTCGATTGCATTGTTTGTCGCATCGTCCCTCGCAGCCACTACTGTGACGGCCCAGGTTCCATCGATTAGTAGTTTCTCCCCCCAGGCAGTGCAGCCGGGGCAGACTGTGGACGTCAAGATCCGCGGCGGCAATCTCTCGGGAGCCTCCGACCTGTGGACCGGCTTTCCCTGCCAAGCCGCGCTGACACCCGATGTCGCTGACAACGGCAAGAACGCCGGCGAGGTGAGTTACCGCTTCGTCGTGCCGCCGGAAACACCGGTCGGCATTTACGGTGTGCGGGTGGCAACTCCCGGAGGCGTGTCACCGTTGCGCCTCTTCACTGTTGATGACCTTCCAACCATCGCCCAGCAGGCGGGGAACAAGCAGCCTTTGGCTGCTCAAGCGGTGACGCTCCCTTGCGCGGTCGACGGCTCCGTCGATTCGCTTGCGCGGGACTATTACAAGTTCACGGTCGCGGCGGGTCAGCGAGTCTCAATCGAAGTTCTCGCGCGGCGGCTCGGCTCTCCGCTCGATCCGCTTATTCGCGTGCTCGACGCCAACGGCCGCGAGTTGACCTACAGCGATGACGAACCCGGCCTGATGGGGGACTCGCAGCTCTCGTACACGTTCGCAACGGCGGGAGATTACATCGTTGAAGTGAGCGACGTTCGGTATCAGGGGGGCGGCTTCTTCTATCGCCTCCGAATGGGCGACTTTCCCTGCGTGACGGTCCCCTACCCCATGGGTGCAAAGCGCGGCAGCGATGTCGCGGTCACCTTTGCCGGCTCGCATGTCGAAGGTCTAGAGCCCATCGCGATGAAAATTCCCGCCGATTGGCCGCAGGCCTGGAAGAACGTCGGCGCGAAGTTCCCGAACGGGCAATGCAGTGGGTTCGCGGTTTTGACGATCGGCAACGCCGCCGAAGCCCTCGAAGCGGAGCCGAATGACACAGCCGATAAAGCAACGCGCATCGAACTCGGGGCGAACGTCAACGGCCGGCTCGACAAGCAGAATGACCGCGACCGCTATATCTTCGCCGCCAAGAAAGGACAAACCTTCGACTTCACGGCCGTCACCCGCAGCGCCGGCTCGCCGAGCGACCTGGTGCTCAAGCTGTTTCAGGCAGATGGCAAGAAAGTGGCCGAGGCCGAAGACAGTGCTCCGAAGGATGGCTCATTCCAGTACAGCTTTCCAGCCGACGGAGATTACACGCTGGAGGTGGAAGACCTGACGCTCCGCGGCGGCAGCCAGTTCGCCTATCGCATTGAAGTGACCCCTTCCACGCCTGGCTTCACGCTGGCCGCTTCGAGCGATAACGTCAACATCGCCGCCGGCGGAACGGCGTTCATCACCGTGACCGCGGTACGTAAAGGCTATAACGGACCTATCGCGGTCAACCTGGAGAATCCTCCGGCCGGAGTGACGTCTGTTCCAACGGTCATCGGACCCGGAACGAACAGCGTTGTCCTCACGGTCAAAACGGCTCCCGACGCCGCCGGCGGAAAGGTCTTCTCGGTGAAAATCGTCGGCAGCGGCAAACAGGGAGAAACGGAAATCAAGGCGGTCGCGAACATCGACGACGCGCTGAAGGGACAATGGAACGCCCTGCCATGGCCCCCCGCAAGTTTGGAAGAAGCGGTGGCGGTCGGTGTTGGCCCGAAACCGAATTTCGTGCTGCGAACCGAACCGGCGGTCATCACCTTTGGCCGCGATTTGAAAGCTACCGTGAAAGTGATCGCCGAACGACAAAAGGACTTCACCGAAGAAATTGCATTGGCGACGACACCGGAAAAGAACGGCCTTCCCCCGGGAATTACGGTGGAACTGAAGCCGATTCCAAAGGACGCGAACGAAATCGCGATCGTTCTCTCCGCCGACAATAAGGCGCCGCTGGGAGAGTTCACCGGCGTGCTTCTCGGGTCGCTCAAAAAAGGAGACGCGACGCACCAGCAGGCGGCACCGGGAGTAACGCTCAAGCTCGACGAGCCGTTCAAATTGACGATCGACCCCGGCCCGGCGAAGGTTGCTCGCAAGGGAAATCTCAAGGTGAAGGTAAAGGTTGAACGAAATCCCGCCTTTTCGGGTGAGATTGTCCTGGCCTTCCAAAACCTGCCGAAAGGGGTGACCGCCGCCGAGGCAAAAATCCCCGCCGATAAGAGTGAGCTTGAAATTCAGCTGAGCGTAACCGAAGATGCACAAACAGGATCGGTCAACAATATCACGGTTCAGGGAACAACGATGGCTGACAAGGTGAAGTATTCGGCCACCTCTCCCGCCGTGGGGCTGACCGTCGAATGATTCGAGAGAACGTTAACTAACGGATAGGTGATTGCAGATTTGTTGATGACTGACACTTCGCGGGTGTGAACTCCGCGTTAAGAAACAACGGATTGACGGAGGACGAATGATGCGGCACTGGCGTCCTGACAGTTGTGGTTCCGTGCGGTTTCTGTTTGGTGGCTTGGCGATCACGGTCGCACTCACATTGAGTGTCACCGCGCTTGCCGAAGACAAGAAAGAACCCGAGCAAAAGCCGGCCGAGAAACCCGCGGTCACCGTCGCCGAACCGACCGGCCTCACTCTCGAGCCAGGCAAGTTCGAACTCCGGGGTCATCGCAGCCGGCAGCAACTCATCGTCTCGGGACAATACGGCTCGGACGACGTCCGCGATCTCACCGCGGATGTACAATTCACTTCGTCCGACCCGAATATTGTGAAGATCGACGGCACCGTGGCTCTCCCGGTGGCCGACGGTACAGCGAAAATCACCGCGACCATCGGCAAGCAATCGAGCGCGGTCGACGTCAGCGTGACGGGCATGGGATCTCCTGCTCCCGTCAGCTTCAAGAATGAAACACTCGCCGCCCTCACGAAATCGGGCTGCAACATGGGAGCCTGCCACGGCTCTCCGTCGGGAAAAGCGGGCTTCCGCCTCTCGCTGCGAGCGTTCGATCCCCCGCTCGACATCATGACGCTCCGCACCGAGTTCTTCGGCCGGCGGACGAACATCATGAACCCCGCCGAAAGCTTGATCCTCAAAAAGCCGCTGATGGAAGTCGGCCACGGGGGCGGGCGCCGGCTTCATAAAGGGGATGCATCCTACAACGCCCTGCACGACTGGATCGCCGAGGGAATGCAACTCGACGCGCCCAACGTGCCGAATCTCGTGAAGATCGAGGTCCAACCCTCCGCTCGAGTCTTTCATCAGGCGGGGAATCGCCAACAGCTTCGCGTGGATGGGCATTTTAGCGATGGCAGCGTCCGCGACATCACGGCCCTCACAGTCTTCAGTTCGTCCAGCGAGTCGGTTGGCACCGTCTCCGAAAAAGGTCTCGTCGAAAAAGTTGGCCGCGGCGAAACCGCCGTCCTCGCCCGCTATCTCGACAAAATGTCGACCAGTTACATCACTTTCCTCGAAGACATTAAGGGCTTCACCTGGAACGATCCCAAGCCGAACAACTTCATCGACGATCTGGTCTTCGAGAAGTTGAAGCAATTGCAGATTCTCCCGTCGGACCTCTGCACCGATGAGGAATTCGTCCGCCGGGCCTATCTCGACACCACCGGCCGCCTGCCGCGCGTCGACGAGGCCGCCGCGTATCTGGCCGACATGTCGGCCGATAAACGGGCCAAGCTCATCGACAAGCTGGTCGAAAGCGATGACTTCGCCGAGTTCTGGACTCTCAAGTGGAGCGACATTCTCCGCTCGAACAGCAAGAAGCTGCAGGCTTCCGGCGTGCACAAGTTCCGCCGCTGGATTTACGAAAGTGTCCGCAACGACAAGCCGCTCGACCAATTCGCCCGCGAACTTCTGACTGCCAGCGGCAGCGTTTATGAAAACCCCGCCGCGAATTACTGGCGGGCCAGCCGCGATCCCAACGACGCCACCGAAACCACCGCGCAGCTGTTCCTCGGCATCCGCATTCAATGCGCGAAGTGCCACAACCATCCGTTCGAGCGCTGGACGCAGAACAACTACTACGGCATCGCCGCCGCCTTCACCCGCGTCGGCCGCAAGCCTGGAGGAACAACCGCTGATGAAGAAGTCATCTTCGCCCAGCATTCGGGCGAGATTCAGCAGCCGCGCACCGGCCAGACGATGAAAGTCCATCTGCTCCTCAAGGGGGATGTTGACGTTCCCGACGAGATGGACCGCCGCAAGGTCTTCGCCGACTGGCTTACCTCGGCCGACAATCCCTTTTTCGCGAAGGCGTCGGTCAACCGCATCTGGGGACACCTGATGGGGCGCGGTATCGTCGAGCCGGTCGATGACTTCCGCGATTCCAATCCCCCGTCGAATGCCAAGCTGCTCGACGAGTTGACGAAGCAGTTCGTCGCCAACCATTTCAGCCAGAAATGGGCGATCAAGACGATCATGAACAGCCGCATTTATCAGCTCAGCAGCCGGAAGAACGACTTCAACAAGGACGACGAAATCTACGCCTCGCACGCCACCACGCGGCTATTGACGGCCGAGCAATTGCTCGACGGCATCTGCCACGTGACGGGAGTGCAGGAGTCCTTCGCTGGGCTCCCCTCCGGCACGCGGGCGGTGGCCCTTCCCGATCCGCCGACCGATCACTACTTCCTCAAGATCTTCGGCCAGCCGCAGCGCGAGATGGCCTGCCAGTGCGAACGTTCGAGTGAATCGAACTTGTCGCAGGCGCTGCAGATGATCAACGGCCCGGTGGTGCACAACAAACTCCGCGCCGACAACGGCCGCATCGCCGCGATGATCAAGGAGCAGAAGTCGGACGACGACATCATCGCCACGCTGTATCTCTCGGCCTTGTCGCGAAAGCCCGCCGCCGAGGAGCTGGACGCGTCGAAGAAGCACATCGCCGCGAACACCGACCGCCGCCAGGCGCTCGAAGACATCGGCTGGGCGATCCTGAACTCGAAAGAGTTCCTGTTCCAGCA
>CAZVJA010000287.1:0-5202 GCA_964626885.1 uncultured Planctomycetaceae bacterium | reverse complement strand
GCGCTCAACTGCCCGAACGCCGTGGACGGCGATCCCTGCAATACGTGCGATATCTGCGAAGGGATCACTTCGGGGCATGATGTCGACGTGCTGGAAATTGACGGCGCGTCGAACCGCGGTATCGACGACATCCGCACCTTGCGGGCCAACGTCAACGTCAAGTCGATGCGCACGCGGCACAAGATGTACATCATCGACGAAGTCCACATGCTCACGAAGGAAGCGTTCAACGCGCTGTTGAAAACCCTCGAAGAACCCCCGCCGAACGTCAAGTTCGTTTTCTGCACCACCGAGCCGAACAAAGTCCCCGACACGATCCTCTCCCGCTGCCAGCGATTCGATTTCGGCACGATCGAGACGATGAACATCATCGGGCGGCTGCAGCAGATCGCCGAGATTGAGGGATACCAGGTCGAACCCGACGCGCTGGAACTGGTCGCACGGCGAGCCGCCGGTTCGATGCGCGACAGCCAGTCGCTGTTCGATCAGCTCCTGGCGTTCGGCCAGGAAAAGCTGACGGCGGAAGATGTCCATCGATTGCTGGGGACCGCGGGGGACGATCGTCTGATCGAAATGGTCGAAGCTCTGGTCGGCCGGCGCGCGGGTGAAGCGGTCGCGATTCTCGATCATGCCCTGGCCGACGGCGTTCAACTCGGTGAGTTCGTCGATCAGTTGATCGGCTACCTGCGAGACTTGATGATCCTCGCCGCGGGGGCGGACGGGGTCGGCCTGATGGCGATCTCCGAGCAGCGCCGCGCGACCCTCGCCGATCAGGCGGCTCGCTGGGGATTGCAGACCATTCTAGCCGCGTTGCAGATTCTGTCGGAGACAAAGACCAAAATGTTCCGTTCGAGTTCGGCTCGGGCGCTCACGGAAATGGCGGTGGCGCGAATCTCGATGCTGGAAGACTTGGAAGAGTTGAGCCGGCTCGTGCAGGAGTTGCGATCGGGTTCCCCCCCGGCGGCATCTGGTTCGCCTCGCACAACCTCTGTGAGTGGGCAAACAGCGCGTCCGATGATCCCCCCTACCGCACGTCCCTCGTCACCTCATCGGGGGGCGGAGCCGGAGCCCCCGTCCAGGCCGACCGTCGGCCAATTGAACCAATCTGCCGATGGCCCAAACGCGGCTTCGAGGTTCGTTCGCGAAGACCAGCCGCACGACAGAAACCTGCAAAATGCTGTCCAGGTGTCCCCGGAACCGACGAACGGCAAGCATAACACTGGGAATTCTACGGCGACTTCAACGGCTGCACACTTGGAGTTTCGTCCCGGTCAAGAATTGGCGATCTGGACGGAAGTGATGTCCCAAATTCAGGATATGCTCCGTGACCACGTTCGTGTCGTTTCCGACACAGCAATTTCCGGACCAAACCAGCTAGATTTGATTTTTCCTCGCAGCTATCATTTCAGCAAGCAGTACTGTGAACGGAGTGACGTGCGGGCTCGCTTGGAGAAGCTGGTTTCGCAGGTCGTCGGCCGACCGGTGGCAATCGTCTGCCGTCTGGCCGATTCCGAGCCCGGCGAAAAGGCTGACCCGCCAGTCACAACGACTCGTGGAACCGCGGCGGGAGCGAGTACAGCCCGCCAATCACTGGAGGAAATAAACGATCCGTACGTCGAGCAAGCCAAAAGCATCTTCGGCGCGACGGTTATCAAACGGGACGTCTTGAAGTCTGCATCGCAGGAAGAAAGTTAGCATTCTATGCTCAAGGGATTGGGGAACATCGCATCGCTGATGAAGCAGGCGGGAGCCATCCAACAACGCATGGCTGAGATGCAGGAAAATCTCGGCCGTCTACGCGTCGAAGGGAGTGCCGGCGGCGGCATGGTGGTCATCGAAGCGACTGGGCAGCAACAGATCGTCGGGGCGAAAATCGATCCGTCATTGTTCGAATCGGGCGATCGAGAAATGCTCGAGGACTTGCTCGTCGCGGCAGTCAATCAGGCGCTCGAAAAAGCCCGCCAGACCGCAGCGGATGAAATGGGCAAGCTGACAGGGGGGCTCGATCTCCCCGGGATGCAGGAAACCCTGTCCAAGTTCGGGCTCGGCGGTCCCGGTTCGCCGGAATGAGTCCTCCCATGGCGCGTCATTCTTTTGACAATGGACCGCACCCCTATGGGCCGTCGGTCGGCAACCTCGTCGACCAGTTCGCCTCTCTTCCCGGTATCGGGCGGAAATCGGCGGAGCGGTTGGCCCATTACATCCTCTCGTGCTCGACCGACGAGGCCCTCAAGCTCGCGGAGGCGATCCGGGCGGTGAAATCCTCCGTCCGCCCCTGCACTCGGTGTTACAACTTGACGGAAGGGGAACTTTGCGCGATTTGCGCGGATGCGCGGCGCAATCGGCATGTCATTTGCATCGTTGAACAGCCCAGGGATATTACCGCCCTCGAAGCAGCGGGAGTGTACCAGGGGGTCTACCACGTCCTGCAGGGGCGTATTTCGCCGCTGGAAGGGATTGGTCCGGAGGATCTGACGATTGCAGCTTTGGTGCGACGGGTAAGGAATGAAGGAGTCCAGGAGATTGTAATGGCTACAAACCCGACGCTCGAAGGGGACGGCACCGCTCTTTACATCTCAAACCTGTTGGCGAATGAGCCGGTGCGGATCACGCGACTGGCCCGGGGGATCGCCTCGGGGAGTGTGCTAGAGTTTGCTAACAAGGAAATGCTGGCGGATGCCCTGACGGGTCGGCGGGAGTTCTAGCCTCTCACAGCCGCACACCGCACCTTCCAAAGCCTCACGATGAGCCGGCCTTCCGCCGCACGGGAAACAGGACGATCATGCAACTGAACATTTCGCAGCAGATGAAGATGAGCCAGCAGATGAAGCTGGCTCCGCGAATGATTCAGTCGATGGAGATCCTCCAGCTTCCGCTGATGGAGCTCAACGAACGGATCGAGCAGGAGTTGGCGGAAAACGTCGTGCTGGAAAATGCCCAGTCCGAAGAAGAGCCGGCCGACGCCGACTTGGAGCCGCGGAACGAGGAACCCGCGGAAGATCCCCGCGTCAAGGATGTCGAGCAACGTGAGCTGATCGTTGACGAAGAGCACAACAATGAGGCCGACTTCGAACGCCTGCTCGAAATGTCGGCTGACTGGCCCGAAGACAACATCGCCGAAGGCTCGCGCCCTTCGTCGAACCGCATTGAAGAAGAATCGGAACGAAAGCATGACGCGGTCTCGAATATGGAGGCCCGCCCCCAGTCGCTGCACGAGTACCTGCTCGAGCAATTCCGCTTCTTCAATTCCGACAGGTCGGTCCGGGACTTCGGCGAATATCTGATTCAGAACCTCGACGGCAATGGCCGCCTGCAAAGCTCCCTGCCGGAGATTGTGCAGGTTTACGATCGGCACATTCCCCTCGAGGAGGCACAGCAGGCGCTCGCATTGATCCAAAAGCTCGACCCCGCCGGAGTCGGCGCGCGCGACGTCAAGGAATGCCTGCTCCTGCAAATCACACCCGACATGCCTTACCGCGACGTGCTCATCACGCTCATCACGTCGCACCTGGAAGATGTCGAGCAAAACCGGTTGCCGGTCATTCAACGCAAGACAGGGTACTCCATCGAGACGATCAAGGACGCCATTGAGGAGATGCGGCACTTGAACCCCTGGCCCGGCCAGGGATTCGAGGACCGACCCGCACAGAACGTTACACCAGACCTGATCGTCGAACAGGACGAGAACGGCAAATACACCGTCCGGATGATCGAAGAAAACACGCCGCGATTGAGGATCAGCAAATATTACATCGAGCAACTGCGGTCAAACCCCGATCCGAACATCAAGGAATACATCAAGAAGAAGATCGAGTCAGCCAAATGGCTGATCGAATCGATCGAGCAGCGGCACAGCACCCTCAAGCGGGTTGCACAGGCAATCGTTGACCATCAGACGGAGTTTCTCGAGAAGGGGCCGAAATACATTATCCCCCTGAAAATGCAGCAGATTGCTGATGTGGTGGGCGTGCACGTCACCACGGTGTCGCGGGCCGTCGACGACAAGTGGATTCAAACCCCCCGGGAAATCTGCTCGCTGAAGAGCTTCTTCGGCGGCGGCACGAAGACGGCGGAGGGAGAGGACGTCGCCTGGGACATCATCAAGCTGGTGATGAAAGACATCGTCGACAACGAGGACAAGAAAAGCCCGCTGAGCGACGACGACCTCGTGAAACACCTCGCCGAAAAGGGTTACAACCTCGCGCGGCGAACCGTCACCAAGTACCGCAAGGCGCTCAACATCCCCTCGTCGCGACAGCGGCGGGAATATTAAAACCGGTGCTCCCACCCGCACCGCGTCAAGGCCGTCCGTCGCCTCGTCCCTCCCTCGACGAGTACGCAGTCTTTCGCGGACGTAATTTCGCCGATGTGCGATAACGGGATCGCAATTGGCGACTGGCGGAGCAGCTTCTCACCATCTTCCGGCGAAACCGTAAACAGCAGCTCGAAGTCCTCTCCGTCGCCGAGCGCCCGCTCCAGCGGCGATCGATCCCGGGGATTCTCTCTCGCACTCTCGCTAATCGGGATTCGCTCCGACTGAATGGCTGCCCCGACTTCGCTTTCATCCAGAATGTGGTGCAGGTCGGCCGCCAGCCCGTCGCTGATATCGATCATCGCATGCAGGTCGACCGCCTCGTGCAACTGGAGCGCTTCCTCGACGCGCGGCTCAAATTGCGCATGCTTGCCGGCCAGGCTCCCCCCCAACGTTCCAGTGACGAAGATCCAATCCCCCTGCCGGGCACCTTTTCGCCGCACCCGCCCCCGTGACGTCGATTCGCCGACCACCGTCACACTGATGACCAGCGGTCCGTCCCAGATGTTTGTGTCTCCCCCCGCGACAGTCACATGATACCGCTCGGCCAGCTGCTCCAATCCCTCGTGAATTTCACGGGCGAAATCCATGCCGCGCGATCGCGGGAGCGCCACCCCCACAAACGCCGCCAGCGGCTTCCCCGCCATCGCCGCAATGTCGCTTAGGTTCACTCCCAACGCTTTGCGACCAACGTCTTGCGGCGACAGGCCGGGAAAGCGGAAATGCACTCCTTCCATCAGCATGTCGACAGCCACGAGTGCTTCCGATGCCGCCGGAAAGCTCACACAGGCCGCATCGTCCCCAATCCCCAGTGTCACGCGCGGATGGACAGGCGCATGGGCGCGAATCCAGTTGATGTAGGCGAACTCATGGGAAAGGTCAGCCACGTC
>CAZVJA010000286.1:0-5334 GCA_964626885.1 uncultured Planctomycetaceae bacterium | reverse complement strand
CGACCGGTCTCTTCCATTACCTTGATGATCTGCTTCCCCTCCTCGATCGTCAGCGTGAGGGGCTTTTCGCAGTAAACATCCTTGCCGGCCCGCATCGAATCGATGGCGATTTTCGTGTGCCAGTGATCCGGCGTGACAATCGTCACGACTTCAATATCTTTGCGGTCAAGCAGCTTGTGGTAATCGCCGAATACCGCAACTTCCCGGTTCGATCCCTTCTTTCCCTGAATTTCCGTGACCTTGGCCCGTCCCTTTTCGGCATGCTCCGAGTCGACATCACAAACCGCCACACAGTCCCCGAAGTTGAGCGCATTCGGACCGACACCGTTCCAGCGATCCCCCGTGCCGATACAACCAAGTACCGGCCTTTCGCTCGGCGCTTTGAAATCGAACGCCAAGGCTCGATTGGTGGAAAACCAGAATGGAACCGTTGCCGCGGCGGCGGCGGATGTCTTGAGAAACTCTCGGCGATTCTTGTGGTTGGCGCTCACCGCTGGCTCCTTGTTAATCTCTTCGAAGAAATGGTTCGTGCGAAATCGTTCCGCGACCGCGCCAGTGAAGAGCATGTGGGAAATGCCCATTCCGGCATCAACGGTCACTGATGAATCAGCATAGCGGACCGGAAACCGGGATGCAAAACAACCCGGAAAAGTCTGCCAAATCGCCGCGAAACGCCCTGTTGACCACCAGGAGAGTAAAATTCAATCCACGGTCGCAAACTGCCAGCCAGCATCGATCATTCGCGGTAGGGCAAATCGGAGGGCAGCGGGGGTCACTCGTCGGGAAGCCGCATTGTCGTGCAGGCAAATGACCGAGCCGGGACGAAGCCCGCGCGTCATCTTTCGCACGATCTTTTGCGGTGATACCCCCTGCTCGAAATCGGGAGGCATCACATCCCAAAGCAGAATCTGCTGACGATGTCGTCGAGACCAGTTCACCATCGTCGGCGTCAGGCGGCCATAGGGGGGGCGCATCCAGCGCGGCGACGATCCCAGAAGACTCGACAGCGTGTCGGTCGCCCGTGACAAGTCATGCTCCAGCAACCCCGGAGAGGTTTTCCAGGCATCAACATGCGAGAAACTATGATTGCCGACTGCGTGCCCCGCAGCTTTCAACTCTCGAACCATCTGGGGATGCCGCGCCGCATTGCTGCCGACGACGAAAAATGTTGCCGGGATATTATGCTTTGCCAGCACATCGAGAATTTCGGTGGTTCCGTCGGAGGTGGGCCCATCATCAAACGTCAGATACACTTTTCGTTCATTTTGGGAAGGAATTCTGCAGCGAACTTCTGGTGCCAGCTGCGAGAATCCTTTTGCCAGCAAGGTGCCGAGGGCCGCTCTCATACGACGTTGTTCTGCCTTGGAGGATGAGTCGCGTGAAGGTTCACTGTTCCGAATGACAAATTCGGCGACTATCCCGGGGCAGAGCCATGCAAAGCTGACGGATCGGTCGTTCACCGGTGATCTAGCCGCGAAAATGCGGACCCTGCCGCACTTTCCTTGTCCGTCGCCCCTGCCTGTCGGGTCAACTTCACCAATTATTCGATTGGCAAGGAATCGGGAACTCTGCTCTCAATGATGCGAAGCATCCTGCGAGCTGGAATTGGAGTCCGTCCGTCGATCGATTCCACTGCGGTTGTGGCAATCCTTCGTTGCGAGCAATTGTGGCGGCATATCGAGCACAACCCGAATTCTTCGACGATTTGACGGAACGTAGCTGGCCGTCAGTTTCATGCCATGCAGTTCGCACGGCTCACCTTCATTCAGGATGACAATCAATCGGGGCATGGAACGTCTTCGCCAAACTACCTGATCGGAACCAGCTCGGTGTCGTAAGTCACTCTTCCATCCCGCACCTGGGGGTGAAAGAATCGCAGGCGGAATTCCACACCCGCGGAGCAGCCAATCCCCTCGATGTCGACTGGAATCGTGTCCGTCTCCAGAGGTATCACCACCCAAGGCTCGTACAACTCGGCTTCAGTCACATCCTCGGCAACGTGGGCGGAGCCGATGGGATGGGACTGCGAGGATTTGCGCACGGTAATCACGGCGTTGTCGATCAGTTGCGACAACACGCAGGCCGCGTCATCCGACAGGCAATGTCCTGGCGACCGTTTCTGAAGCATGTCCCGGGCCTTTGCAGAATCGATCCGTGTCGGAATCTGAGGATCGAAAGAAAACGCGATCATGCCGGTTTTACCGGCCAAGATCGTCGGATGGCGTGAGCGACTCGGTTGTGAAAAACTCAGCTCGGGACTGCTGCAATCGCTCGATCCGGTCCCGCCAAGGGGGGTTGTGCTTTCTCCGACCCTGCCGGGAGGGCAACAACAGACCCGTGGAGACGAGGTAGGCTTCGGTGACCCGGCCGGCGGCAATATCGCGGCTGGTTCCTTGCCGGCAGCGGCGACACTGCCCGCGGATTTCAGCGGCATTCTGTTCACAAACAAGACAGAGTGCGGCGGCGGACTCGTGAGAGGCTGGGAGTCGAGTGACGGTCATGATTCGGTTCCCGTTGACGTGAGTTGCAGAAGGTTGTTATGCCGCGATTTTATCCGGTTTTTTGAGATTGTAAACTTATTATTATGAGATTATATTATTTTATAATTACTTTACATTTATTCTCCATTGAGTTGACATTTTCCCCTCGACGCGCGATAACGACAACCTGTCGGGGGGGCCTGACAGACAACGAACAGGAAGTCGCAAATGCCCAAAAAGAAGAAACCGGGGCACAAAGCCGCGAAGCCCGATCGGGCATCGCGCAAGCAGTCCATTTCGGCTGCTGAAGTCGGTCGCGCCGCGAAACTGCTTGGCAACCAAGCGGCCCAGTTAACCGCGCTGGCCACGCAGATGCTCGAGCACCAGCTCGGCGAAATCGAAATCGACGGGGCCGGACTACTGGATCGAGGAGTCGACGAAATTGACCGCTACCTCGACAATGTTCAGAAAGGAATTTTGAAAGGACGCAGGGAAAAGGATCGATCGTCGATGTGATACGGCACTCAGCGAGAAACTCCCGTGAGGAAACTTTTCTCGCATCGCAGCTCCGTGATTTCCGATTGATCGACGAACAGTCGGGGGCGTTTAAAAAACTTTTCGAAATGCACGTTGACTCATCTCACGATCGGGGTGATACTCGGATCGCGATAAACAGCGGCGTTCGGTAATCAGTCCGGCCGCGAGGAATTGAGCCGCATTCGGTACACAGCCCGGCGGCGCTGGTTCTTTCTCTCATGAGAAATGACCAGCGCCGCCTTTTTTTGCGCTCCACGATCCCCTCCTTCGACAAGGCGAGACTCATGACTCTCGATGCTTGGGTAAGTATCGCCGTGGCCTTGGCCAGTGGATTCGGTATCTGGATGTTCCGTATTGACCGCATCTGCACCCGGCTCGAATCCAAGCTCGATGAAGTCAACGAATGGCGGGCTGCCACGTCAAACCAATTGCAGACACATGCCGGAAAGCTTGACGATCATGCCGTGAAATTCGCCCGGCTGGAGGCCAGGAGGGAACCTTCGTGAAGTTTCTCCCTGGCGATATTGCAGCCTGCTATGGCACGGAGTTGCCAGCACGCTGCATTGAATTGGCGACAGCCAGTCTTCTGGCCCCCACCCGCCTGCGCATCGGTCCGTCGCACGTCGCAATGATCTGCGAACACCGGCAGATGTCGATGTGGGTCGAATCAACCTCTCTCTGCAGGCATCCCTGCCTGATTCAGCAGCAGGTTGTACGCGGAGTGCAGGCGCATCAGCCGGAAGCACGAATTCACGATTACCTCGAACAAGGAGGCAGGATCGACTTCTACCGCCTCTCGCCGATTTTTCGTCTGTCGAATAGTGAATCACACCTCTTAACAACTGTTTTCGTGAAGTACTTCGTACGGCGAGGAGTCGATTACGACTTCGGAGGAGCCTTGCTTTCTGGAACGCGCGGCCTCAAACGGTCACGACTCTTTCCCGGCGCGGACTTAGATCAACTGTTTTGCTCCGAATTGCTCGCAGCGGTGCTGATGCGCCTGGGACGACTCAATCACGGCAATCCAACGAAATACAACCCCGCCGACTTGCTCCGAGAACTGGTCCGCCAGGGAACGTACCAATTCGATGGGACTGCGTCGGCGATGGAAGGAAGCGACTTCAGCCGCATTTCCGATGAGGTGCCCACATGATCGATCTCAAAAAGCTGTGCATCGGTCTCTGGACTGTCGCCGCCGTACTCTACGGGTGCGAGGCCGCAAATGGCCAGATCTTCATGATCAAGACCGAGATTCGTGTCTGCACGCCGATCAACTGCCGCGTCGAAGTCGGAACCGGTTCGTCGTTTTGCATCGGGAACATCGGCGAGCGGTATTACTTTGTCACGGCCGGGCACTGCTGTTACGCGCACGGCGCTGGGATCATCGGCAGCAAACTGTTGAGCGCGCATGTCGCGATCGATCAGCAGTGGGTTCCCGCCCGAGTGGATGGGTTCGACAAGGCGAATGACGCGAGCGATCTGGCCGTCCTCTCTCTGGTACCGGGAAGGGTGTTGAATACCCTGGGCATCGCCGAACGGATGCCGCCGGTCGGATCGCAAGTCACCATCGGGGGATTTCCCAGCGGCAGTCCCTATGCGGAAGTGAAAGGGAATATTCTCCCCGCGCAAACCGGGGACCGGCAGACGGACTATCTCGTCTCCACGGCGGTTGTGCGCGGCGTCTCCGGCGGACCAGTGACATACAACAAGGAGGCGGTCGGAGTTGTCTCCGCGAGTGATTTCGGCAACGGCACCTGGATCGTCGGGCCGGAGAAGGTTCGCGCCAAGCTGACGCAGCTGCTCGGTCGTCTCCCCGATTGCGGCAAGCCGCGACCGACTGTGCCTCCGCAAACCGAGAAAGCCGATAAACCTCCGGAGCATTTTGACCGCGACGAAAAGAGCTTGCCGCCGGTTCCGCCATCCGAAGCGCCGGATCTCTCCATTGCGGCCGGAGGTGTCGCGTCGTCTGCCTGGACCTATCTCTGGCCCGCACTCGCCGGAGCGCTGGGGTTGAGCGGCCCGGTCGGAATCGCCGTGTACATGGTGGGCAAGCTGATCGCATTGCGGCTCGGTCCGAAGGTGGTCGAGCGAGTGCAGGACAGGCTTCAGGGATCGGGCTCCAGGCTTCAGGAAAGCCAAGCGTCCAGTGTCGAAATCCCGAAGCCTGACCACCTGAAGCCTGAAGCCCGCATCCAGTACGTCCCGGTTCAGGTGCCGGTCGAGAAACAAACCGAGGTTCCCGTCCCGGTGCATGTCCCTGTTCCGACAACACAGAACCGCTTTGTCGATGTGCCGGGGATGAACAGAGAAGCGGGAG
>CAZVJA010000285.1:0-5490 GCA_964626885.1 uncultured Planctomycetaceae bacterium | reverse complement strand
CTGGTCGCCGCAGTCGCAGCGGAGCGAATCAACAACGTCGCCGGTGAAGCAGGAAGAGTGCATACGGATCAGCGGCGGGTTCGTCGCGTTGGCGGGATCTCCCCAGACGATGGCGAACGGCTCCTGATCCTCGTGCTCGACACGGTAAGCAATGATCCGCGGGTGGCCGAAGTCTTTTGTGGGGATGGTGACTTCCACTTCTCTGCGAACGAGTTGTTCGCGCAGCCGGCGATGGCGAATGAGATCTTCGATAGCGAGAATCGGGATCTGGTGCTCGCGGGAGATGTCGAGAAGTTCGTCGTAGTTGGCCATGCCGTGGCCGGTGGGGCTCAAGATTTCGATGAGCACGCCGACGGGACGGAGGCCCGCCATGCGCATCAGGTCGACGGTGGCTTCAGTGTGCCCCGCGCGGCGAAGGACTCCACCATCTTTGGCAAGCAGCGGCGAAAGGTGCCCCGGGCGAACGAACTCGGCGGCGGTTGAGTTCGGGTCGGCCAGGGCGCGGATTGTCTTCGCGCGGTTCTCGGGGCTGACGCCGGTCCCCGCGTCTCGGTGATCGATGGGGACGAGAAACTGCGTCTGATTGGGGGCGGTGTTGTAATCGGGGCCGACAGCGGGAGAAAGCTGCAAGCGCTCGGCCGTTTCTTGTGGAAGCGGGACGCACAGAACGCCGCGGCCGACGCGGAGCATGAAGTCAACTGTTTCCGCAGTGATGTTCTCGGCGGCGCAGATGAAGTCCCCCTCGTTCTCACGCTCGTGGGCATCGACGACGATGACCGGTCGCCCAGCCTTGAGCGCGACTAGCGTCTCATCAATGGAAGTGGATGCCTGCGTTTCGGAAGAACGATCGAGCATGGTGCTAGGGCCTTGGGTCATTTGGATGCAGCAGTTGGAGCGTTTCTTCGCGGGAGCTAAACCCCATATTTGGCGTTCAACGGTGCAGCTGTTCCGACCGTCGTAGTCCCTCTGCTCCCCTCATTGTAAGGACGCGAGTGACCACCGCAAAGCAGCGGCGGTGGTAGAACACCGTATGGGGGGGTTCCTGGTACCAACCATGCCGATTCCGCACAAATGCAAAGTTTTTTTGAAAGCTCGGCCAAATCGTGAATTTTTGTTGAAACTGATGTACAGTATCCGCAAGATGCTGGAAAACCTCCTCCAAGCAGGGTGCCTGGCGGAACGTTCGTTGGCTGCAAGTCCATACAAAAACTGGCAGCACCTTCATTATGAGAAAGGACTATAGATGAAATCGTTTGTGACTCCCGCGGCAATCGCAACATTGATGCTCGGACTCATCTGCCTGCAACCAAGTTATTCGGACGACAAACCGGCGGCAGAGAGCAAGACGGGAAAAACAGCCACCGCCGAGACCGAGAAGAAGCCGCGTCTGCCGAACCTGTACGGCAAACTGAATCTCACGACCGAGCAAAGGGATAAAGCACTCGCGGTTCAAGCCAAATACGCGGACCAGATTGCGGAATTGCGAGCGAAGTTACAGAAGCTTCAAACCCAACAGAATGAAGAACTCCGTGCACTCCTCGATGTTGACCAGCAAACGATGCTCGCGAAACTCGAGCTGCAGGCGCAGAAACGACGCGAGGCCCGCGCTGCTGCCAACGAGCAGGCGTCTAAGAAGAAATCCGCAGCGAACGGAAACACCACCGACAATAAAGAGGGAGAAAAGAAAAACTGAACTGAGTGAGGGAAGTGATTGGCAATAAGCCCGGCGGCCGGTTGAGGGCGCAATCGGTCGCGCAGGCTGCCCGAGTCGGCACCGAACCTCGTAGATTTCATTCCTCCGCGGCGGATGTTTTGCCTCCGTGGCGACCCTCTGCCTGGGTGAACATCCTCATCCACCACAAGATATTGTCGTTATCCACATCCACGCCGCACAATCGGTAGCATCGGGGTAGTGCATTGCTTCATTGAATGCATCACGGCGCTAGTCCAAATCAGCTCAAAGCACAAAACGGCAGCTCCTCGTCCGTGAAAACGAAGTTCACAAGTTGTCAACCGCGAATTCGGAAAATTCAGACATCGGTCGTCGCATACAGAAAGTTTCCTCAAATTGCGTTTGCGTTTTTCGACGCGTCTCGCGCATACTGTAGCCGGCTTGAAGACGATTCGATGTGTTTCTAACGCGATCGCGATATCGAAGCTCTTCACCCGATTGAACATCTCGGTCGTCGGAACGTTCCCGACATCGAAAAACTACTACAAAAATTTGACCATCAAGGAGCTGGGAATGAACCCGCAAAAAAAATATCCCGATTGCTGCGGACCGGATTCCTTTGTGGTAACGCGCCGACAATTCGCGCAGACGGTGGGAGCCACCGCCGCCGCACTCACTGCCGCTTCGCTGCCGTTGCGAGTTCTCGCAGCCGAGAAGACACCGAAAGCCGAACCGGAAAATCTCGTCAAGAAGCTTTACGAGTCATTGAGCCCGGACCAGAAGGACGAAGTCTGTTTCGAGTGGGACTACAGCGGCGACGATCGTGGACTGCTGCGGATGCACGTCGAAAACAACTGGCAGATCACCGATAAGAAGGTGAAAAGCGATTTCTTCAACAAGGATCAGCAGGAACTGATCGAGGCGATCTATTACGGGCTCTACAACCCCGAGTGGCACGACCGCATGCGGAAGCAGTTGCGGGACGACACACATGGCAAAGGGTTCGGCGAAGAACAGTCGATCGCGCTGTTCGGCGAGCCGGGGACGGGGAAGTTTCAGTTCGCGATGACCGGCCGGCATTTGACGATTCGCTGCGATGGCGACAGCGCGGAGCATGTGGCGTTCGGCGGACCGATTTTCTACGGTCACGCGGCGGAAGGTTTCAACGAGAAACCGGATCATCCGGGGAACGTCTTCTGGTCGCAAGCATTGAAGGCCAACGCCCTTTACAAGATGCTCGACGGCAAGCAGCGGAACCAGGCTCTGGTCGCGAAGGCACCGCACGAAGCCGATGTGCATTTTCGCGGTGCGAAAGGAGATCTCCCCGGCATTCCAATCAGCGAATTGTCGAAGGATCAGCACGAGCACATGCAGAAGGTGCTCGCATCCCTGCTGGAACCGTATCGCGAAGTCGACCGGAGCGAGGCCATGCGTTGCTTGACCACCCAAGGCGGACTGGAGAAGTGCCGCATCGCGTTCTACCAATCGGGGGATCTGGGGAACGACGAAGTGTGGGACATCTGGCGACTGGAAGGGCCTTCGTTTGTTTGGCACTTCCGGGGAACGCCGCACGTCCATGTGTTCGTCAACGTCGCGGATGATCCCTCGGTAAAGATCACCGCCAAGGGATAGCAACCGTCCAGCGCGGCCGTTAGTCGGTTGTATTCACTGGTGTTCCTGTCCCATCATGCCGCCTGGAATGTGCGGCGTTCCCTCATGAGGAGCGGGTTTGTGATCGAAGACTTCGCCACGACGAAGACCGTGCCCAGTCAGACGATGCCTTTCTCTCAGTTATCGCCTTCGCGTTCCGCACCGACGGATATCGCGGCACGGTTGTCGATCCAGCAAACCATGACCTACCGATGGTCGTTGGTTGAGGATGTGCAAGGCTACCGTCAGGCGGGGATCGACGCGATCGGGATCTGGCGGACGAAGCTCGCTGACTATGAGGACGATAAAACGGTCGAGGTGATTCGCGACTCCGGCTTGGCTGTATCGAGCATTTCGTGGGCGGGTGGATTCACCGGTTGGAATCATGGCACGTTTCGTGAGGCGGTGGATGATGCGCGTGACGCCATTCGTCTGGCGGGGCGTCTAGAGTCTAATTGCGTGGTGCTGATGAGCGGTCCTCGCGCCGGACACACCCTCCGCCACGCACGTCGACTCGTCATTCAGGGTCTCAAAGCCTTGGCGGACGACGCCGCGGAAAACAACGTCTTGCTCGCGCTTCAGCCAATGTCGACAGCGACGGGATCGCAATGGTCCTTCTTGAACGCGATCGACGAAACGCTCGAGGTGCTGTATCAGTGTGGAGAACCGTTCGCGCGACTTGCGTTCGATGCCTTCCACATTTGGCGTGACCCGAACATCGTGGAGCGTATTCCGGAGATTGCGCCTCTGGTCGCGACGGTGCAGCTAAACGATAGCAGCCGAGACCGAAAATCGGTCGCGGAACGCTGTCTCCCCGGCGATGGCGAAGTTCCGCTTCGCGATATTTGTCGGACTTTCCTGGAAGCCGACTACTCCGGGTATTTCGAGATCGGTGCTTGGTCCGACGAGATCTGGAATTCCGATTACAGCAGCACGCTGAAAACCTGCCGCGATCGCTTTCTCGTTCTCTGCCAGGAGTGACGGCTCGAGCGCAGCGTTTGTACCCGGCGCCGTCAAGCCCGCAATGAAACAGGGTGATTTTCTCTCGTTGCGGGGCTAAGATACCGTCAACGCGGCGCATGCACGCACGGCAGCCGACCCTCTTAACTGTTGCCGCGTCCTTCGACAGTCACTCTCCGCTGCGAGAATTCGAAATGTCGCACGACTGGCTGAATCTTGACGCCCTTGCCAGCCAGCTTGGTCGCGACCGCCGCGAACTCGAAAAACTGGCCGAACGCGGGCGAATTCCTGGGCGGAAACTTTCCGGGGAGTGGCAGTTCCATCCCGCGGAAGTCACGCATTGGCTCGAGCAGGAGATGCGCGGCTACAACCCCGACGAGTTGGCTGCCGTGGAGGTATCGCAACGTTCGTCCGAGGTAGACGCCGATTTACCCGTCAGCAGCCTGTTGCATCCCGAAACGGTCGAAGTCCCGTTGCAGGGACGAACCAAGCCCTCGGTCCTGGAAAGTCTGGTTGAAGTTGCGGGCAGAACCTGGCAGATATGGGAACCGGCGGTTGTCTTGCAGGCCGTAAAAGATCGCGAAGAGGTACTCTCAACTGGCTTCGAGAACGGAGTCGCGATTCCACACCCACGCAACCCCCTCCCCGACTCACTGGGCGAATCGATCATTGCGTTCGGGCGCACGCTCAGCGGCATACCGTTCGGCGCTCCGAAGCGAACGTTAACCGATCTGTTCTTCCTCGTATTGTGCCGCGATTCGCGAACACATCTGCAAGTGCTCGCTCGGCTCGGCAGAATGATTCAGAACGAGGAGTTTCTACAACGCCTGCGTGAAGCCCCTGACAGCACAACCGCCTATCAGGTCATCCGAAATGCGGATGAGCAAGTCGGCCGGGAATAATCCCCTGAATGAGACCACCAAGCCGCGCACCACTGCTAACGGGCGGGTGAGCCCTCCCGCCGTGCTATAGCCGAGCTGGTAACCTGGAAGTAATCCGGTTCAAGCTCCCGCGCCAGCCGAAGATACCCGACCTTAGGAGCTTGCGATCTCAGGCGTTGCCCGAGTTCTTGGCATATGCTTCCAGCGATTGGCCAGCGGTGTCGTCGTCGGTCTTGACGTTGCGGACCATCTTGCCGATAGCGCGGAGATCGTGAACGATCGTCGAGAGTTCTTTATCGGGAGCCGACTCGGAAGAAGTGGCCACTG
>CAZVJA010000284.1:0-5506 GCA_964626885.1 uncultured Planctomycetaceae bacterium | reverse complement strand
CCAGGTTGCTGATCATCGTGTGCAGCCCTTCCTCGTCAGCCGTGACCGACAGATCTTCCGGCGAAGGTTCAACGATGAGCGTCACATTCTTTGCCTCGGCGACGGGGCGATGCTCGTTCAGACACGAGGCAACCACCCCCGCGACCCGTACTGCCCGAACGTCGAACACATCGGTACTCGATTCAATCCGCGCCAGCCGGAGCAAATCGAGGATCAACGCGTGCAGCCGGTCTCCATGTTCCTGGATCCGCTCGACGAACTGGCGGCTGTGTTCCGGATCATGCAGGCCGCCCGAGAGCAAGGTTTCCGTATAAGCCTGAATGGCGGTGAGGGGCGTCTTGAGCTCATGCGAGACATTCGACACGAACTCCCGACGAAGGTTTTCCAGACGGCGAAGCTCCGTCACGTCGTGCAGCACCAGCACCACGCCGGGACAAGGATTTCCCGGGAGTCGAGTCGCCAACATCGCCACGGCTGCGTGCTTGCGAGGCAGTTCCAGTTCAACCGTCGTGCGGTCCTGGCCCGCCAGGGCGTCCTTGACCACCTGTTGAATCGTCGGATTGCGGATCACCTCCCAGATCGGCCTGCCGATCCCCGCCGGCTGGGGAACATCAAGCAGCATCTGGGCCGCCTTGTTCGCAAACAGGAGTTTTTGACCATGATCCACGGCAATGACCCCTTCGATCATGCTCCCCAGCACCGTTGAAAGGCGATCACTGTCTTCTTTAAGTTGACGATTTCGCGTCAGAAAGTCGCTGTCGCGCGTCGCCAGATTTCGTAACATCCCGTTGAAGGCCGACATTAGTTTCGAGAGGTCATCGTCCGTATGTACCGGAATCCGTGTTTGAAATTCTCCCGTTGCCGCGGCTTCGACGGCGCGCGTCAGGGTCGTTAACGAATCGATCCACCGCGAGGTCAGCAAATAGGTGATGATCAATCCGGCGACGAGCAACGCGAACGCGACAACCACCACGCGACGCTGCACGGTCCAGACACGTTCGTCGACGGAAACCAAGTCCGCGGCGACGCGCACATAACCGGTCGTCCGATCCGGGTTCCCCACGCGAACCGCCGCGTACAACATCGGTTTCTCCAGCGTGGAACTCCGTCTCCGAAAAATCCCCACGCCTTGGGCCGACGTCCGCGCCGCTTGAATCTCAGGACGTTCCAGATGGTTGTCCATGGCGGTCGGCTCCGCTTCGGAGTCGCCGACGATCGTGCCATCGTCGTTAATCAGCGTTACTCGTGCGTCGATACGCTCTCCCAGATCCTTTAGCCGCAGTTGCAGCGCCGGGGTGGAGGCCTGTGGGAGTTTATCGGCGAAAGACTGCAGCAGCGTCTGCGCGGCGGTGACCAGCCGTGTCTCCGCCTCCTGTTCGACCACGCTGCGCAGCCGCACGACGACAACCACGGCGAACACGCCGACCGCGACCGCGATCAGCCCCGCATAGATGAGTAAGATCTTCCAGAACAGCCGGGAGTATTCCATCCGTACATTCTCCCGGGCGCTCCTGAGGATTCAACGCCAGCGACGTCATGTCCTGGCGAATCTTCGACGAATTCCTCCGCGACTCCCGCAAGTCATTGCCGAGGCGGAGTTCCGCTGATCGGATTCACCTCCGGCAGATGCTTCGTATCCCCTTCGGGCGGTGATGCGGATCCGGTGGCGGAAGGCGCTTCCTCCAGCGTATTTCCGTCAAAGATGTCTGTTCCCATCAACGCCGCATTGGGTTTGTCTGATGAAAGCGCCGGCGCCCCAACCAGGTCCACCTGCATGGTCAATTCACCCAGTGAGATCATGTCATCATGCTGCAGGATGACCTCACCGGAGATTCGCCGACCGTTCACGAAGGTTCCATTCTTACTTCCCAGATCTCGAACGCGAAGGGCATATTCATCGAGCAGCAGGACACAGTGGTGTCGGCTGACGAATTCGCTGTCCGGTCGAAACTGGCAATCCTGCTCACGCCCCACGATGAACTTGGCCTGATGAACAGGAATTCTTTCTCCAGCGAACGGACCGCTGATGATTCGAAGTTGTGCGTCCATGAAAAGACGGGCCCCCCTCAAACAAAGTCGCCGGAATCGGCTTGACGAGCAGCAGACGAACGTCGATGGCATCCACGACAGGAAACGTTCGAAATCGCGATGAGAATCGAATCCTGTCGCACAAACTTCGCTGGCTTTTTGTGCTGGCTGATGTCCCCTCAGCTTACCCTTTGCTTCGCGGATTTCTCAACAACCGATTTCGAGGAAACAGAAGAGATTCATAAATGACCGTTTCGCCTCTCCAAATCTGTGCACTTATGAACAGCTCCATGTGCGGGCGGATTTCGAGGACAAAAGCCGAAGTGAAGAGACTCGTCACGCTGACTGAAATGCACTTCGTTCTTCGTAAAACAAATTCCACAATTCACCATGCAGGTTGCCCGGAATTCCGTTCTCGATTCGCAATTCAGCGAAGCAGCGAGACAGGCAATTGTTCCTATCGATCTCACCACGATCCGGCGGTTCATACGTTCCCTTTTCCAAGCGACTCGTTCGCACTCTGGATGCTCAAACAGCGGGGTGTAGTCGCCACTCCTCTCTGAAACGCGACCTCTTCAGTGGGATGTCGGCAGCGTTGGCCGGGCTCTGAGCGAACGAGGAAATCATTCGTTCATTCGGCTTCGGTTGCAGGTACTGCAAGGGCTTTACTTATCAGGCTGCGGGGGTGGCGAACATGCCAGGCTGGTGTGGGCTTGCCATTCATCCCCCATCCGCGAAAAAGGGGGAGTGGGTCACTTTAAGTTGGGGCCTGGGGTCGAACCGCTTTGGTTCGCCCCCAGTTCGAAACGCACAGGGGGGGCTCGCACCGCTCGAGCTCAGCCACCCCTGCCGGAACGTTGAAACTGACCCATTACCGAAAAAGGAGCCCCACTCGCACGGAAATGTATACATGAGTATATTATTTTCAGCTGCAAAGTTCGCGTAATCGGAAAAATCGGTCAAGTTTCCCATGCGCCAACTCCGATGAAATGAGAAGCAGGGGGGACAGTCTCAACCTTCCATTCCGGTGGGTTCAACTCAGGAAGATACGATGAAACGGCTAATCCCTTGCCTCATGGCTCTGGCCCTGATCTCCTCGATGGCAGGATGCTGCTGCTACCCCGGCGGTTACGCAGGCTACAATTCCTGCGGTGGACCCGGATATTACGGCTCCCCGTGCGGCGGTCCCGGTTACTGCGGAAACAGCTGCGGTGATCCCTGTGGCGGCCAAGGTTATTGTGGCGGTTCCCCTTGTGGCGGAACGCCCTATCAACACGGCTGCTGCATCTTCCAGCCGGTCTATTGGGCCGTCCATGGTGTTGAGTGCGTCTTCTGCTGGGTGTTCGACCCGTGGTGTCATCACGGCTGCGGATACGGGTACGGCTGTGGTTATGGGGCCGGATGCGGAAACGCATGTGGTTCGTACGGCTACTGCGATCCATGTTGCACCACCAGTTGTGACCCCTGCTGCACAACGACTTGTTGCGATCCGTGTTGGGACGTTTGCGGAACCACTCCGTTATGCTGCGGACCCTCCATGTGCGGCGCTCCGATGGATTGTTGTCCCAGCGGCGGATGCAACTCGGGCTGTGACTGGCAGTCGCCTCCCATCATGAATTCTCCGGCTCCAGCGCCGGCTCCGGCACCATCGAATCCTGCCCCGGCGCCGGGTGCAGAGGGAGCAGAGCACACGTCGCGCCCGACGACGTACCATCACTACCGTCAGGCGTTAATTCCGGCCGGCAATCATCAATTCACGCCCGCTCGGTATTAGACAACGGCGGCGAACAGATCTCGAAAACCCGAGTGGCACGGGCATTCAGTTGTCCGTGCCTTCTTCTTTTTTGGCGATCGAAATCTGTTAAGACTGATCGTCAGCCACGGGTCTGAAATTGGCGACGACGACGATCGCCTGGCAAGACCCGGTGGGGCGAGCCTGTCGCGGCCCGAGATCCGAGGATCAACATGCTCGTTGCTTCTTCCACGATCGACCGCATCACACCGACGCGACGTCCCGCGGGCCGCGCGATCGGCCATCATATCTGGTCGCATCTGCTGCTCGTGCATTGGCGGGTTCCGGCGGACGCATTGAGAAGATTCGTCCCGCCCCAACTCACGATCGACACGTTTGACGGCGACGCCTGGGTGGGGCTGGTGCCGTTTACACTGACCGGCGTGCGTCCCTGGTGGTCTCCCGCCGTGCCGGGCGTCTCCGCGTTTCACGAAACAAATGTGCGGACCTACGTGCATTGTGATGGACGCGATCCGGGGGTCTGGTTCTTCAGTCTGGATGCCGCAAGTTCGCTGGCGGTCCGACTGGCCCGTTGGGGATGGAAGTTGCCGTATTACCGCGCACGCATGGCGCTCACGCGCCGCGGAAATCGCATTGAATATTCCAGCACGCGCCTTTGGCCCGGCGATCCGGGACCGGCGACCAATATTTCCGCCGAGATTGGCGATCTGATCGACAGCAGCGCCGCCGGACTCCCCGATGGGCAAGCTCCCCCGGGGACTTTGGAGCACTTTCTCTGCGAGCGGTACATTCTCTACTCCGCCAAGGAATGCGGTCGGGTCTATCAAGGGTACGTGCATCATACTCCCTATCCGCTGCGCGAATGCCGTGTCACGCACCTCGAAGAATCTCTCGTCCGAGCCGCGGGAATTGCAGCCGAGGGGGATCCGGTCCACTCGATCTTCGCGGACCGGGTGTCGGTCGAAATCTTTCCGCTCCGTCCGCTGTCTACATGACCTCGGGCTGCGCATTCGCCGAAACGTGCTTGAATCCGACGGCGAATTGCGGAAGATAGGCTTCAGTGGTGAGAAAGTTCCGCGACAGGTAGTCGCGCACGCGCTGACCATCCTTCGCCTTGGATGTGTGTGGTCGCTGATTGCACATCCAACTCTTGTTGCCCGTAGATTGGAAATAACATCATGCTCCGACGACGTGAATTCTTAGCGGCGATGGGAACAGTGGGAACCGGGCTGCTGGTGGCCCCTTGGGCAAGCCTGGCGGCGGCACCAACAAAGCCAAAGAAAAAGTTGGCGGTTGTTACCACCGAGTGGCGCTACCACTCGCACGCGTGGCACATGGCGGAGCGGTTTCTCGTCGGCTATCCCCTCAGCGGCGGCTGGCATCATCCACCGTTCGAAGTCGTCTCTGCCTACGTCGATCAGCAGCCGGAAAATGACTTGAGCCGGCAGAGGGCCAAGGAGTTCGGCTTCACGATCTATCCCTCCATCGCCGAAGCCCTGCGCGCGGGAGGGGACAAACTCGCGGTCGACGCCGTGCTGGTGATTGGAGAGCACGGCAATTATCCCCGCAATGAACTCGGACAGACCCAATATCCCCGCTACCAATTCTTCAAACAGGTGGTCGATGTCTTCCGGCAGGAAGGACGCTTGCTGCCGATGTTCAACGACAAGCACCTCTCCTGGAAATGGGAATGGGCCAAGGAAATGGTCGATACCGCCCATGCGA
>CAZVJA010000283.1:0-5513 GCA_964626885.1 uncultured Planctomycetaceae bacterium | reverse complement strand
CGGGACCAGGAAAAGACTGCTCCCGATACGTGCAGCTACTTCCTCCGCTACAGCTAAAAAACGAAAACCTGGACCGAAACCAACCGCATCATGAGCGACACCGGCAACCTGCAGGCGCAGCCGGTGCAGATCGATGACAACTACCTCATCGCCTACGTTCGCCGCGGAGGAGATTTCGCCCCCAACGCCGACGGCGTGCTGTTTCGCTCCGAGTCGCGTGACGGCGGCAAAACCTGGAGCCGGGGAGAACGGACGCAGTTCCCCAACCCCAACGCCGCCTGCGATTTCATCAAATTGCGGAACGGCCATCTGCTGCTGGTCAACAACGACAACAACACCGGACATCGGATGCCGCTGACGGTGCACATCTCAACCGACAACGATAAGACCTGGCCCTATAAGCGGGATGTCGTCAACAAGCCGGGAGATTCGGCCGGCTATCCCACCGCGATTCAATCGCGCGACGGCCTGATCCACGTCGTCTACACGTCGGAAAAACGACAGGTGATCAACCACATCTGGTTCGACGAATCGGCGATTCTGAACCCATAGCGAAGAGCAGCGAAAAGCGGTCAGCGATCAGCCAACCAGCGGGGGATGGTTTTACGAACCATCCCCCGCTTCTTTTGGGGTGACATCGCCGGGCGCGACCGGTGAAACACTTCGGCTCACCAGTGCTTTTCTCGATCACATACGAGGCGTTCGGAGTTCGCACTTCGGCTCCGAGTTCCCGAAACACTGGCGGCCCCAATGCCGCCGCCAGTCCCACCCACCCGTAATCCTTGGAGTTGTCAAAACACGTTACGACTCGACGACAGCACAATCGGCAAAGACGACAGCACAATCGGCAAATCTGATTCTGTCAGTACCCTGGCTGACGAGTCGATCGCCCGCCATGCCTGGAATTCTCCGACCCATGGAACGCTGACCTATTGTTTCCTTCGGGATTCCCATTCGTGTGTGCATGGGTCAGGCGGATTGTTTCGGCGGAGTGACGCGACTTATGGCTCAAGAGGATTTTTCAAACGAAGAACCTCAAGCAACTCGCGTGCTGAGACCGGGGAGGTCGTCGGCCGTGGAGCCTATCGGCAATTTGCCGTCTCAGACCGCAAACCACGAACAACCGTCATCACCCCACCCATTGGTTTGCAAAGCCGACATCACACGGGACGACCTGACCGGTCTTTACCTGGGACAGTACGCTCTCGGCTCGAAGATCGGCGGCGGTGGAATGGGAAAAGTGTTCCGTGCGCGGCACATGCACCTCGATCGGCTGTTTGCGATCAAGTTTGTCTCCGCGGAATTCTCCGGAAGTGATGATGTCCAAGAACGGTTCGAGCAGGAAACGTTGGCGCTCGGTCGGCTGCAGCATCCACAGATTGTGAATGCCGTGGACGCCGGTTGTCTCGACGGTTTGATGTACCTGGTGACCGAATACATCGAGGGGGAGGACCTCGCATCGCTGGTGCAACGTCGCGGGCCAATTCTCTACGAAGAGGCGTGTGGCCTGATTCGTCAAGCGGCGCTCGGGCTCGCCTATTCGCACGCATCCGGATTCGTGCATCGCGATATCAAACCCTCGAACCTGATCGTTAATCGATCGGGAGTCGTTAAGATTCTCGATTTCGGCTTGGTCCGCGACACCTATGCGGACCATCAGTTGACGGAACAAGGGGCCATGCTGGGAACTTGGGATTTCCTCGCCCCCGAACAGGCGCACGACTCCAGTCAGGTAGACGAACGCTGCGACCTCTACAGCCTCGGCTGCACGCTATTGTATCTACTGAGCGGTCAGCCGCCGTTCAGCAATGCGAAATACACCACCGCGGCATCGAAGCTCAAAGGCCATCTGTTCGACACACCAAGTTGGCTGGAGCACCCTCCCGCAAACATTCCCGCGGAACTGGTGACGGTCGTTTCCCGGATGCTGGCGAAATCTCCGTCGCAGCGGTACCAGACAGCTGACGAGGTCGCGATCGCGTTGGCGTCGTTCATCCCGCAGTCCGCCGAATCGGCAACGCACGGGATTACAACAAAGCGCCGTCCATCGCGTCGGAAATTGTACGCAAGTTGTGCGGCTTCGATCGGCCTTCTCGGATTGATGGGATGGATGGCCTCGTCGAACCAGCCGGCCGGAACGGGCGCGGAACTCGACAAACCGCAATCCGGTGGAACCACGATCAGCACGGAAGTTACCGGGCAAGACGAGCCCTCTCCTCGCATCAACGTGCCGGCTGCTGTTGTCGAACGAATCACGCTTCCGGGATCGCCGGCGAAGAGTGCCGTTTCCGCGCTGCGTTCGTTCCGCGATCAGCGCAGACAAGGTTCGGAATCGGCGCACAGCAAAGCGCGGAGCGCGGGCGATCCGTGAACGAGACGTGAGCGATCCGTGCCAGTCGTGTTCGTTCCGAGAATTTACGGTTTCAAAACAGTCGGCGGCAGATTGATAAACGAGTGAGTGAATGATGAACGAGATTCTCGCAACCCGAATGTCTCCGTCGTGCGGCGCTCCCCGCATCGATGCCTCGGGACCAAGTTTGCTCGTCCGAATTTACCCCGTGAACGGCATCGAGCAGCCGTTGGAGTTGAAACGGGAGCCGATCTCCATCGGCCGGGATGCGAGTTGTTCGCTGCCGCTATGCGATGACTCGGTTTCGCGGCGACATGCCATGATCGAACCACAGGGGGACGGGCATCTTGTCACTGACCTCGGGAGCACGAACGGCACATACGTCAACGAGCGGCGGATCGAGGGTTCCCAGCCCCTTGCCGCGGGTGATCGACTCCGTTTCGGCAACCAGATTTTCAAATACCTGAGCTCGGACCGTATCGAAGCGCAGTACCACGAAGTCGTCTTCAAGCTGATGACAACCGACGGACTGACCTCCGTACACAACAAACGCTATCTGCTCGAGACGCTCGAACGGGAGCGGGCACAGTCTCGGCGGGCGGGCACTCCCCTCTGTCTGCTGATGATGGATTTGGACAAGTTCAAGTCCATCAACGACACGCACGGACATCTGGCGGGAGACGCGGTGCTCGTCGAATTTTCGCGGCGCGCGAAATCGGCCTTGCGCAGCGGCGACCTGCTTGCCCGGTACGGCGGTGAGGAATTCGCGATGCTCCTGACGCGCACCGATCTGCACGACGCGGTGCAAGTGGCGGAACGGGTCCGTCAACTCGTGGCCGCCTCCGCCGTGGAGTTCGAGGGAGTATCGATCCCGATCACGGTGAGCATCGGTCTCTGTTGTGACGATCACCGCGCGCCGGAGCCGCGCGATCTGCTTTCGCTGGCCGACGAGCAGCTGTACGTGGCGAAGAACTCCGGCAGAAACCAGGTGCGATACGAATCGGAGAGTTTAAACGACGGGACAATTTCACAGGGCCATCCATGAACCGACACACGAAACCAATCACGCAATTGCAGCAAACACTTTCCCGGATCGGGGCGACCTGCCGGCCGGGCGAACAGGACAGAGACACACAAGGGCGGGAGGTCGGGACCACAAAATCAATTTTCACCAACAGCAAGGAACTCAAGATGACAGCACGTTTCGGCAAGAGCATCGTTGTGATGCTGACAGCTCTCGTCGCCGCCTCCGCGGCGGCGCGGGCGGAATTCACCCCCGTGGCGGGATTCGACAAACAGTTGTTTCCGTCGTATTTGATTGCCACGGCCGGATTTCATTCGGACAAGCCCGAGAACGATCCGCTTCACCTGGGCGACCCCATGGGCTTGCTCGGCGTCGAGGTTGTTTCGCCCGGAAGTGACACACCGGTCAAGGTGACGATCCAGTGCGATGAATACTTCGAGGCCAGTGTGTATTCGGGCAAGCTCGCCGAAAAAGGCAAGACATACCACATCACGCCGAAGATCAAGTACCACTACGATCGTCTCGCCAAGCGCGATCAAGCGGCACCGATGAGCGTGACGTTTCGCGTTCAGCTCGGCTACGGAGCCGAGGAAGAGCACACCGTAACCTGCACGATGCGGTCCATCAACGATTGTCCCTTCGCGTTTAAAGACGGGGATGAGGTGATCGACACGAGTTTCGCGTTTGCGGCTTATGTGAATGAGCAGCATCCCTTTGTCGACAAACTGCTCCGCGAGGCGCTCGATCGCGGTGTTGTGAAGAGCTTTCAGGGATATCAGGCCGGCGATCCGGGCGACGTGATGCGGCAGGCGTATGCCATCTGGGATCTGCTTGTGGCACGCGACGTGCGCTACAGCAGCATTACCACGACGGCGGTCTCTTCGGAATCGGTAGCCAGCCAGCACGTGCGGCTGCTCGAGGACTCGGTGAACAATTCCCAGGCAAACTGCGTTGACGGGTCTGTCCTTTGGGTCTCGCTGTTGCGGAAGATCGGCATCGACGGTTTCCTCGTGATGACGCCGAATCACTGCTACGCCGGCTTCTATCTCGACCCCAAGCATGAAAAACTGCTGGCCATCGAAACAACCTTGATCGGCGTGGAGGTAGACCCCGAGAAGGTCGAGATTCCCGAAGGCCTCGAAGAAGCGATTCCCGAGAATTTGCGATACGAGGGTTCATTTGCCAGCTACGTGGCGGCTTTGGGGCACGGCACCAAGACCTTTATCGAAAGTGCGGAAAAAGAATCCAAAGAGAAAGAGTCCGAAGTCCAAGTAATCGACATCGCTCAGATGCGCAAGCTGGGAATTCTGCCCATTGCCTTCCAGAAAAAGGAAGACTTCGTCTCCTACGATTTCACCGAACAGACGTCGGAAGAGAAAAAGGATGACGGATCCGCCGACAAATCGGACGACAGCGAAGAGACTTCTGCTTCATCGGACGACTCTGACAAAAAGGACTCCGATACAAAGGAAGAAGAATCCGAGGAGGGTGATGCGAAGGAAGACTCCAGCAACTAAGACTCCCAATGGCGTCGGAGTTGTGTGATCTCTGAAAGGGGATTCACGGCAGCAGGCTCAACTTTGTCCGCTGTCGAAGAGTAGTCAATAACAGGTTGGCCCAGCTTGGCGTTTTGCCCGGCTGGGCCAACTTCGTTGATGGAGCACACCCTTCGGCAATCTACGACAGGTGAGCAAGTTGAGGCGAGGTTTGATGACGGCTATTTCTGAAGTGCGAAGCCTGATCGCTGAACGGTCACAAGGGACGATTCCGACCGACTCGCGGTAGCCGCTCCGGAAGGGGGAGTCAACTTCCGCGCTCATACATAGTTGCATCGTTGGTTGTTTCGTGTCGCCGGTTGCCTGGACGCACGCGGCTAGACACATGTATGGAATACGGTCTCCGGTCAATCCTCAATCGTTGCTCATCTTTCCGAACGCACGTTGACGCATCTTGCAAACCGCGGTGGAATGGCCGCTGTGTGTTGGGAAGCCAAGTGTGTGTGCCACTGCTGGCCTGCTCAGCAGAGCCGAGTGCTTACCGGTGGTTTAAGACCCTGTCTTTGGGAGGGCGACGCTCCGTCGGAGCCGCCACAACCAGAGACTTTCGGAAACAGCGGCTCGGCGGGAGCCTCGCCCTCCC
>CAZVJA010000282.1:0-5533 GCA_964626885.1 uncultured Planctomycetaceae bacterium | reverse complement strand
AACCTTGAACCTAGCGGTTAACAGCCGCTCGCTCTACCGATTGAGCTATCGGGGATCGTGGTCTGATTTTCGGCTGACAGCAGAGTGTCAGTTCGGCTGTCAGCACGGTGTCAGGAAGTGAAGCGGACCAGTTGTGGTTTGGGCTCGCAACGAAACAATCACTTCCGCGCCAGGATAACGCCCTCACCAACAGGCCAAACAAAACGATAGCCGAGCGGAGGACGGTATCAAGACTTACCGCGAAACAGCCGAGAGCATGTTTCGATTTGGCGTGGCCCCGTAGAGGAAAACTCACCTGCCAGGACAAAACCATCGCCCTGGTTACCTTGGGGAGACCAACGAGAAAAATGCTCGAAAATCAAAGTAAAGACAGAAATAGAGCATCGGCGAACATGTTGCAAGTCTTGACGGACACATTTTCCGGCTGGCCGAGCAGCCATGGCGAGTTGCCGGCGGAGAGCCACTCGATCCGCAGGGCCCCTCTTCCAGGTAAACCGCGGCCGTTTCATTGGCAGAATGCAGACACTGAGGGTGGTTAGTTTGCGTGTTTTGAGGGAGCCGCAGACCTTCGGGTCGATCGTAAGCGCCCCTCGATTCCCTGTTTGGGAGTATCCCCGGATGCTGAATTCTGAGGCACTGGAAGGCGGGTCGCGGGGGGAATCACGGTCAGCAACGCGCCCTTTGGCACAGAGGCTATTCGTCCGAGCGCCATTTTTCCAGCGTGACCCGGTTCCCGATTTCGTTGTATTCGACGAAACTCAGGAAAGCTCGCATCAGCATGATTCCCCGACCACCCGGCTTTTCGAGGTTTTCGTCGGTTGTCGGATCGGGAACGAGTTCGGGCTTGAAGCCGGCTCCTTCATCCTCAATGACAACGCGCACTTTTTCCTCGCACAGCCGACAATTGATTCGGACGAGCTTGGCCGGGTCCATCCGGTTGCCATGCTTGATGGCGTTGACGATCGCTTCTTCGAGGGCGAGCTGAACTCCGAAGATAAATCGAGACGGAAAATTCGACTGTTCCAGAAGGTCAATGATCCGCTTCTGGACTTGTTGTCCTTCCGCGGTCGTGCTGGAAATGCTGACCTCGAATTCTTCGATCTTCGCCATGGCAACGCGGACGGGGAACGTGACGGGATAAGTCAGACGGTCAGGTGGGAGACCGGTATGCGATCCTTCGTGAACGAGGCAAAATGGTGTCCGTTCTTCCGATCGGATTGAGGGACGTTGAGCGCGCCTAAAAGCCCTCCAGAGCTTTCTCCTGATCCTCAAAAATCTTGAACAACTTGTTCAGTTTGGTAATGGCAAATACTTCCATGATCTCCGGGCGGATTGAGCAAAGCCTGAGCTTACCCCCGGAGGAATTTACTTTTTTCTCCATGGTGATCAGCTTTCCCAAAGCAGCGCTGGAGAGGTATTCGACGTTGCTGAAATCGAGGATGATTTTGGATCGATGTTCTTCATCCACCAGGGAGAAAAGTTGATTGCTGATGATCTGGATATTGGTTTCATCCAGGATTTTCTTATCTGTGAAGGTCGCGATGGTAATATCGCCCAAATCCTCCACATCAATTCGTCGAATGCCACTGCGAGCCATCTGCTGCTTCCGTGTTCCGTAGTAAATAATCGGCCCGCCGCTGACCCTAAGACCAGCGCAGAAGCCCCCACGGCAGGGGGGCGAGCCAGAGACGATCATCCAGCTTCGGAATTGTGGTGTCAAGCCGATTTCCCGATCGAGACGGCACTTTTGTTCGATGCGAAGTTGCTGCTGGAGAAGATTTTGCGCAGTCCGCCGGTCAATCGGTCCGGACGGAGTTCCGGCCGCTGATTCAGGCTTGTAGATAGTGAAGCTGATGAAACCGGCGTTGCGTTTTTCGCCACCAAGATTGGGGCGGACTAAAGATTCTGAGGGAGATACTCTGAAGCACCGCGGGGAAGCAGTTTCTCGCATTGGGCACGGCAGGAAGAGTTTGCCATCCCCCTATAATCCCACCTCCAGACTCGCTGCCGATTCGCGAAATCCCAAGACAACGAAACGGCGTGCGTCCAGAACCGACAACTTCGGCAAGAAATACAGGACGTCAGGCGTGACCCGCGAGGACATTGGCATTTTCTGGTGGTTATGGGTGCGATCGCGTCGTCGCACCATCTGTGTAAGTGTCGCCCAATACCCCCCCCACCCTAGGGAAAGAAACAAAGCTGTCGAGTTCCAGAGAGGTCGGTCGCATCCAATCTCGACATTGGATGGTTTCGGACCGGTCGATTGTAAACCTTTCAAGAATTGGGCTTTGATGCGTTCGGATCCAAGGTCTTTTCTGGAGAAAATCACCGAGAAAACCGCATTGGCGCAAAACGTGCAGACGGGAAAGTTGGCAGGGATGACGCCCCCTTGCCCGAGGTGTAGGGAAACCTGATAATGCCTCTGGGCAGGTTCGCCTGATGATCCAGGCAGAATCGCATGGGGGGATTTGGGAGTCTGGACCGGCGAGAGGGGGGGGCATGCAGGCTGGGGAGAAGATCGGCCGGCTCCTGGGGGATCTCGTTCCCACGGCGATCCTGTTTCTTTTGTCTTTAACCGTGTTGGCTTGGTTGATTTTTCGTATCCGGGCGCGGTTTCGCGATCATACGGATTCCACGGAAGAACAGACTCAAATGCTCGCACAGTTCGCAGATTTGTATCGCGAAGGTGGGCTCTCGCAGGAAGAATACCGATCCATCAAAGGTCGAATGCGACACGATTTCGACGATACCGCGCGCCGATCCGGGACGGACGTTTGAACCGGCATTGAGGCGGCATCAGTTCGTCAAGCGGTTTGCACGGATGCAGACAGGGATGAGTAGGACATAGATTATCCGTTACGATCGGCAGCGTTGAAGGAAAACTCATGCCCTCTGGCAAAGACTTTACGACCGGAAAACGAAACACATCGGGAAAGAAGAACGCCAACTGTTCTTTTTGCCGCAAAAGCTATCGGGACGTCGGCCCTCTCGTCGAAGGACCGGACGACGTTTATATCTGTGGCGAGTGCATAGAGCTCTGCCAGTCGATCCTCGACCAGGAGCGACGCCGGCGCGGCACCCCCCGCAAGCTCTTCACGCATGTCCCCACTCCGCGCGAAATCGTCACGCACCTCAATGAATACGTGATCGGCCAGGAGCAAACCAAAAAGGTGCTCGCCGTCGCGGTGCACAACCATTACAAGCGGTTGATGCTCCATGAGGACGCGGAAAACGATATTGAAATCGAAAAATCCAACATCCTCCTGCTTGGTCCCACGGGCTGCGGCAAGACTTTGATGGCCCGAACCCTCGCCAAGCTGTTGCAGGTGCCGTTTGCCATCGGCGACGCAACGACTTTGACCGAAGCAGGCTACGTCGGCGAAGACGTCGAGAATCTGCTCCTCAAGCTGCTGCACGCGGCTGATTTCGATATCGAAGCAGCGCAGCGAGGCATTGTGTTCATCGACGAGATCGACAAGATCGGCAAGACGAGCCAGAACGTCTCGATCACACGCGATGTCTCGGGTGAGGGAGTGCAGCAAGCACTGCTGAAAATGCTCGAGGGAACGGTCGCGAATGTCCCGCCGCAAGGGGGACGCAAACATCCCGAGCAGCAGTACATTCAGGTCGATACGACCAACATCTTGTTCATCTGCGGCGGAACGTTCGTCGGCGTGGAAGACATCATCGGCAAACGTCTGGGACGGAAGATGATCGGCTTCGGCCAGGATGCACACGTCGGCTCGCACGAAGATCGCCGGGCCGAGCTTCTCGCGCAGGCTTCGGTCGATGACATCCTCGAATTCGGCATGATTCCCGAACTCGTCGGCCGCTTGCCGGTAATCAGCTCGCTGGCACCGCTCGAGGTCGCGGATCTGGTGCGGATTCTTACCGAGCCCAAGAACGCACTCGTCAAGCAGTACAAGAAGTTCTTCGAGATGGAAGGGGCCGAGCTCGAATTCACCGACGAAGCCCTGCAAGAAATCGCCAAAATCGCCAAGACCAAAAACACCGGCGCCCGCGGTCTCCGCAGCGTGGTGGACGAAGCCATGTTTGACATCATGTATTCGCTCCCCGAGCAGGAGCGCGGCAAGAAATATGTCCTCACGGCCGACATGATTAACGGCAAAGAGCGGCTCTTCCCACGCGACGATTCCGCCGCCGCCTGACGATCACACCTGTGACGTGACTCCTTCGCAAGTGGCACGGTTGTATAACCGTGCCACTTTTTTTGCGCGCCCTGTTCTTCGTCCCGCATCCCTTACATTTCCTCCCTTGCCGAGAGTATCCTGATTTCTGTTTTCCTTCATTCCAAAGTTCCCACTCGAAGACGCAGGAACGAACAACGATGGCCGAGAACGATACCGCCGAAATCCTGACCTTGAACCAGAAGCTGCTTGATTCCATCGACCGGCAGGATTGGAAAACTTACTCAGCCTTGTGCGATCCCACCTTGTCGGCCTACGAGCCCGAGGCGTTGGGCCAACTGGTCGTCGGGCTGCCCTTCCACGAATTCTATTTCAAGCTCGAAGGGAGCGGCCGGCCGAAGCAATCGACCATGGCGAGCCCGAGCGTTCGTCTGATGGGAGACGTCGCCTTGCTGACCTGCGTTCGGCTGTCGCAGCGTGTCAACGCCGACGGATCGCCAACGTCGGTCGCCATGGAAGAAACCCGCGTCTGGCAGAAGCAGAACGGCACGTGGCGACATGTCCACTTTCACCGTTCCCCCCCCGCGAAAGCGTGACGGCCATGCCCTCCGACGAGGTCCAGGCACAAGGGCTGATTCTCACCCGCGAGCTGTTCTTCGGATCAAAAGTCACCGGCACGGCTGCCGCGTTGGGATTTCGTATCGAGATGGTCGGCGAGGTTGCCCAGGTCCGCGAACGGCTGGCTGCTCTCGGTTCAAGCTGCCGTTGCCTGTTCGTCGATCTGTCTCTTCCGGGGTTATCGCTGGACGAACTGATGGACGTGCTCGGAGCCTGTGATGTCCGGCCGAAAGTCATCGCCTTTGGCGCGCACGTTCATGCCGATCGTCTTGAAGCCGCCCGGCAAGCCGGCTGCGACGAAGTTCTCCCCCACAGCCGTTTCTCCGCGTCGTTGCCGGAGATCCTCATGGAGTCTCTCACTGCATGAGAGAGAAGCAGCTGGCGAGAGTTCCTGCGCCACGCGCGCCTTCCGTCTGCCACGACTTCGGGTTCCACGACCTGCGGCGGTCATTTTCGACGCGGAACGCCTTGCGCTTGCCGAACGCGGTGTTTCAGAAGAAAATGCGGCACAAGAGTTTCACAAGCCCCAAGCGTTACATCTAGCTCGCGGAACAGAGGACGAAAGAAGCGAGTAGGAGGATCCTTGTTCCCAACATCACGAAGCGTGAGAGCGTGGCGTCGTGATGGAGAGTGTTTCCGGTGACTAGCGCATCGTGGCTGTTCGGCCGAATTCGCCCAGCACCGGCTTAAAATACGATGCTGTTGCGGAACTATTTGCGCCCGTAGCTCAGATGGATAGAGCAACGGATTTCTAATCCCCAAGGGTT
>CAZVJA010000281.1:0-5566 GCA_964626885.1 uncultured Planctomycetaceae bacterium | reverse complement strand
CGGGTATTCCAGGATTCCTTCCTCGGCGAATGACTCGTACTTGCTACTCGTTTCGTCTCCTAGAACTCCCGGAACATGCCGGATCACCGCGTCGATCACCAGCATCGCCGGAACTTCGCCGCCATTGGTGATGAAATCGCCGACTGAAACTTCGAGCGGCTTCAACCCCAGGCGGATTCGCTCGTCAAATCCCTCGTATCGTCCACACAACAACAACAGGCGTTTGAATTCAGAGAGTTCATTCACCAGCCGCTGGTCGAGTCGCCGTCCCTGCGGCGTGAGCATCACCAGTTGTCCCGGGTCGGCCGCGTCCTGGCGAACCGCCTCGACGCAATCGAACACCGGCTGACAGCTCATCAACATTCCTGGACCACCGCCATACGGGCGATCATCGACCGACTGATGCTTGTCGATCGCCCACCGGCGAAAATCCCACAACTTTACTTGCACCAAGCCCCGTTCGATGGCCAGTTTCAGCAGGCTCTGCCGCAGATAACTGTCGAAGATCTCCGGAAAGATCGTCAAAACATCGAAACGCATGGCTGGCACAACACATCCCGTGGCGGTTCGAGCGGGTGATCCCGTTCCCCACCGAACCTCTGTCGCTTATTCGGCCGCGGCCGCTTCTTCCGCCGGAGCTTCCGCGCCGGCTTCGGGTTCTGCAGCCTTCGGCTTCTCCTTCGGAGGAAGCATCGGCGGAGGCGCCGCTGCCGTTCCGAAATTGTTTGTTCGCACTTTCTTGATCAGCGCCGCCACGTTCACGCTGGGCTGTGCGCCAACCGACAGCCAGTAGTCGATCCGCTCCATGTCCAGACGGACGCGATCCGCCTTGGAACGAACCATCGGGTCATAGTGGCCCACCTCTTCGATCGCCTTTCCATCGCGCGGGCTGCGAGAGTCCATGATGCAGACACGAAAGAACGGACGATGCTTGCGCCCCATTTTCTTCATCCGAATTCGAACAGTCACACGCTCTCTCCTTTGTTCAATAAAGTACGAGTGAAATTTGCCTAGCGGCGGTTCCGCTTCCGGGCGTTTTTCGCCGCCTGTCGTTGTTTCTTCTTTTTATCCCGGGCCTTGGCCTGATCGACCGGGCCCCGCTTGCTCCGCATTTTGTCTTGTTGCAGTCTTGCGCCGGGGTTCAACATACCGCCGTCGGCCATCTGCTTGATGGCACGAAACCGATCGCGGATTCCCAACCCCGCCATCTGCTGCATCATCCCCGACATCGCGTTGAATTCCTTCACCAACCGGCTGACGTCCGCGGCATCGGTACCGCTGCCGCGAGCAATGCGGCCGCGGCGGCTGCGATCAATAATCTGCGGATTCCGTCGCTCGTCGGGAGTCATCGAATTGATGATCCCCTCGATGCGCCGCAGCTCGTCTTCCGGCTCGACGTCCGGATTCGCGTCCATATGCTCCCCCAGACCGGGGATCATCCCCATGATCTGGCGCATCGGACCGAGCTTCTTCATCTGCCTGAACTGGTTCTTGAAATCCTCCAGCGTGAATTTTCCCTCCAGCATTTTTTCCTGCTGGAGCTGCATTTCTTCCGCGTTGAATTCACGCTGTGCTTTTTCGATGAGCGTTGCCAGGTCGCCGCCGCCGAGAATCCGGCTGGCCATCCGCTCTGGATGAAACTCTTCGAGCCGGTCGAGCTGCTCGCCGACGCCGATGAACTTGATCGGCACGCCGGTGACTGCTTTGACCGAGAGCGCCGCACCGCCGCGCGTGTCGCCGTCGAGCTTCGTCAGAATCACGCCGTCGAGCTCGAGCGACTCGTTGAAGACCTTTGCGCTGTTCACGGCGTCCTGCCCGGTCATCGAGTCGCAGACAAGCAACGCCTGGTCCGGCGACAGCTTCCGGTCGATCAGCTCGAGCTCGTCCATCAATTGCTGATCGACGTGCAATCGGCCGGCGGTGTCGAGAATGAGCACCTTGATGTCACCGGCACGTTTTGCGGCCTCGAGCCCGTTTCGGCAAACCTGCAGCGGGGAGCTCTTATCCGGCGCTTCACTGTAAACCGGCACGCCGATCTGCTGGCCGATGACCTTCAACTGTTCGATGGCGGCGGGGCGCTGCAAGTCGGCGGCGACGAGCATCGGCTTCGTCCCGGCGTCATTCAGCATCTTGGCGAGCTTGCCGCAGGTCGTCGTTTTACCGCTACCCTGCAAGCCGCACATCATCAGGATGGTGATGCCGTCCCGCTTGATCGTCAGCGAATGGTCCACCGGACCCATCAGGTTGACGAGTTCCTGGTAGACGATGCCGACAATCTGTTCGCTGGGCTTCAGCGACTTCAACACCCGGTCGCCGACCGCCTGCTCGGTCACTCGGCCGATGAACTGCTGCGCGATCTCGTAGTTGACGTCCGCTTCGAGCAGGGCTTGGCGAACTTGGCGCAGACCGTCGCGAATATTCGCTTCGGTAAGCCGACCGCGGTCGATAAACGACATCGCGGATTTCAGGCTTTGCGTGATCGCCTCGAACATGAGACACCCTGACCGTTGCGGCGCACGGCGCCGCCGAATCGTCCGCCCAGCCCCGATGGGTCGGAATGCACAAAACTTGTTTCACCAACATGTTGGGGCGAACCCGACATTTTATGAGCGGGGGTTCTGAATGACAACGTCCCCAGCCACCGATTTTCCGCACCGTCTCGGAAAACGCCCCCACCCCGGAAAAACCGAACCCGGCAAACCTCGTCTGTGTCTTGCCCGCGTCGCAACGTCCTGCCAGACTCACATTTCCGCTCAGTCACTGCTAGAATGGAGCGTTCCCGGGTCAGTCAAAACAAAGCTTTTCCAGTTCGATAAACACGGGGTCTCCCGTTTTCGCTCTTTCCTACCCACTATTCGCTATTTGCTCCATTTAAAATGCCCGACAAACGCAACCTCTTCAACAAGGTCTGGGATCTCCATACGGTCCAGACACTCCCCTCCGGCCAGACGCAGTTGTTCATCGGCTGGCACCTGATCCACGAAGTGACCAGCCCGCAGGCGTTCGAGATGCTCCGCGAGCGGGGGCTCAAGGTCATGTACCCCGAGCGGACCCTGGCCACGGTCGACCACATCATCCCCACCGATAACCAGGCACGCCCCTTCGCCGACGCTCTCGCCGAAGAGATGATGTCCGCCATCGAAAAGAACTGCCGGGAGTTCGGCGTGCGGCTGCTCAACCTCGACGACACCCGGCAGGGGATCGTCCACGTTGTCGGCCCGGAGCAAGGGCTCACCCAGCCCGGCATCACGCTCGTCTGCGGCGACAGCCACACCAGCACTCACGGCGCGTTCGGCAACATCTCGCTGGGCATCGGCACCAGCCAGGTGGCACACGTGCTCGCCACGCAAACGCTGGCGATGAACCGCCCTAAAGTCCGCCGCATCACCGTCACCGGCGAGCTCGAACCGGGGGTCTTCGCGAAGGACGTCATCCTCGACATCATCCGCCGGTTGGGAGTGCAAGGGGGTGTTGGTTACGCCTATGAATACGCCGGCCCGGTCTTCGAACGCATGTCGATGGAAGAACGGATGACCGTCTGCAATATGAGCATCGAAGGGGGCGCGCGCTGCGGCTACATCAATCCCGATGCCACAACTGTCGAATACCTGCGCGGCCGGCCAATGGCGCCGAAGGGTGAGGAATTCGAGCGCGCCGCCAAGTGGTGGTTGAGTCTCGCCTCCGGACCGAACGCCGAGTTTGATGACGAGTTCACCATCAACGGTGCCGAAATCGAGCCGACGGTCACGTGGGGCATCAACCCCGGCCAATCGGTGGGCGTGAACGAAAACATTCCGGCTGTCTCCGCTTTCCCGGAATCGGAACAAAAAGGTTTAGCCGAGGCGCTCGAGTTCATGGAGCTTCAAGAGAACCAGCCGATCCGCGGATTGAAGATCAACGTCGCGTTCATCGGCTCCTGCACCAACTCGCGGATCTCCGACCTGCGGGAAGCGGCCGAGATAGCAAAAGGGCGGCATGTCGCTCCGAACGTGCGGGCGCTGGTTGTGCCCGGTTCGCAGCAGATCCGCAAACAGGCGGAAGACGAAGGGCTCGATCGCATCTTCAAGGAAGCCGGTTTTGAGTGGCGGGGCGCGGGCTGTTCGATGTGCCTGGCAATGAACCCCGACAAACTCGTTGGTCGCGAGATCTGCGCGTCATCAAGCAACCGGAATTTCAAAGGTCGCCAGGGAAGCCCGACCGGCCGCACGCTGTTAATGAGCCCGGCGATGGTCGCAGCCGCGGCCATCGAAGGCTGCGTGGCCGACGTGCGGGAAATGCTCTCGCCGGCGGCGGTGTAGGGTTGGCATGGTCCAAAGTTCAAGGTCCAAAGTCGGATGTCGCAGTCAGCTTTCAGCGGTCAGCAAGAGGAATCGACGGTCTTCTTTCCCGATTCGCCAACTTCTGTTCGCTATTCGCTTTTTCTCCTGACCCCTAATTCCTGAATCCTAACTCCTGACCCCTATGAACAAAATCGAACACATTACCGGCCGCGGCGTGCCGCTCTTTCTGGACGACATCGATACCGACCGAATCATCCCGGCTCGCTATCTTCGTTGCGTGACCTTCGATGGTTTGGGAGAGCATGCCTTCGAGGATGATCGCCAGCAGGATGCGAAACATCCCTTCGACGATCCTCGCTTTCAAGGGGGAAGCGTGCTGATCGCCGGTCGGAACTTCGGCTGCGGGTCGTCGCGCGAGCATGCCCCGCAGGCGCTCATGCGTTGGGGCATCAAAGCGGTCGTCGCGGAATCGTTCGCGGAGATTTTCTTCGGCAACTGCACGTCGCTCGGCATTCCGTGCGTCTGTGCTGATCGCGCTGCTCTCGCCAAACTGGCGGAGACGGTGCAAAAGTCGCCGACGACCGAGCTGACCGTCGATCTGGTGAAGAACGAACTCCGCTGCGGCGGCCAGACTGTGGGAACCACTATCCCCGAGAGCGCCCGCAACTCGCTCGTCAGCGGATCGTACGACTTCCTCGGCCAACTGCTGGCCGGCGAGCCGAAGATCCGCCAAACCGCCGCCAAGCTGCCGTACCTCGCGCACTTCGCGTCCTGATATCTCGCTTGCCATGCTACACCGTTAAACGTTGCGGGGGTGTTTGGTGTGGATGAGGGCAAGGACGTCTCGCTCGCGCGGGCGTTGTGCCTGCGAGTCCGCTCGGCCCGCTCCGCCGGACAGTAATTGCTGCTGGCTTCAGGCGCTCGGGCTCCAGGCTTCAGGCGCTCGGGCTCCAGGCTTCAGGCATTGCGAATTTCGGATTGCGAATTGCGGATTGCTGACCCAGGACTCGGGACTCTTTTTCTTTCCATCCTCCTCCCTCCGTCCTCGTCTTGATTGCTGTTCCGACGACAAGTCGTCGGCTTGGCAAGAGTCTGATTCCCTCCGTCCTCCGTCTTTCGTCCTCTGTTCTCCTCTTCCATCCTCCATCTTCCACCCTCCCTCTTCCTTCTTCCGGGCTGATTGCTGAAAGCTGACCGCTGACAGCTTCCCTGAAACAAAGTCGCGCCGACGTTGCGGCGAAGAACTCCGTCGAAACCTCGCGAGAAGGTTCGAAGGTGCGCAAAAA
>CAZVJA010000280.1:0-5656 GCA_964626885.1 uncultured Planctomycetaceae bacterium | reverse complement strand
CCGCCGAGCCGCTGCGACCGAATGTCTCTCGTTGTGGCGGCTCCGACGGAGCGTCGCCCTCCCAAAGACATCGTTTTGAAACCGCCTGTACTATTTCTTTCTTGTTCTTCGACCTGTTTGAATGGCAACCATCCACGCATGCTCTCCCTCGAACGCTGCATCCATCTCGCTTCGGTGATTGAAGCGACCGCGAGCAAACCGGGGAACGTGCATCCTGGTGCGTCGTTCGACGATCTCACCCATGCTGACTTTGTGCGCGCCGCAGAAGCCGCGGCTCCGAAGTTGGCACGTGCGTCAGAACTCGGCGTCGGCCGCTCGATCCTGGAAGCGGTCCGCGCCGTCCGAGAACGTTGCGGAAGCAACGTCAACCTGGGAATTGCTTTGCTAATCGCTCCGTTGGCGGCCGTGCCGCGCGATGTGCCGCTTGCCGAAGGTGTTGGTGCAGTGCTCGATGCCCTGACGATCGACGATGCAGAGCATGTTTTTGAGGCGATTCGTCTCGCCGAACCTGGGGGGCTCGGCAAGGTCGGCGAACAGGACGTCGCCACGCGCCCGAATGTTACACTGCGGCAGGCGATGCGTCTGGCCGCGGATCGGGATCGCATTGCCGCGGAGTACACGGAGAGGTTTCCGATCGTTCTCGAATTCGGACTGCCGATGCTTGCGGAGATTAGAACGCTCGGGCCCGATTGGGAGACGGTCGTGATTCGCCTGCATCTGGCCCTCATGGCGGAGTTTCCCGACACATTGATTGCCCGAAAATGCGGCTGGAAAACGGCGCGGGAGTCTGCCCGCCGCGCGAAGCAAGTCGTCGATGCGGGTTGGCCCGACGGTTCTCAATCTCCTACACTGCTCGCTGATCTGGACCTCTGGCTCCGTGCCGACGGGCATCGACGCAACCCAGGCACGACGGCCGATCTTGTCGCCGCCAGCCTGTTTGCCGCGCTTCGTGAACAACAACTCAACATCGCCACCGCGACAATCGCGGCCCTTGAATCCTCTGGCAACAATTTGCCGCGGGAGAAATCGATATGACCAAGACCGACGCCCAGAACAATGCCAGCTACCGCGTCCGCGTGACGAAGGATCATCTCGTCTTCAGCGCGGCACACTTCATCACTTTCAACGGCAATGTCTGCGAACGGCTGCACGGCCACAACTGGCGGACCGCCGTCGAAGTAGCCGGTCCGCTCGACAAAAACCGCTACGTGTTCGACTTCATCGCGCTCCGCGACGCTTTACAGACAATCGTCAACGAGCTCGACCATCGCGTGCTGCTGCCGACCGAGCATCCCGCCATTCGGGTGCGCGTCAGCAAGGATGAAGTCGAAGCGACATTCGAGAACCGCCGTTGGGTCTTTCCGCGAGAAGACTGCATCCTGCTCCCGATCGAAAACACGACCGCGGAACTGATCGCCCGGTGGATCGCCGAACGTCTGTGCGATGCGATTCCCGCGGCCGACCGCGATCGGCTCGAATCGCTGCGGATTGAGGTCGAGGAGAACTTCGGCCAATGGGCGGTGTGCGAGTTGGTGCTTTCTTGACCAAGCCGACGCGATCACGCCGGTCCGACGGCATGCCGTCGGCTTGGATCTAGCGGCGGTTTCAAAACCATGTATTTGGGAGGGCGATAGGGCACCGCCCTTTAGGGTGGTCCGTGGAGCCGCCGCAACGAGAGACTTTCGGTCGTAGCGGCTCGGCGGGAGCCTCGCCCTCCCGGTTTTGCAACCGCCGGTGGCGACGTTTGATCGATGCGGGGCGTTGCAATAGACTGAACGTGTTGGAACGTTCGTTGAATTGTCGCCAGGCGACTGTCGCAACGTCCGACATATCGCGAGCAAGCAAAGGATCGGACGGGAACCAATGGCCGAAAAGTCTCCCTGGGTGATCGACGTCACGAGCGCAACCTTCGAGCGCGACGTCATCGAGCGTTCGGCCGAGATGCCGGTGGTCGTCGATTTCTGGGCGCCGTGGTGCGGCCCCTGCCGGCAGTTGGCTCCCCTGCTCGACAAGATGGTGGCGGAGTTTCCCGGCCGATTCGTGCTGGCGAAGGTCGATATCGACCAGAATCCCGAGATCGCCGGCGCCGTCGGTGTGCAGTCGATTCCCTTCGTCGTGGCGATCCGCGACCGGGCGCTTGTCGACCAGTTCATGGGGCTGCTCCCCGAGGAGTCGCTGCGCGAATGGATCAAGGCCATCCTCCCGTCACCGGTCGAGGATCTCATCAAAAAGGGGATGTCCGCCGAAGAGAACGACCCCGCGACCGCTGAACGGTGTTATCGCGAGGCGCTCGACCTGATCCCCGAACATGAGCCGGGGCGCGACAATGTGCGGATTGTGATGGCACGCGTGCTGGCAGCTCAGAAGCGGGACGACGAAGCGGGCGCGATCATCCGCGAATTGGAAGCCCGCGGGTTCCTGGAGCCTGAGGCGGAGAAGATCAAGTCGCAGATCGAAGTCCGTGCCGGCGCCGCGGAAGCGGGGGGACTGGAACAAGCCCGCAAGCACGCCGCCGCCGATCCGGGGAATCTCACCTTGCAGCTTCAACTGGCCGACGCGCTGGCAGTCGCGAACAAATTCGAGGAAGCGATGCAGACTTGCCTGGCGGTCGTTCAGAAAGACCGCGCCGGCCACGGCGAAGAAGCGAAAGCGACGATGGTCCGCATCTTCGCCATGCTGCCGAACGGCTCGGAGCTCGTCAGCCAATATCGCCGCAAGCTCGCGACCGCCATGTATTGAGCGGGCCTCACGTGTTCAGGCTTCGTCCACCCGGCTCGTCTTCCTCTGATCTATCAAGGACTCAAGGAACATCTGAATGAACAGGCTCTGTACGATCCTTGTCTTCCTCACGGCGCTCTCAGCCCGAACATTCTCCTTCGAGGCCAGAGCTGATGAACCAACGTGGAAAACGGGATTCGCCAAAGTCAAGATCACCCCATCTGAGCCGATGTGGATGAGCGGCTATGCCCCCCGCTTGGCCCGCGAAAAAATCCACAATTTATGGGCAAAGGTTCTCGTGCTCGAAGCAGCTGATGGAAACCGGGGAGTACTCATCACCTGCGATGTCTGCGGATTTTCTAAAGTCACGTACGAATCGATCGTAGCCGGACTAGAGCGCGCTTGCGGCCTGAAACGCGAGCAGATCATGCTGACGTGTACCCATACCCACACCGGCCCAGCGCTGCGGGAGTGCCTGCACGTCTGTTGGCCTTGGGAAGATCGGGAAGCCCGCCAATTTGTCGAAAGGTACTCTCTTGATCTCGAATCGAAAATTGTCGAAACCGTCAGGCAGGCGATTTCAAAAATGGAACCTGCCACGATCCACGCAACGGAAGGAACGACGGACTTCGCCGTCAATCGCAGGAATAACAAGGAAGCCGAGGTTCCAGGAATCCGCGAACGAGGTGAATCGCTCCGAGGTCCCGTCGACCACAGCATCCCGATCCTGGCGATTCGCTCACCGCAAGGGAAACTTCGTACTCTGGTGTTCGGTTACGCGTGCCACGCAACCACGCTCGCATTGACGGAATGGTCGGGAGATTATCCCGGTTTCGCCATGCTGGCCCTGGAGCGGCTTCAACCAGGAGCGGAGGCCATGTTCTTCCAAGGTTGCGGAGCCGACCAGAATCCGATTCCGCGGCGCACCATTGACCTCTGCCGCAAATACGGCGAAATGCTTGCCGCCGGGGTGAACGACGCGATCTCGAAGCCCATGCGACCGCTTTCACCGAAGTTTCGTTCGTCCTTTAATTTTGCGGTATTGAAATTCCAATCTCCGCTGACGCAAGAATATCTGAAAGAAAAGGCTGCCGAGAAATCACCTCAAGGTGCACTGGCGGTGCGATACTTGCAACAGCTGGCGGAGGGGCGCCCACTCGCCACGAATCACGACTACGCCATTCAAGCCTGGAAACTCGGGGAGGAGCAGCTTTGGGTCAGCCTTTCCGGGGAAGTGGTCGTCGATTATTCCCTGAAGTACAAAGAGAAATACGGCCCTCATACATGGGTCAACGGCTTCGCCCACGACCTCGTCTGCTATGTTCCCTCCACGCGTATCCTCCGGGAAGGAGGAGGCCAGGAAGTCGGAGTCCCCTGGGATTACGGGCTTCCCGCACGAGAATGGAACGATGAGATCGAGCAGAGAATTGATGCCGCCGTCGAACAAGTCGTACGAACAGTCAATTCAAAGTAAGCTGTGATTCATCACAAGGAAAAATGCACGGTCTGATGTCGTGGGAGGCTGAAACCAGAATAGACGATGTGTACTTTCCTGCACCAGATAGCGGCTTCACTCACCAGTATGTTCGACAATTACTTCTCCGCCACGTCATTCAGCGCCGGCAATTCGCCGCACTTGTCGAGTGCGAGCAGTGCGTAAGCCGTCCCCGAATACGTGATGAAGTGGAACGTGTCGGTGTTGAGCGAACGGGTCCACCACCGGCCGGAGACGCGCTGGTTCTTCTTCAGCCAATCGACGGCCCGCTTCAGACGCGGCTCGTCCGCCGGAACTCCCGCATCCCGAAGCACAATCACCGCGAGCGCCGTCTGATGCCCGTCGCTGGGCGGGTTGTTGAACTCCGGTTCGGCCCGCAGTTTCTCGGCCCGGTTTCCTTTTCCCCACTGTTCCGGCTGGCCGAATGTGCGGATTGACCAGCCGCCGTCCTCCCGCTGATGTTTCCACACTGCTTCCACGAGTTCCGTTTTCTTGGCTGCATCGAGCAGATCGGACATGCGGGTGGCTGACCACAACAGCAACAAGCGGTCGTACTCCTGCGGCGGGGGAGTGTCGCGGAGATATGTCTTCAGCCGCGCGACGCTCTCTTTGAGCTTCTCGTCGGTCAGATGCTCCAACCAGCCGGGCGCGGTCGCGAGTGCCATCGCCGCAACGGTCGCTTCCTGATACGGGCTCGACTCGAACGGCGGCCAACAGTCGGCCGAGCCCCATTCGCCACTTTCCTTCTGAATGCGGAACATCACACGGAGTGCTTCGTCGGTCTCTGGTGACAGTTTCTTCGCGACGTGAGCGTCCCACTCCGCCAGCCCCGCGGCGATGTAAATCACCTGCGCCGGGCGAATACCGCTGGCGAGTTGCGGCTTCTTCAGTTCCTTCAGTGAATTCAACTGCTCGATCAGAAATGCTCGCGCGTCATCCGACGGGCGCCCCAGCTTTGCGGAGAGGGCCGGCCGAACCTGCATGTAGCTGCCGTTGGTGTGGCAACTCACGCACTTGCGGGCCTTCGCCCAAGCCAGCGTCCCCTGCTCCAGATAATCGGCGGCATGCTTCACGGACAACACGTCGCGCGTCGGCTCGTCGGCGGAGGCGGGGGGAATTGAAATCTGCTCGAATTGATATTGCGGTTCCGGAGCCTTCTTCTCGGCAGCCGGCTCTGCGGCAATCGCCGTGGATGAGGTCGCCGCGAGCGTCAACATCCCGCATAGAATCGCAACCGGTCGCCACGACAAGCCAACAGATCGAGCAGGCATCCAAAGTCTCCTCAGATGAGATGGGGACCGCGACAGTAACCCCGGGCCAGTTTATCGCGACAGATGCGAATTCTCCAGCAATTTCACCGTTTGGCCGGTCCAACCTAGGGCGAGTCAATTATTCAAACTGGAAAATGGGTGGCACGCCCTGAGTCCTCGAAGGGCGTGGCGG
>CAZVJA010000279.1:0-5702 GCA_964626885.1 uncultured Planctomycetaceae bacterium | reverse complement strand
CGGAGCGGTCGGCCATGGTCCGCAAATCGAGGGCGTCTTCGCCGAGGCAGTTCTTCAACGCCTCCCGCCAGGCTTCATCTTTGCCGAGTGGATGGTTCGGGTCCTGAGCGAGCCGCTTCAAGGCGTAACGCAGCACGTTGATGCCGTCGCGCGTCGAGAAGTCGAGCTTCAACTCGTGCGCCTCCTGCAGGAATTCGACGGTCAGGCTCAGCATCTCTTCGTCGGCGAACGGCAGGTGATACCGCAGAATCGCCAGCTCGTCGAGCCGGTTGGGATGTCCCAGCGTCAACGTCGGCTGCAATCGGCTCAAGATGTAATCGGGAATCTCGAATGTCGATTCGTCTTCATTCATCGTCACCGCGCAACGGAAATCGGGATGCGCCGGAATCGTGATCCCCGCCACGATCGACTCAACATACCGCCGATGATCGAGCAGCGGCGCGAGGCTCGCCCACGACTTCTCGTTCATCCGGTTTCCTTCGTCGAGCAGGCAGATCCCCCCTTTGATCATCGCCGAGACGAGCGGCGAGGCGTGATACTTGATCTTGCCGTTTTCGCCGAGCACGGGAGTGACCAACAGATCTTCCGGGCGGGTATCGGCGGTGCATTGGTAGATATAGAGGTTCTGACTTCGAACCCGGGCTCCGGCGATGGCCAACGTCGTCTTGCCGATTCCCGGCGTGCCGACCAGCCGCGGCGTGAGGGGGAGATCCTTGTTGTCGACGACGATCCAGCAGGCGAGCATCTGTTTCAGAATCTCGCGCTGGCCGATCCAGTCGCCGCTGGAGGTATCGGGGGGACTGAGATGCAGGGTAACGCCGTCAATCTCACGGAATTCGGACATGACCGCCTTTGTCTGCGGGAGAATACTTGGGAAAAATACTACGGGTCGCCGTGGGAACGGCTCATTCCGGATTATACGCAACCGGCCATCGTCCGTCGCGGCAACGACGATCAATCCCAAACCAACTCAAACGACTGCACCGATGGGGCCAAGTTACCCGAAGAAATAACGGATTGCGGATCTCGCTCTCCCCTCTCCCCTCGCGGGAGAGGGTGGGTGCGCAGCAGCCGGGTGAGGGGGCTTGAGGGTCTACGGTTTGTCGGGCATCCGATTTCGCACCTTTGGTAAGCGCTCCAATTTCACGACCAAAAAAGACTCAAAAAGGCACATCGTCTTCGGGGTTCTTAGATGACATAAACTCCGCGAATGGAGCGTCGAATGCCTTCCGCCATTCGTGTTCCTTAACCCCCCTGTCTTCCTGAAGCCCGACCACCTGAAGTCCGTCAACGGTTCTGGCCGGGGATCCAGAGCAGGTCGTCGCGGCCGTCGTTGTTACAGACGCGCGCCAGCACGAAGAGCAGATCGGAGAGGCGATTGAGATAAATGGCGATCTGCGGATTGATCGTCTCGGCGTCGGCGAGCGCAATCACCCCGATTTCGACCCGCCGGCAGACGGCGCGGGCGTGGTGCAGATGTGCGGCTGCCTGGGAGCCGCCCGGAAGAATGAAGCTGGTCAGCGGCGAGAGCCGATCGTTCGCGGAGTCGATCGCCAGTTCGAGCGCCATAACTTGTTCAGCGGTGACACGTAGCGGTGCGGCGTTGTTCGCACCGGGCGGCGTTGCGCCGGTCTCGGGAACACACAGATCGGCCCCTAAGTCGAACAGATCATTCTGTACTCGGCGAAGTACCTGTGAGATTTCGGATGGAAGACCGCTGGCAAGCGCGACTCCGAGAACCGAGTTCAACTCATCGACACCGCCATAGGCAGCAATGCGCGGGCTGGTTTTGGGGACGCGGGTACCGTCGCCCAGCGATGTCTGGCCGGTATCGCCGGTTTTGGTGTAAATGCGATGTAGGTAAACCATGCGGAGTTCGGGTGATCAGGCTTCGGGCTTCTGATTAACGGGATAGCAGCATACCCGATGGAAACGCATCACGGGGAGTGAATCGAGGAGAGAAGACAGTAAGAAGACGACGGAAATGACCGCGTCAAGTTTCCTGAGGCCTGAAACCCGGTGATCTGAAGCCTGCCATTAGGGCATCGCTTCGAAGAAATCGATGTCGGCCTGGACCTGCTCGGGATTGGGAATCTCGGGCTGCAGGCTTTCTTCTTCCTCGGTCTGTGGGTCGCTGTCAAATGGCGAATCGTTGCTCGGCGTATCGGCAGGCGGGTCTTCCGGTGTGGTTTTTTTCTCGTCCTGCTGATCCTTCTGTCCGCCGTCATCGAGTGCCTTGAGATCACCGGAAGCGAGCTTCTGGAATTCGGGAAGATCATGCAGTGAAGTAAGATCGGGGTCTTTCTTCATCCAGTCAAGCTGGTTGAAGCCGAGCTTCATGGACTTGCGAAGATCCTCAATCGCTTTCTTGCGGCACTCGTCGAGTTTTTTGTCACGTGCGGGATCATTGCCGTCGGCTTTTTTAAGTGCTTCGACCGCGCGGCCGTACACGCACGCCGTGTTGTAGAAATACAACTGGTCCTTGCCGAATTTTTTGCGGACATTTTCGACCGACTTAAGCCCGTCGTCGATCTTTCCTTCGAGGACTTGAGTGATCGCCAGCCCGGTGACGGCAATGGAGTTGAACGGGTCCAGCTCGATCGCCTTTTTGAAATCGGTTTGTGCTTCCTGAGGCTTGTTGAGCATGAGCATCGAATGCCCGCGACCGGAATAGGCCATGGGCAACTCGGGATCGAGCTCGATGGCATTGCCGTAATTGGTGACCGCTTCTTTCCAGTTGCTGCTCTGCTCGGCGTGCATCGCGCCATAGACATAGCTGATGCCGGGGGACCGCTGCCAGATGTTGTTGAGCGCTTCGAGGGCGGCTCTCCGTTTTTGTTCATGGCCTGTATCGCGTGCACGGCGAAGTGCTTCCTGGGCTTCCTTGGTGCCGAGCGTTCCCAGGGCATTCGACAATTCCGCCAACGTGCGGTTGGAAGTTTTCTCAGTCGATTTATCGAGCGCGTCGATAAGCAGGCGAATTGCGTCGACGCCGCCGTCGTTCTGCAGTCCGTTGACGGCACTAGACATAGCCGAGGGCTCCGAGGATGTGAGCGCCTCAGCGGCGAGCTTGCGGAAGTCGGGCGACTTCAACTGCTGCAGCGCATTGAGGACCGCCCCTTTTTCACGCCCCGAGAATTTCGGATATTTCGTAGCGAGGGATTCCGCCACCGACTGGTCGCCGATCTGCCCCAACAGATTAATGATGGAGACCCTCTGTTTTCGATCACCGTCGAGGTGCTTCAGCAGCAGCGGCACGGCCCGCGGATCTTTCGTCAGCCGCAACAGGGTCGACATTTTCTCGGTCGGTGGTTCTTTTTCAAGAAATTTGAGCGTGTAGTTCATCGCCAGCTCCTCGCTTTCGCGGTCGGAACGGCTCAAAAGCAAGTCGAAGGCTTCCTCGCGGAGCGGATCTTTGTCGCGCTCGAGAGTCTGGGCCAACAACTCAAGCAGCTTGGGATGCCCGACGTTCGCCAACGCACGGAGCGCCTCGGCACTCAAGCTGGCATCGGGATGCGATACGTATTCGTAAATCGTCTCCGACCAAAGGGGACGCGGATGCCGCGCCAGGATCGAGACAATCAACTTCTTGCTGTTGGGGGGCTGATTCTTGAGAATTTCCAACAGCGCCTGGTGCGCCGCGGCGAAGCGCGATGCGGCCAGGCTCTCGATGGCTGCCGATGCCGTCGGTTCGGAATTTCGACGAGTGACTTCCACCAGCTTGTCAATTGCGGGCTTCTCGCCGAAATTCTGCAAAGCTTCGAGCGCCGCCAACTGCATCGCCGAGTCGGAATCATCGGCGTACTTAAGAATCAGAGGCAGATCGTCGACGGGAAGCCGGCCCCCCCCACAAGCCAGAGCCGCAGCCCGCGTGAGGGGATGCCCCTGATCGATCTCCTTCCGCAGCTCGTCGATCGGCAAAATCGCATACGCCGATTCCAGGGCCGCGCGCACGGCTTCGCGATCCGTCTTATGCAGTCGTGGCTGGATGGGCTCGGAAGAATCGGAAGGGGTGATCCGTTCGGAGGGCAGCCCCGCCAAGTGGAGTTCGCGAATCGCGGCCGGTACAACCGGCATTCTGTTCTCGCGCGTTTCACTCCGGCCGGCGTCGAAGGCAGCCTGCCGGAACCAGTTGGCGGTCAGTCCGTCGACGGGTGGTGCGTCCGAGGTCCAGCGAATGACCGCCCGGCCGATCTTTTGCATCGTGAGTGTCGCGAGGGTGTCGATCAGCCCGCCGACGTTAACCGAGTTCACTTCGCCGGAAATTGTGAGCAATGCCAGACAATTGCGCGGTCCGATTTTCTCGACGGAGAGCCCGAGTTGACCGAGGGCGAAATCGTTGACGTTGATTTCCACCTTCTCGCCGGGAACGTCGATCGCCAGCAGCAGTTTGGGGATTTGCATTCCTCCGGGAATATTGGAGAAGACCAGCCAAGTGGAGTCGGTCCCGCTCGGAGCAACTCGCAGTTCCTTCGCAGGAGTTAGTTCTCCCAATGTGTAGTTTCGTTTTCCCGACCGGAACGACTGAAACTGCAATTGCCTGGTCGGCTCGACAAGCGGGAGTGTTGTGCCGTCGGCGTTGAGAGTGATCTGCTCTCGCCGAATCGTGAGAGCTTCACTCCCCTGGTTGATGAGAGTCAGCCTCGCGACAAGAAAACGATTCGGCTCATCCGTTCCGAGGTAGGTGGTTCCGAGATAAATCGTTTCGAGAACACCTGCCAGTTTTCGATTGCGCGGCGCGACGGCGGGGCCGGCCCCCCCGTGTAACCTGGAGGCTTCGGCCTCCACTTTCTCCAAACGTTTCAGCAATTCGCCGATGACCGGCTTGTCGCTTGGAGTGGACTTGTCTGCCGGAGTTTTTTCAGTGGGTGTTTCGCCAGGTTTTTCCGCGGGCTCGTCGGCGGCGAAGACAGAACACGCAAACGTGGTCGTCAAAAAGCCGGCGAGAACAAACGGCAGAAGAGGTCTGGCACCTGGCATCCGGTTCGGCTCCTTAACGGTCCGCCGGCTCCGCCAGCTCTCTGAAATGCGAGCCTCCCGATCGACCCTCCCCGCACCTTTGAAACAGGATGCACCCTGCTTTGTGCCCCTATTTCAGGAACCCTTCGTTGGCATTTCACCACGGCAGAAGGGGGGTCGATCGCTCACATTTTCACCTCTGGAATTGTATCACGCCGGACGGGCCGGGGGGAGCAACACCGGGGATGGGTGGTGAGAATCGGTCCGACCGCAACGGCTGGACCTCGTTTGAGGGTTGGCCGTATCTTCGGAAAATGACAATGCTACAAGGGGGAAAGACTTGCGGGTGACTTGCTAAGGAAATGGCAAAAACTGATTTCTAGAATATGGTGGCATGACTACTCTGAACCAGTTATCAATTTGATTACACGGGACACACAAGCATTGGCGTACGATTTGACATCAGCGCGGAGTGGGTGCTCTATGAATCTTGAATCGCGCATTGATCCACGGTTGTGGACGGCTGTACGCAGTAATTTAGAAACACGGCACTTTACTGACGCAGTGCTCGATGCAATTCGTTTCTTGAGCGATCTGATTCGAGAACGGACTGATCTAGAAACCGACGGAGTTGTTCTGATCAATGCAGCCTTCGGAGGGAAAGCACCGAAACTTAGGAATCAGGGGACAGGGGTTAGCGACTGTCTTGGTTTTCAAGTGGATGGTAGAGGATTTTTCCAGGG
>CAZVJA010000278.1:0-5837 GCA_964626885.1 uncultured Planctomycetaceae bacterium | reverse complement strand
GTTGGCGGGGGCGGAGTTCATCGTCACTCCCACGGTCAATTCGGAGGTCATTCGCCTCTGTAACCGCTACGACAAAGTTGTGATGCCGGGGGCATTCACTCCCACCGAGATTCTCACGGCCTGGGAAACGGGGGCCGACGTCGTGAAGGTATTTCCGTCAGACGTGCTCGGTCCAGGCTATCTGAAAGCGGTGCGCGGTCCGCTGCCGCAACTCCGCCTGATGCCGACCGGTGGGGTCAACTTGAAGACGCTGCGGGACTTCATGGCTGCGGGGGCGTGTGCGGTGGGACTGGGGAGTTCGCTGGTCGAGAAAGAGGCGGTCGAACAGGGGGACATGAACCGCATCCGCTCGCTGGCATCGCAATATGTGGAGCTGATGCGCGCGATCCAGTCCGGGAAAGAGTGAGGTCGGAGCCTGGCAAATGGCCGGCAATCGTCAGTCATATTGGAGGCTATTCGCCTTAAGCGACGGGCGATGTTTTGTATCCATAGCGTGACGACCCACACCCGCATTCTACGCATTCCCCCCAAGCTTCCTGTTGGATTTTCTCGCTTCAAGTCGCAGGACCGGCACGGTCGATAGGGAAAAACAGGCCCGCGCGCATCTTGCGCGCCGTCTATCCCGACAACGCTGCGATTGTTCAGCGGAGGATCGGCCGAAAGGAAGCACCATGCGACGCAGTTGGGGGTTGGGAATCTCACTGGTTGCGGCTATGGCCGTGTCGTTGTCGACGTCGCCGTCGAGGTCGAGCGCGGCGGCGTCAGAGCCGGTTTTCACGAACAAGCCCCGATTCCGCATCCCGTTCCGCTTTGACACGGCCGAGATGCAGCGTCTCCGTCCGCGAGAGATCCAGCTCTTTGTTTCGCAGGATCGCGGGGCGAGTTGGCGACACATGCAATCGGCCAATCCGAACGCGGGACGATTTGATTTCGAGGCGACTCACGATGACGAATACTGGTTCGCGGTCAAAACAGTTGACGCACAAAATCAACTCTTCCCGCGCGAAAATGCCGAGCCGGGTTTGAAGGTGATCGTCGATACCGCGCCGCCGCGGATCGAAGTTACACTCCGAGAGATTGCGCGTGGCAAGGTTCAGTTGTCGTGGATCGCGGACGATCCGCATCTCGACCCGACCACATTGCGGCTGGAATACATGCAAAGCGGTGCTGCGGGTTGGCAACAGGTGAGCGTGGTTCCCCAAGCGTCGGGACAAACGACATGGTCGGTGCAGCCAGGGGGATTTGTCGCGGTGCGCGGCATGATTACCGACTTGGCGGGGAATGTTGGCCAGACGGAATCACAGCTGAGTGTCGGCGCGAACGGGGGAACGAAACCGGAATCGGACGAAGTCGAATACCGTGAGCCTGTCGCCAACGGGGAGTCGCCGCGCGATCCCTTCACGCCGCAAGCTCGACTTGCCCCAGCTGTTTCGGGGAATGACCGTCCAGCCAATCAGTCCCCCGAGATGCCGGCATTGCCGAATTCCTCTTTACCGAATCAGGCAGCCGCGTCTCGCGCAACTCTGCCTTCGGCAACGACCGGAAACGCGGCAGGTGCCACGACGCTTGGAAAGCTCATCTCGAATTCTCCCGCGAACGGCGGGGAAGTCGGCGAACAGCCTCCGTTTGGCTCGCACGGTTCGGCCGGTGATTCGATTACCAAGCCGGCCCTCAAACAAGTCGTTAACAGTCGGAGCTTCCAGATTGGTTACCGAATCGACGGCGCGGGACCGGCGGGCATCAGCGCGGTCGAGTTGTACGTGACGCAAGACAGCGGGCAAAGCTGGTTGTTGTATGGGGAGGACGCCGACCGGCAAAGTCCGTTTATCGTGCGGGTTCCCACCGATGGAGAGTATGGCTTTGAGTTTCGCGTTCGCAACGCGAACGGGCCTTCGAGCGAACCTCCAAAACCCGGAGAACGGCCGTCGATCCTGGTCACCGTCGATCAAACACCGCCGGTTGCGCAGTTGTTCCCGGTGCAGATCGGTCAGGGAGAGTCGGCGAATCAACTGCTTATTCAGTGGAACGTGCGCGATGAGCATCTCGGAGCGGCGCCGGTCGCGCTGTCGTGTGCCCCCGGTCCCGGCGGACCGTGGCGCGCGATTGGCGATTGGCAGGCGAACTCGGGGAGATATGTGTGGTCTCCCGAACCAGGGATGCCGGAACGGGTTTACCTCCGCCTGACGGTGCGCGACGAAGCGGGCAACAGGACAGAGGTCGCATCGCCCGAGGCGATCACCGTGAAGAACCCCCGAGCAGCCACGCGGATGATGGGCATTCAAGCACCCGATCCGGCGAGCATGCCGCGTTAAATACTCATTCGCGATTCTGCAACGCGGAACTTCTCACCCAAGCCAATCGGTTGAGGTCGGTCCGACGGCAAAGCCGTCGGCTTGGAGGGTGCGACACTCGATTGGCCAAACAATCCCGCGCATTCATTTAGGCCACGGCACGCGCGAGCTTGTGTTATGCCTCGGAATCGCTCTTTGCATCCGCGGAGGCTTCTTTCGAGGCTTGTTCCTGCGGCGAGAAAGCGGGGGGCTCGAATTTCGGCGCGGTCGTCTGTTCGCGCTCTTCAGCCGGTACTGGACGCGACGGCTGCGAGTAACTTGGCACATGTGTGGCGGTGCGGATTTCATCCTCGATGCCGCTCAGTCCTTTTTTGAATTCGACAACTCCCTTGCCGAGGCTCCGCGCCACCTCGGGCAGCTTCTTACCGAACAGCAGCAACGCGATGATTCCGACAATCACCATTTCCATCGGGCCAAGCGGACCCATGGCAAATCTCCTCTTGTTCTTTCTTCAATTCAAGAATCACATCGTGGGAATTTCAGGCGCGATCATCCTTCGAGATGTTGTTCTGATCGGACTCGTTGATTCCTTTTTTGAATTCCGTGACGCTCGAACCGAGCGAGCGCATCAGCGACGGCAACCGGCTCCCAAACAGCAGGAGCGCGATGAACAGGACGATCAAGATTTCCCAATGGCCAAACATCGGATTTTCCCCACTTCCAAAGGCAACGGAAAAGTTTCTGCCCTGCTGAATTGCACGAAGCGCGACGGTCTCAGCGAATCCCGCACCACCAGGGAATTACCAGGAACCAAATCGGGGAGAAGAGGAGATGCCGGCGACTGGGCGAACATCCTGCTTCCCTCCGCTGTATGCGGAATCGTTGATGGCGGAATCGGATGTCCACCCGTTTTACCCGCCGGATTACAGCAGGAAGGATGAGCGGAACTTGAACTTAAATCCATTCTACCCCCCCTCGAGTCGATGTCAACGCATCGTCAGACGGCCGAGTCGTAGGTATGCCCCAGGAGCAGGAGCATCTCAATCCATTGAATGCCCCGGGCAACCGCTTCCAGGGGATGGTTTTTCGCTGTCCGGCATTCCTCGCTGAAATCAATAAACGCGAACGGTTCCCAACCCCGTTTTCCACAGATCTTTTCCCCCCAATGTCCAGCGCCGGCTGCGGAAAAGATCGGGACTGCCGACTCCGCCAACGGCAAAAACACGGGATGCCGACCGACGTGCCGAAACCAGTATTTTGCGTTCGAGGGGTCGGGTTCCCGGCGATGCATGATGCCATGCCAATAATCGCCCGTCTGGTCCTGCCCCTCTCCCTCAATACTCTGAGATTCCACGTGGCTTTCGTTCAGAAAGTCATGAATCTGATACAACCCGGCCTTCAAGGCAATCGCCTCCGGCCGACTTCGGGAGCGGGAATTTGTAGCGGGGATTTCAAATCGCCGCAGGTGTTCTTTCAACCAGCGTTTCTCCGGTCCGGGACTCTTTGGTGCCAGTTCCGGCAGATCCTCCAATCGAAGAGGGATGCTCTCGGTACCCGGTTCGCACCACGGCCCGTTGAGTACTGCTGCCGATCCTTCGCCCCGAGAAAGTTCGAGGACGCGGTCCCATAAGGGAGCGTAGAGATCCCGAAATAGCCCGGCCGTAGAGTTGGCGTATCGGCGAAGAAAGACCGCTCCCTGCAGTTCCGGCCGCGCGACCAGCGCTGCGAGTTGCGGCGAGAATCGCTGCCAGATCGCTGCGAGCCCGGCAATCGACTTCGGCAGCCCGACGGCCGCTCCTGTCGAATTCTCTTGCTCGTTCCTCAATGACTCACCGAGCGGAATCAGTACGACGTTCCGCTGGGAATGTTCGGCGATGACGGAGGTGATCTGATCCGCATGCTTACGAAGCAAATCCACGTTTGAATCGGCCACAAACGCAAGCCACTCCCGTTTTGCGGAGGCTGCAAATTCGTTGAGTGCGGCAGCACCCGCAGTGAGGTGTCGGATCGGTGATTCGCCCGAGTTATCCGCATCGGCTGGGGCGGTCAGTGCGGTCCGTAAAGATTCGAGAACGCACAGATCCCAAACGCTATTCACCATGTCGCTCCACGCACAACGATTCGCGAAATTGGATTTCTAAGTTGGCCGTTTCCGATCCGAATTCCTTGGGACTGCCCGGACGCATGGACCATGGAAATCCGCCGGCTCGACTCTCATCGTAGCGGGAGATCGGCGGCGTCCCAATCGTCTTGGCTTTGTCGGATCGAAGATGTCGTGAATCCCCCGTCTTGGCAGACAATGCGCGACGAAAACTCTTATCCTTCATTAAGTTCCGACGATACTGCACGATCGAAATCGCCGTTCAGGCTTCGGTGATTTCGTGGAAAGGGATCGGGAAACCCTTTACATTTCGATCCTTGGGTGCGTAAGCTGTAACTGCCGATATGGAAGGGGGTTGGGATCCCCGGCTGTGTCGGGAAGCGTGGTTTTCCTTTTGACTGCGAAGCAAAGGGACATACTCGCAGCCGCATCTCTTTTTCACGGAGCCGACCGGACGACGAGGCTGGGTTCAATTCTTGTAGTCCGCCGGTGCTAATTTCACCGTTTGCAGCGAGGGCAATCACTTCGTGAATGCTTCCTCATCATTCGTGTGATGATCGCTGGCGCGACTCTTCTCGTCGCGCGGTTGTCCAACGGATTGCGGTATGGAAGAAATTCTGAGTGGGTATTTCGTCAACAAGCCGACTTGGTTTTACCTGTCGCTGCTGTTGATCGTGGCGGTGTATTTCCGGTTCGGGCGGTTCTTCTCGCTACGGAACCTGGATCTCGCGCTCTTGTTGTCGATTTCTCCCGGCGTCCTGCTCGTGCAGTACGAGTATTCCGAGGCGGGCTACGCTTGGCTGTTTGTCGTCTCCGGCCTGCTGTTGGCTCGTCTTTGCACCGACGCGTACTTCATCCGCCGGCCGCGACTGGAGCAGAACCTTAACGCCCAAGGGCTTACGTTTCTTTGCGTCGCTGCGTTTGCATTTCTGACGGCGGAAGCGGTCCAGACGGAGATCCCCGCCTCGGCTGTCGCGACCGGCGCGCGGACCGTCGCCCTCACCAAAGGAGAAGATCCGACCGTTCCGACAGGACAGAACGACATTCGCCCGGAGAAAACCGATGAGGAGGTGAAAGCCGGCCCGGCCGCCTCGGTGGTCGCTGCTCCGATCGCGGGCATCAGCAAGGAACTCGGCAAGGCGATTGGTGCCGCGAATGGTCACGAAAAACCGGCGGACGGAAAAGTGGCCGAAATCACCGCCCGACTGACCGCGATGGCCGCCCACCTGGCGGTGGTGTTGGCCCTTGTCATGATCGGCCACCGGCACTTTGGCGATATGAACGTCGGCCTGGCAATGGGAACGCTGTATCTGCTCCTTCCTTGTACATCGTACGAGGTTGGGGAAGTGAATCATGTGCTTCCTGCCGCGTTTATCATGTGGGCACTCGTGGCGTACAAAAAGCCGATGGCGGCGGGGGCTCTGATGGGGCTTGCCTGCGGCACG
>CAZVJA010000277.1:0-5952 GCA_964626885.1 uncultured Planctomycetaceae bacterium | reverse complement strand
GGAGTAACACCTCGCGATGGCTGGGCAAAGTCATGCCGCTCCTTCCCTGGTGATCCTCGGCCGCGGTTCACTGCCCGCGATCGACTGATATGAGGTGGTTTCAAAACCGGGAGGGCGAGGCTCCCGCCGAGCCGCGGCGACCGAAAGTCTCTCGTTCTGGCGGCTCCGACGGAGCGTCGCCCTCCCAAAGTCATGGTTTTGAAACCATCTCAACTGACGAACCCCTGACTCCTCAAGTCCTACGAAATTATACACTGTCGCGTCCGATTCCAACGGTTTCGGGAGAAGGAACCGCAGAAAATCGGGCTGGAGGGCCCAGGGGGGTTGAATCCATTCCATAATTTGCGAGTGTCGCCGGAACCCGGGGAACTCCCATCGACAAGATAAAAAAGCCCACCGACGGCTGTCGGTGGGCTTCCATGTGCATTGCGAATCGGCCGTTCGGTACCCCGTCTCGCGACGGGTTGAACGATCAAACCGATCAGTTCAGGATCTTCGCGGTCTCTTTGACAATTGCTTTAACCGTCTTTTCGTCGAGCTTGTTGGCAGCGAAGGTTTCATTGACCTTCACGCCGTCCTTGACCCACATCATGACGGTCACTTCGGCTTCCTTTGCAAGTTGATAGTCGGGAGGTCCAGCCGGGCCGTCGAAGATCGTGAGCGGAACGTGCTTGATCTGATTCTTTTTGGCGACTTCCTTGAGCATCGGCTCGGCGGCATCGGGATCGTCGGTCAGCAGGACGACGAACGCCTTCATTTTCTTTCCTTCGTTCTTGGCAATCTCGGCGTCGATCTGCTTGATGAGGCCGGCGACATGGTCGTCCATCTTGCGTGTGAAGATGCTGACAACGGGACTTTTACCGTAACGGCAGCGATAGCAGAGACTCTCGCCGGCAGCCGGTCCGGTCGCATCCTTCACCTCGAACGGAGCGGGGTCGTCTCCGATTTTTACCCCGGATTCCGCATCACCGGCGAAAGCCCAGAGTCCACTGCCGACAGCCAATGTCATCGCGGCCGCCGCTGCAAGCCACTTACTCATTCTTAGCTCCTCGTTGAGATCCAGAGGGAAGCGTTTGTCATTCGCAAAAAGTTTCATCGCGCGGACCATCCGCGAAATCGATGTGTTTATCGTAAGGGGGAGTCGGGGGAGAGTCGAGTAGCGCGCTGTCCAGAATTCAGCGAATTCCGGAAGTCCAGTGATGAATGCAACTTAGCACTACAGCGTGAGATCATCATCTCCCTGAGGGCTTTGATTCGTCATGATCGACAAGCGACTTCTGAACTGTCTGTACTCGAGCGCCGCGATCGACTCCGATACAAACTCCACTCGATCGGGGAACATCGACGGCGATGAGAGTTCCCCCATCCGCCGTCACTCGTGTTGCGGGCCGAGCGCGCGCAAGACCGCGAGACTGCACGCGTTCACTTTGTACGGCTTGCCCGATCTCCACTTGCGCCGCTTTTTCCAGTCGGGGAAAGTCGTATCGACAACCAATTCCCAATATGGCTTGCCGGCGATTCGGGGAAGAGTGAAATCGATGTTCATCACGTGGTCGGCGCTGAACAAAATCAGCAGCGTGTCACCGGAGATCGTCTCGCCGTATTCGTTGACATCGATATTGTCCCCTTTGAGCAGCATCCCCAGGCAGCGTGCATAACCGGTGCTCCAAGCTTCTTTCGACATCTCCTGCCCGGAGGGATCGTACCAGATAATAATATCGTCGGCGGTACTGAGAATATCGAGATCGTGGAAGAACCGCCGCTGGCGAAGCACCGGCTGATGCCGCCAGAAGCGGATCAGGTTGGCGGTAAATTCCAGCAGATCGCGCTGTTCTTTGGTATGGTTCCAGTCGAGCCAGCTGAGCTCGTTATCCTGGCAATAGGCGTTGTTGTTTCCCTCCTGGGTGTTGCCGAATTCATCGCCGGCCAGAATCATGGGAATCCCCTGCGAGAGCATCAACGTCGCGAGAAAATTCCGCTTCTTCCGTTCGCGGAGCGCGCGAATCTCCGGCTTGTCGGTCTCTCCCTCCGCCCCGCAGTTCCAACTGAGGTTTTCATTCGCGCCGTCCTTATTGTCGTCGCCGTTGGCTTCATTATGCTTGCGGTCGTACGACACCAGATCGTTCAGCGTGAAGCCGTCATGACAGGTGACAAAATTGATGCTCGCGTGCGGACGGCGGCTGCTCCAGGCGTACAAGTCGCTGCTTCCGCAGATACGAGTGGCAAATTCGGAGATGATCCCGCCATCCCCTTTCCAGAAGCGGCGAACGCAATCGCGGTACTTGCCGTTCCACTCCGACCAGCCGACCGGGAAGTTACCGACCTGGTAACCTCCTTCGCCGAGATCCCACGGCTCCGCGATCAACTTCACCTGCGAGAGTACCGGATCCTGGTGGATGATGTCGAAGAACGCTCCCAGCTTGTCGACGGCGTGCAGTTCGCGCGCCAGCGTGCTCGCCAGATCGAACCGGAAACCGTCGATGTGCATGTCGAGCACCCAGTACCGGAGGCTGTCCATGATCAGTTGCAGCACGCGGGGATTCGAAACATTGAGCATGTTGCCGCAGCCGCTGTAGTCCATGTAGAACCGCGGCTCCTTCGGTGCAAGCCGGTAATACGCCGCGTTATCGATGCCGCGGAAGGAGAGGGTCGGCCCCAGATGGTTTCCCTCGGCAGTGTGGTTGTACACGACGTCGAGGATCACCTCCAAACCGGCTGCGTGCAGGTTGCGGACCATCGTTTTGAATTCGCGCACCGTGTCGCCATAACGGTCCTGAGATTCATAGCGGATATCTGGAGCCATGAACGCGAGCGTGTTGAATCCCCAGTAGTTAAAAAGTCCTTTCTCAACCAGATGCCGGTCGTCGAGATGATGGTGCACCGGCAGGAGCTCGATGGCTGTCACCCCCAGCTTGGCGAAATGCCGCAGCGCCGCATCGGAGCCAAGAGCCGCATAGCTTCCCCGCAGTTCTTCGGGAATTCCCGGGTGCAGTTGCGAGAACCCTTTGACGTGCAATTCGTAGATCACGGTTTTGTGCGGCGGCGTGCGGGGATGCCGATCGTCTCCCCAGGTAAACGCGGGATCGATGACCGCGGCAAGCGGTGCGGACGCGGCATTGTCCCGTTCATCGAACGAGAGATCCTGTTTAGAGTCACCGATGCGGTAGCCGAACATCTCGTCACCCCAGCGGGTGACGCGCACCACTTCCTTGGCGTAGGGATCGAGCAGAATCTTGTTCGCGTTGAAGCGGTGACCTTTTTCGGGTTCGTATGGCCCGTGAACACGAAATCCGTAAATGCTGCCGGGACGCAAGTCGGGGAAGTAGCCGTGCCAAACCTGATCGGTCTGCTCTGGAAGATCGATTCGCAAGGACTCACTTGCGGAGTCCGCGTGTTGAAACAAACAAAGTTCCACGCGGGTGGCGTTTTCGGAGTACAACGCCATATTCACGCCGCGCCCGTCCCAGGTGGCGCCCAGCGGATACGGTCGCCCCGGCCAGACTCTCATGCCGCACATCTCCTCGCTCAAGTCCTCGCCCAAGTTTCTCATCGACCGGTCGAGATGCTTCAATCGGTCGAACAACAATCAGGTTCCAGCGGCCGACGCGGAACCGCCCATGACGGGCTGTTTCCGCGAGTCCCTTCCCGCGCGGCTCCACGAACCGCTCAATTCAGTTCGATTGCGGCTTCAAGTACACAACGCCGAGCGGGGGCAATGTGAGATCCAACGAATACGGACGACCGTGACAGGCAAGCGGGGTCGCTTCCACGCCGCCAAGATTTCCTTGCCCGCTGCCGCCGTATTCCCGAGCGTCGCTGTTGAGGATTTCTCTCCAGTAACCCCCATGCGGGACACCCAAACGATAGTTGTGGCGCATCACGGGGGTGAAGTTACAGACGACCGCCACAATATCCTGCGGGTTGCTCCCCTTCCGCAGAAAGCTGACCACGCTCCGATCGCCGTCGTTGCAGTCGATCCACTCGAAGCCCTCGGGATGGCAATCACACTGGAACAGCGCCGGTTCTTCGCGATAGCAGCGGTTGAGCGCCGCGACCCAGTTCTGCAAGCCGATGTGCGGCTCATGCTGCAGGAGATGCCAGTCGAGGCTCGACTCGTGCGACCACTCTTTCCATTGGCCGAATTCGGCTCCCATGAAGAGCAGCTTCTTCCCTGGCTGCCCATACATGTAGCCGTACAGCAGGCGCAGGTTCGCGAACTTCTGCCAGTCATCTCCCGGCATTTGCGATAACAGCGAGCGTTTGCCGTGCACCACTTCATCATGCGACAGCGGCAGCATGAAGTTCTCGTGATACGCATAAATCATACGGAACGACAGTTGGCCGTGATGAAACTTGCGGTGCACCGGCTCGTGACGCATGTAGGTAAGCGTGTCGTGCATCCAGCCCATGTCCCACTTCAGGCCGAACCCGAGCCCGCCGACATACGTGGGGCGCGAGACCATCGGCCAGGAGGTCGATTCCTCGGCGATCGTCTGCACGTCCGGAAATCGTTCATAAATCGCTTTGTTGAATCGCCGCAGAAGTTCGATCGCTTCGATATTCTCCCGGCCGCCGAACTTGTTGGGAATCCACTCTCCTTCTTTCCGCGAGTAGTCGCGATACAGCATCGACGCCACGGCGTCGACGCGTAATCCGTCGATGTGGTATTTCTCCAGCCAGAAGAGCGCGCTGCTCAACAGGAAGCAGACGACTTCATTGCGGCCGAAGTTGAAAATGTAGCTGTTCCAATCGGGATGATACCCTTCGCGCGGATCGGCATGTTCAAACAGATGCGTGCCGTCGAAGTACGCCAGGCCAAACTCATCGCTGGGGAAGTGCGACGGCACCCAATCGAAGATCACGCCGATTCCTTCGCGGTGCAGGTAATCGATGAGGTACATCAAGTCCTGCGGGCTGCCGTAGCGGCTTGTCGGCGCGAAGTAGCCTGTCGTTTGATATCCCCACGATCCGTAGAACGGATGTTCCATGAGCGGCAGAAATTCGACATGCGTGAAGCCAAGGTACTTCACATGCTCCGCCAGCATGGGAGCCAGATCGCGATAGCCGAGCACCTTCTCAGGATCATCGGGCGAGCGGCGCCACGAACCGAGGTGCACTTCGTAAACTGAGATCGGCGCTTCGAGACGCGATCGAGAGCCGCGCGACTGCATCCACTCCCGGTCTCCCCAGTTGTAGTCGAGGTTGCCGACGACCGAACCGGTGCGAGGCGGGATCTCGGTCCGGACCGCAAACGGGTCCGCCTTATCGACCCGGTAACCTTGATGGCGGGACGAGATATGAAACTTGTAGATCGTCCCCTGTCCGACTCCGGGGAGAAATCCCTCGAAGATGCCGGAGCTTCCGCGCGGCCGGAGCAGGTGCGAGGATTTGTTCCAACCGTTGAACTCGCCGATGACCGAGACCCGCTCGGCATTCGGAGCCCAGACGGCGAAGTAGACGCCGCTGACACCATTGCACACGGCGGGATGCGCCCCGAGCTTATCGTACAGATTGAAATGCGACCCCTCGTTGAAGAGGTAAATGTCGTCTTCGGTGAGCAGCGAGAAATCGTATCGGACGGCCAAGTCACTCAAAGTATCGGGCCTTGAAAACGTCGTCATATCGGCTCCTTACGATATCCAATGTGACGATTGCTCACGTCCCACGCAAGTCGCCGCGGAATTGCACGACGACGGAGGAAATTATTCCGTGGCATAACGGCCAGGGCGAAGAGAATTCCGCCACTCGTGGGGTAAATGCTTGGATGCGATTGCGTTGCACAATTCGTGCATCCGATCACTCGCCTTCCGGTTGATGTCGAGGGCGGAAGACGGTGGATGGTTATGAAGGTTCTAGGGTTCTATGGTTTTATGCCTCGAACCCTCGCACCCTAAAACCCCTGACCGCCTGCATGCACAAACTGCTGACGATCCTCAACGCAATGCTCAGAAC
>CAZVJA010000276.1:0-5972 GCA_964626885.1 uncultured Planctomycetaceae bacterium | reverse complement strand
GGAAGGAGAAAGGTGCAGAGAGCACCGAGGAACAGAGCGGCCGACATGGAGATTCGGCCGCGGCGGAACTTCGCCGACGGATGTGACAGGACCATTGTTGCGTCTCCCAGAAGTGATGTCGCGCCGCACGCCGGCGCTCGTTTGACAAAAAGTCGCCTTCAGGACGTCATGTAGTCGCGGCTTCGATCCTTTCTCGTGTGTTGTGAGGTCGCGATTGAAGGGCGGGGAAATTTCCCCAACACTAGGAACCATAGAGTGCGAAACGGCAGCGCGTCGGCAAAACCCGCACGGTACGTGTTATCATTCGGTTCCTCTGAAATCTGTACATCGCGACGCATGTGCACGACAGACTCGGAAAATGTCGATCCCCGTCAACTTCCCGCACTGTACATCTCGTTCAACGTGTTGCGATTGGGAAGCACTCGTGTACGGATTTACGGCGACTTGAAGGGAGAAAAAGACGGGTCTTAACAGTTGTACCGTGAGAAACAGATTTCTGATCATCGGGCAGAAAACTGCGGTGGTTTTGACAGAGGTAGGCGAACTGTGCGACGCTGGCGGCGGAAAGTCGCGCGGAAAATCGGCGAAGCGCCCGAAATCGAGAGGGGATCTACGACCGGAAGACAACTGGCTGATCACGGAGGCCTGATCGCGATTAACTGAGGCCAGGTGTGTTCATCTGCTCTTCGTGAGCGCGCAGCTCAAGCATCGCGCGTTTCAGCGCGTGGCGCAGATCCTCGGCCTTCTTGAAGGCCGAAATGTAGTCACGATGGGATTTGACGATCGAACGGGGGCCCTCCGGGCCTTGTGCGACCGCGCGATCCAATCCCGCCAGGCTGACCTCAAATTCCTCGTGCAGTTGTTTGATGAAGCTGTTGGCGGCGTCCTGAATTCGCATGGCATGGTCGTAGACCGCCGCCCGATCCTGGAATCGCTCCAGATCGGTCAACTCCCGATCCGTCTGGAGCGGTGCCTTGGCACCATGAGACTCCACATCGACCAGCCGCCCGAATGGGCTGACGGCCTGCTTCGCTTCATGGCTCAATTGTTCGGACCGTTCGAGCCCTCGTTTGGCCCGTTCGAAATTCGGGTCGATTTCCAGGGCTTTCTTGTAGTGAATGATCGCCTGCTGGAAGTTCCCCATATCGACGAAGACGTTGGCGAGATTTTGATGGGCGGCGGCCATCATCGGCGAAACACGGATCGCCTCGCGGTAAGCAGAGATCGCCATGGCGTGCTGCTGCAGCCCACGATAAGCCAGACCGAGATTGTAATACGCTTCCCCGGCCGATTTGTCCTTTTGCACGGCCTTGCGCAGCGCACCGACCGCCTTGGTGTAATCCTTCATGCAATTGTAGACAGCCCCGAGATTCACCAAGGCCTTGGCTTGCCGCGAGTCGAGCATCGACACCCGTTTGAAGTGCTCCGCCGCGTTTTCATAATCCTTCTTCAGAAAATACGCGGCCGCGATCCCCTCGTGAGCCGGAAGCATCCGCTCGTTGATCTCCAGCGCCTGCTTGTACAAGGCGATCGCTTCATCCGCCTTTCCTTTGCGGACACACCGGTTCGCTTCCTTGCAAAGGGATTCTGCCTGCGCTTCAGATGCCATGCTCATCGTCGAGTGCCTTTCGAGCGGTGTCGGGAGACACCACCGTCGACGCACGCTGCTCTCCCCGCGACTCCCATCGGGACGTCAGAGAAGCGAAATCGTCTTGCTCCGCGGACCTTCCTGAAACTCCACTTTTCCCTCGCGCGCCAGCCACCCCACCCCATGCATCACCATGTCGCGCGGGGCGTCGATCTCGCGTGCAAGTTTGCTCAGCGTGACGGGGCCGTTCTCATCGAGGTACTTCCAAATCCACCCCGCCACCTTGCCGATGCTCTCCACCTGATGATTCAACAATTCCTGTTCCATGCCGGCTTTTCCTCCCTGCCCCGTTGGGAATGAGCCTGTCGATCGCCATTATAAGCCACCGGGAACAGCCCCTTCAAAGCTTTTCCGGTACTTCGTTTTCGCTTCCTTCGGTATCCGTACAAATCAGCCGAAACCGATCCTCAATCCTCGATCTCTTTGCTACCAGCCCCCTCCCACTCATCCTGGTCACATTGGAGGCTTTGGCAGATCGATTCCAGGATTTGGCGGGTATGCTCCAACTCGTGGTCGGTTCCCTGATAATACACCAGGGCGGTGAACTTGTCGGTTTGAAACGCACGGAGAAACGCGCTGTTAATCAGCTCGTAGCAGACGAATTCCGCGTCGCGGGCAAGACTGTTCCGGTGACACACCTGGGCATTTACCGGGTAAATATCGATCTCTTCGTACGACTGCTCCAACGCATCGACGGCCGCTTCGAGCACATTCTCCGGCGCAGGACTATCAAAGAACAGGCTCAGCGACCAGAAGGACGTATCCGGGCTTTCGACCGTAATCGTCGTCTCCCCCTGGTCCTGTTGTTCCGACAGCTTCCAGTCCCCCGGAAAGCGGAACTTGACCCCGTGCGCATGGTAGTTTTCTAACATCCGGTAACCCGCACCAATCCCCGGTCAAATGTGGGGCAAAGCCTTGAGCAGGCCCCCCAAATCGAGTATTCTGAAGTCATTGACATTGAACGTCACTCCGCCGGGAAACTCAAGCCCGACGCTCGGAATCAGCGGCTGGTCCCAACATCGAAAGCGGAACGACAGAGGACGGACCAATTCAAGCGATGTCGATACGGTAATAGCATTTTCCGCCGGGGGCCGGACGGTATGCCCGTTCGCAGGCTGTCGTTAATTTTGTAGCCGAGGATTCGATTATGGTTTCGACCAGAGCGCAGGAACTTGCCGAAGTTCTATGGGAATTGAAACGTGCAGGCAAAGTGGCCACCTTCACGGAGATTGCCCAGAAGGCCGGATTCAGCGCCGGGGCGAACGGCCGGACCGTCGCCACCACCTTGAAGACGATTCGCCGCGACTGGCCTCACCTCGAATGGTGGCGGGCCATCAACGACGATGGGCTCCTCCAAAAAGATTCCGAGCACGAAGAAAAGCTCCGCGAATCGGGTTATGAACTCGAGGAGGCAGGCAAGAAAAACTCCGTCACCATCAAGTCGATTGAAGTGCACTTGATGAAGTGGGAAGCAGAAGCTGCCAGCGAAGAAGCCTGACGGATCAGCCCGGCTCGCTCTCCCTGCAAACTGCGACGAAACAGCTCTGGAGGTTGCGCGTGCCGGTTGTCCCGCATCGGTTCTTGTTCCGGTATCAAATCGCCGTTCCGCGCGTTGATCAATTACCGGGGCGCGGTGGATCGCCCCTTAAGCTTCCCGCTCACTGCAAGCTTCCGAACTTCGACGACCTCGATTCAGAACGCCCATTTGCAGAGCTGCGGGCCGCGTGGAATCCGAAGGGAATTGCATTCAGCGCGCAGGTTACCGGCAAAAAAATGCCGTTCGCATGCGACCGCCGCGAACCAACCGAGTCCGACGGTCTGCAAATCTGGATCGACACCCGCCCCACGCAGGCGATCCACCGAGCCAGCCGGTTCTGCCACCATTTCTGTTTTCTTCCCGCGGGGGATGGACGGGGTGGCAAGGAGCCCACGGTTGTACAGATTCCGATTGCCTTGGCCCGCGAAGATGCCCCCACGGCCAAGCCGACGGACCTGAAAGCCTGCCGAACGGATACCTCTGACGGTTACGTGCTGGACGCCTGGATCGCGGCTGAGGCCCTGCAAGGCTATGATCCGGAGTCAAACCCTAAGCTCGGCTTTTATTATGCGCTCCGTGACGCCGAACTCGGGGAGCAATTTCTCTCGGTCGGCCGCGAACTGCCCTTCGCTCACGATCCGAGCCTCTGGGCCACGCTGGACCTCGTCGACTGACGCACGGTCGCAGCCAAGCATCTCGACAACCTCCCAGGCGTTACGCTCACCCTGCGATGCGACTATCGTAACATGCTGTCTCGCGGTTTGATGGCACTCTTCAGCCGCAAGTTCAGACCGTCATCACCGGGGCGATAAACCGTATGAGACCCGGCCGGAAGAGTGAACTTCGCTTCCTCCGGTTGCTCATAGTGGCGGAATGTCAGGTCGTAGGGAACCTTGAACTCGTGGAAATCGCCTGGAGCCAGCTTGTACGGCCCCCCCCATTCACTGAACGGTCCGCGAAGCTCGTATTCGAGCGGCTTGTCGCTCTTGTTGGTGATGCGTGTCCGGGCCAGCAGAAATCGGACGTCGAGAAAGGGATCGTTCCAACGAACCTGCTCCGCGCGGAACCGCGCCGTTCCAAAGGCGACTACGGGAGCCGCTACCTGCTGAAACAGATCGTGCTCCTCGACCGACCTCCACCCGGCAGTCCAGATGGCTGCCACCTGCTTGTCATCGAGCGTCCCGTCGACAGGATGATAATTCTCCGAGAAACGTCCCGTGACCAGGACTTCCGGTTGATCGTCCCAATTCTGGTGAATGATTCGCGAGTCGAACCCCGGCTTCTCGAGGTTCAGAGTAATTTTCTGCGTCAGTTGCAAGTCGAATTCGGCACACGGGGCCCAATCGTCCTGGTGCGGCAGCGTCTTGGTCTCCACGACAAGTTTCAAACCATGCAATTTCAGTTGCAACTCCGGCACTTTGTCCGGCTGGTCGGAATTCGTCGCGAGTTTTTCCGATGAAGCGCGAGAGAGTGACATCGGCCCGACCGCATGAACCCGCGTGCGGACTTGCAAATGATCGCCGAACCGCTTGAGATCGGGAATGATCGCGGTCATCGTGCCGACGTCCCCCAACGTCGCGAATTCCGGGATCGTCAGATCATGGACATCGGCGATGGCCGCCCGGGTGCCGCAGACGGCTGCCGACAGTCCTTCGAGCACCGCACCGCTTTGGGCGATGTGCACGCCCCGCGTCTTGGGAAATTGTTCGATTGACACGGGATCACGGTTGATGCGTTGGACAGGCTTATCCAGAGGCTTGAGACCGGGGCTGGCCACCGTCATTCCAAAGACCGCCGACACCCCCGTGTCATCCACCAGCAATTGAGCCGGCCAGACTTTGAAGCGTGGCTGATAAGCGGGCATCGGCCATTCGCCGATCGTGCGGGGAGTGTCCAGTTGTTGTTCCAGTCGCTCCTCCAGCTGTTGGATCAAAGTCGGCACGGAGGTCGTCACTTGCGACTCGATTTCGTTTTTCCGCGAGTACGTTCCGCTGACGAGATTCGTGGAGACGCTCGACGACATCCGTCTCCTCAACAACGGCAAACCGCGTGCGGAAACATACGACGGAGAAGTGACGTACCAGTTGTCATTCTCAATATCGAAGCTGACAGCCCCTTGCTCAAAACGGACTTTGTGTTGTTCGAGATACGGACGGACATCAATCGACAGCCATGCCGGCCGTTCGTGACCGATGACAATCTGCATTGGCCCTGCCGTGGCTGACATCAGGAAGCCGTCCACGTGCGTGGAGTTAATCTGCATGATCAGATTCCGCAGGCCGATCTGGATGTTCATCCAGCCGTCTTTACGGGTGTTGATCTTCACCCGTTCGAGTTCGCCGCGGTAATTGATCCCCGCCAGCAAGACGTCGAATCGCAGACCTGCCGCGCGCGTCGATTGCGATACGTTCCCGACCCATCCCGCCAAGGCATCGTCCGGTACAAGATCCGGGAGCGCGTAAGCCAATGCTTCCAGCGATTCATTGTCGATTCGGACAAAAAGTGCCTGCGGAACCTCTACGGCCGGGTGAAAGGGAGGATTGAAATCTCGTCCCATCTCCGCGATGTTCGGTTTCCGTTTCGCATTGCGGACAAACGACGCTTGTTGCGGCTCGGCCTTGGGATTCCACATCCACTTGTACAGCGCGTCGTCGGAATAGACTACGTGTCCCACATTGTGTCGTACCTCGGGCAAGACAGTCAGGTACGCACGTCCGCCCGCCTCGCGAACCGCCGTGACCATCCGCCGGTCAAGTTCGAGCGGCAGAGCCAGATCTTTGTCACCAT
>CAZVJA010000275.1:0-6061 GCA_964626885.1 uncultured Planctomycetaceae bacterium | reverse complement strand
CCTGGCGCCCGTTTCACCCAAACAGCTTCGCGAGGTTGTCGTGCAGCACGTTCGCCCGTTTTTCGTCGGTGAGATCATTCGCGAAATCCGCGAAACGGGCGAGCATTTGCATCGGCGTCATTTCGGGAAAGTCGGAGCCGACGATCGTGCGGCGATCGAACGTGCGGAGCACATACCGAATGTCGGCATCGAGCGAACTCCCCTGGTAGCGAATCAACGTGAACGAGAGGTCGAGAATCAGGTTCGGATGCGCGCAGACGACATCCGCCACCTGCAACAATGCGCTCCCGCCCCCGTGCAAAAGGATAATCGTCGTCGTCGGGCAGCGTGTCGCCAACTCGTCGATGAGGTCGGCCGGATGCCGCGTCGCGACGGCGGGCTGTCGGAAGAGTGTATCGAGAAAAAGCACGAGTCCTTCTTCGCCGGCGGCCCGCACCGCCGAGATGGCTTTTTCGTCGAGCGGATTGTAGCCATTGAGACGGGGATGCAGCTTCAGCCCCCGGAAGCCCTCGGTTTTCAAATGAGCCACGGCTGCCGCGGCTTCACTTGGCGTGGCATAACTTACGGGGTTGATCGAGCCGACCGGCACGAATCGATCGGGATGTTCCGCCGCGAATCGTGCAACGGTGTTGTTATCGACGTAGTCGGCTATCGCCACGAGACAGGCTCGTGCGACTCCGGCACGACCCATTTCGTCCAGCAGCCGGTTCAAACCAGCGTCGTAGCGATTCGTGCCGAGCCACGATCCGTCGGCCGTCGCATGCACCAGCGAATCAAAGAGGGTCATCGATTTTCTTTCTCGTACCGTTTGAGACAGACTGTCTCGTATGTGTCCCACTTTTTGCGATCGACGCAATCGAACCAGACATCTTCCTGTTCTTCGATCCAGTCGAGTTTCTTGAGGAAGTCCTCGGTGACGTTTTCGCGGGAGATGACGACCACGCCGGTATCGTCGCAGACGGCGATCGCTCCGTCATACAGGTTGCGGCGCTCGGCGAGAATTGCAGCATCGAGCGGGCGATCGTTCTGCCGGTTGAAGCAGCCGACGGGAGTTTGCCCTTCTATCCAGACCGGCCAGTTTTCCTTGATGAGGTGCGGAATATCCCGGAGCAGTCCGCAGACGACCAGCGCGCTGGCCTGGCGATACAACACGAGAAACTTCGCCACGAGGCTGCCGTAAATGGCCCGATCACCGCAGTCGAACGCTTCCGTGAGGACGATGCTCCCCTTCGGTACGTCGCGGATCTGTTCGTGGAGTTCCCAATTGCTTTCGTTGTAAGCATAGGTCCAGAAGACCGAACCGACACGGTGATGGCCGCGGTTGAGCGCACGGACGCGGGTGATGGCGCCCGATTTGTCGAGGCAGTCGGCGACTTCGGTCGTCGAGATGCGATTACGCTGGATCTTGTCGATGATTTTTTCGGCGACCGTTTCCATGGAGTGATCTCCCTCGGAACGTGGCGTTCCGCGAATGGCGAATGAAATGCAATACTTTCAGTGTCCGCCAATTCAAGACGCTTGGCAAGCCGGGATCTTTCAGAGTGCGTTACTCCCACTCGACGACCAGTTCCACCTCGACCAGATCGGCAAGGGAGACGGCTTCGCGGCGGTTCTCTCCTGCTGCAATGACGAAGCCATGCCGGCTGCGGTCGTCGTCAACCTGGCCGATCGTCTCACCCGGTTGGTAATTGAGATGCAGATCGAGAACCCCGGGACGGGCGCGCAGCTCCGCGAGGTTCGGAAAACCGCGGATGGTTTTCCCGGTGGGGAAGCGAAGAAACCGCAGTTGGCAGGAGCGATGAAAGGGGGTGCGGACTTCGGGAGCATGTTCCATCAGGGTGTCGATCAACGCGGGAGTCGGATCGAATCCGCAAACGGCCGGTACGATATGCGTGGGGATTCGCGAACCGCCGCCGCGGGCCGCGGTTTCGACGAACCAGGGCTCTCCCTGCGCGTCGACGATGAACTCCGCGTGCGTGATGCCGAACGGAATTTTCAGCGCCCGAACGACTGCGTCATTCGCAGCCGCGATACGATCGAGAATCTGCCTTGGGAACGCCGCCGGCCAGGTCAACGTCCGGGCCACACCGGGGAGGTCGGCGTAATGTTCCTTGTCGGAAATGGCGAGGGTGGTCGGATGTCCGTCTACCACGAATCCTTCGACGGTGCATTCCGTCCCAATGATTTGCTGTTCGACGAGCGCCTGTTTTTGAATCGACGCCGCAAGCGCGCGGTCGAGCGTTCGGCCGATCAATGCATCATCCTGCCGGTCGATCACGCCGACACCCCGGCTCGACTGGGCATCGACCGGCTTGCAGAAGAGGGGCAGCCCGAACCGCGCGATGGCGTCGCGGACGTCGGCCTCGGTCGTGCAGACATGGAACTCCGGCTGCCGGATTCCCGCGGCGCGGGCCTGCTCGCGCATGATTCGCTTGTTGGTCGCGGCGATGGCGACGTCGACAGGCAGTCCCTTGAGGCCAAGCGCATCGGCCACTCGCGCGACGATGGAAACCGCGAAGTCGGTCTGCTCGGTCATCACGGCATCCACGTTTCGCGAACGGGCGATCTCGACCAGCGCGTCAATGTCTTGCAGCGGCACGCGCACCCCTTCGTCCGCCGCGGCGAAGCCGGGCGCATGGGGTGTGCCGTCGGCACAAATCACGAAAAACCCCATCGCGCGCGCCAGCTTGATGACCGGCACTTGCCATGCTCCTCCCGGCAAAAAGAGCAACCGGCTTCCGTCATATCGACCGATGAGATTTCCGCGATCTGGAAGATAGGAAAGCTGTTCCGACATGTTGACTCCCGTTCTCTACGCTAACGGTCCGATGGAGGTAATTGCAAATGCCGTGAAGGGTTGGCTACACTCGAATTCATGCTCGTCAGTGTCGTCACCACCATGTACCGCTCCTCGCCTTACCTGGAGGAGTTCTACCAGCGAGTCGTCGCCGCAGTCTCACCGATCTGCTCCGAGATCGAGTTCATCTTCGTTGACGACGGTTCCCCCGATGATTCGGCGGCGGTTGCCCAGCGGTTTCTCGATCGAACCGAGCGCGTCAGCGTCGTCCGCCTTTCGCGGAATTTTGGACACCATCGGGCGATTATGACCGGTCTGCAACACGCGCAAGGCGATCTGGTATTCCTGATCGACTGTGACCTCGAAGAGCCGCCGGAATTGTTCAAACCGCTGCACGAAAAGCTAAAGGAAACGGGACCGAATGGGGCATCGGCCGACGTGGCGTATGTCGTGCCGGTGAAGCGCAAAGGGGGTTGGTTCGAGCGAGTATCGGGAGCGGCCTTTTACAAATTGTTCAACTTCCTGTCAGACGTGCAGGTGCCCGCCAACTGGATGATCGCGCGGCTGATGACTCGTCGTTACGTGCAGGCGCTCCTTTCGCATACGGAACGAGAATTGTTTCTCGGCGGATTGTTCTGCATCACCGGTTTTCGGCAAGTCGGAATCACAGCTGAAAAGACGCACAAAGGTTCGACGGCGTGGACATTCCGAAGAAAGCTGCACGTCGCGCTGTCGAGCCTTGCGTCGTTCAGTGCCCGCCCGCTGTGGTATCTGGCAGGATTGGGAGTCGCGGTTTCGACCTGCAGCGCCGTCGCGATCGTGTATCTGCTGATCCGTATTTTGCTTTTGGGGTTCGATTATCAATCGGGCTGGGCGTCGACCATCGTCACCATTTCGTTCTTTGGCGGACTGAATGTATTGGCGATAGGCATCGTCGGAATGTACATCGCGCAGATCTTCACCGAAGTGAAACACCGCCCCTGCATTGTTATGGAGGTTCACTCGAACCACGCCGACTCGACTACACCGCAGGATAACAACCATGCTTGAGCGTGACCGAACCGAGACCGTGGCGCGCTACCGGGAACGGTTTGCACAGTTCGGTTACGATCCACGGACGCTCGGCTGGAACAACGGACGGCAAGAAATTCGGTTTGCGGCGGTGCTGGAGCTGCTCGGCCGCGATTTTCGGTCGATTCTCGACGTTGGCTGTGGGTTCGGCGATTTGTTCGGGCATTTGACCCAGCTGGGTTGGCAAGGGGACTACCTCGGGGTCGACATCTGCTCCGATCTGCTGGAAGAGGGACGCCGGCGATACGGTTCGCAGGGGGCGAAGTTCGAGTGTGTTGATCTTTCCACGGAACCGCTCGATTTTCGAGCCGAGGTGGCAGTCGCGATCGGCGTGTTCAACCACAAGCTTCAGGGCGACAATTGGGAGTTCGTCCGCGGCACGCTCGGGGCGATGTGGCAGCGGACGAGCGTGGCAATCGTCGCGGATTTTCTGAGCGCGACGGCGGACCGTCCGCACGAGCACTTGTTTCACGTCGAAGCAGGTCGCGTGCTCGACCTTGGCCTGTCATTCAGCAAGCGGGCGATACTCAAGCATGATTACATGCCGTTCGAGTTCTGCGTGGCGATCCGGCATGACGACGGATTTGCGTCGGATTATCCGGTCTTCGCGCCGTATCGTTCGGGACCGGCCGAAACGTGATCGCGTGGTGCAATCACCTTTGCCGCGAAGAGACGTGGATCAGCGGGTTTGTCCGTGCAGAAATTCGGAAATTTCCCGCACGACTTCCGCCTGCTCCGCTTCGGTGATTGTGTAATAGAACGGCAGCCGCAGCAGACGGGCACTGACGGAATCGGTGACGGGGAGCGATACGTCGCTACACCCGAGTTTTCGCCCCATCGGCGAGGAGTGCAGCGGCACGTAATGAAACACAGCACCAATACCGCGCTGCTGTAGGTGGCCGAGCAGACCGTCGCGCGTGTGTGCATCGCGGGTCACAACGTAAAACATATGGTAGTTGCTCGTGCAGTCTTCCGGAATGTGAGGAATCTGCAGAAGCCCCGCGGCTTCGAGCGGTTTGAACGCCTGACGATAGTATTGGTAAATATCTCGGCGACGATCGGAAATGGGCCCCATCATCTCGAGTTGTCCGCAGAGAAATGCGGAAACGATTTCGCTGGGGACATACGAGGAGCCAATGTCGACCCAGGTGTATTTGTCGACGAGACCGCGGAAGAATTTCTGGCGGTTCGTTCCCTTATCGCGAATGATCTCCGCCCGCTCAACGAGCGCGGGATCGTTGATGCACAAGGCCCCCCCTTCGCCGCTGATGTAGTTTTTTGTTTCATGAAAGCTATAGCAGCCAAGCTGGCCGATCGAGCCGAGCGCGCGTCCGTTGTAAAATGCGTTGACCGCCTGGGCGGCGTCTTCGACGACGAGCAGGCCATGTTTGCGGGCGGTGGCCATGATCCGCTCCATCTCGCAGGCGACACCCGCATAATGGACGACGAAGATGGCACGAGTTTTTTCGTTGATGGCCGGTTCGATGAGGTTTTCATCAATGTTCAAAGTGTCCGGTCGAATGTCGACGAAGACCGGTTTGGCGCCCAGCCTGGCGATCGCATTCGCGGTCGAAACGAACGTAAACGACGGCAGAATGACTTCGTCGCCGGGACCGAGGTTGCAGAGCATCGCGGCCATCTCCAGCGCCGCGGTGCAGGAGGGGGTCAACTGCACACGATGGATGCCGAACTTCTGTTCCAGCAATCGGGTGCATTGACGGGTGAAATAGCCGTCGCCGGACAAGTTGTTAAACGTCACCGCCTGGGCGATGTAATACAACTCTTTGCCGGCAATGAACGGCTTGTTGAACGGAATTCGGGTTTCCATGCCGCGTCCCGGAAATCTTGGTGACAAAAAGCATCCAAACTTGATGGTAACACACCGTTGGGGGAGGGGGCATGTCCGGTTCTTATAGAAATTTCGCGATCCCCGAGCGGTGTTTGTCCGGCTTTTCCGATACGCGGAATTCGGTTACGACGATGGTTCCACAGTTCCAGATGCGTAGAATTAATAATTCCGGGAAATACGACCCTGAAAGCATTCTTCCGCGACTCTCTTTCTCTCAAAGCATAAGAACATGGCGCGCGACCCTATCTGCCACATGGAAGTCGACGAGGCGACCGCCTTAAAGGCCGAGCGGGACGGAGAGACATTTTACTTCTGCTGCGAGCACTGCCGGGCGAAGTTTCTCG
>CAZVJA010000274.1:0-6086 GCA_964626885.1 uncultured Planctomycetaceae bacterium | reverse complement strand
CGCTCCAAGCGACTCAGCCTGTCCGACATTTCCTGCAGCTCCTGTTGCAAAGACTCAATGGTCTGACGCAGCTCGGAGTTTTCGCTTTGCAGCCGCGCGAGGGCCGATTCGGCTGCCTCAAGCCGGGAAGTATCAGAGGACTGGGACTCGACCGCGTTTATGGCAGCTCGGCGTGTTACGATCGTGGAGCTGTTTTCGGAAGGTGGTTCATCCTCCTCCGCCGAGTCGTCGTAATTGAGCGTATTCCCCTCGCGAGGAAGATAAAAGTTGTGGTCGACCTCGACGCCGCGGCGTTCGAGCGGTCCGGTCGATTGTACGGCGTTGTGTTCTTTCAATCCGCGCAGTGCATCTCGCAGATCGTCGAGGCTGTCGATAGGAACCATCCGGCTGGCACGGGATCGCAAGTCGCCGACCGATTGTTTTCCCCGGAGCAGCAGTTCCGTGAGGATCGCCAATTGTTGCTCGGAAAACTGAAACCGCTTGCGCATATAGTGTCGGTAGCGTTCGGTGCGTCCCGTTTCGGTATGCACCACCGCCACCAGACCCAGCTCGCGCAGCTCGTCGATGATCGGGAGCACGTCGTCCTCAGTGTAATTCGTCAGCGGGTTACGGTTGTTCTTTTGATTACAGCCAGTGGTGAGCGCCTTGAGAGTGAGAGGATAATACTCCGGGGTGGTAAAGGCTTTTTCGAGAAGCGTGCCGAGCACGCGGCGCTGCATTTTCGAAAGCTCCGTGATCGGTGGTCCGGCGATTTCCAGTTCCTCGGTCATGTTCGGCAATTCCATGCTTGGATCAAGTGCGATTCAATCGGCGAGCGACAGTCCCGTTTGCAACAAGTGCAACACTGCTTGATAACAACCGTCCGTCACCTTTTTCAAGAAAGGCAAGTCCAGAGTTTCGAGAGTGTCGCGCGGTGTATGATAGTACGGATTCCGCAGGAAGCTAGTGTCGGTGACCATCAGCGCCGCGTATCCCGCATCCCAGAACGGGCTGTGGTCACTCAATCTCGTGGCCTGGATGTATTCGCCGTTGGAGGGAACCGCCAGAGTTTCGACCGGCAGTGCCTCAACCCGCTGCATTCCCATGCGGAATTTTTCCAAGAGGCGACCGGAGTTCTGGTTGCCAATCAATGCAATAAAATCGCCCGTATCGGGATAAAGTCCGACGAGTGATTTCGGCAGTGACTGGCTTCCCGGCGTTGAATCGCAATAGGCTAACATTTCGAGCGAGACCATACCACGCAGGTCGGCACCTGACGCCTTTAATTCTCCGGCATGATGTGCGCCGCCAAGCATCCCATTTTCTTCGAGGTCATACGCCACGAACTCCAACCCCAATTGAGCATCTGCGGGCCAGGACATATCAAGCAGGCGTGCAATTTCCAGCATCGCTGCGACGGCGCTGGCATTATCGTCCGCTCCAGGAGAATCAGGACGAGAATCGACATGTGCACCCAGGCAGAACAGAGGGCCTCGCCGCGGCGGGTGATCGGCATGCACAGCATGTAGATTGATGCCAGCCAATCGTGTCCCATCATCGGCCGTGGCTGAGAATTGTCGCCGTTCGACATTCCAGCCGGATTCTTGAAAATGTTTGGTGACATAGTCCCGTGCGAATTCGAGTTCGACACTCTCGGCGGGACGCGGCTTTCGCGAGAGCACGGCAATATGATGTCGAATCCGTTCGATATCGACTTGCATGATAATCTGCGTCGATGTTTCGTCAATCACTGGTTGATACGACCGGGAGTTCGCCGATTTCGCAGTCGCACAGCACTGCATACGGACATCGCTTCAGGAAGCTTCCGAAGTGTTTTTCGCGCCGATGACGAATTGAAAATCGGGATCATCGCGCAGTCGGTCGAAATCACTTTCGTTCGGTATCAGCTTCCGCAACGACGATTCCATTCGCAAAGCGCGGCCAAGCCACGACAACGCCTGAGTCTTGTTTCCATCCAGCGCGAAGTAACAGGCCAGATTGTACAACACGATCGATTCATTCGGCTGATTGCGATAGGCCTGCTCCATGGCACTGATCGCCCGCGACAGTTGATCGGTCCGCTTGTAACACCAAGCCATACCGAGCAGCACCGTCAGATCGGTGGGCTTTTCGGCTAGTGCCCGGTTGTAGGCAGCAAGCGCAGCTTCATATTCACCGCGCAGCTTGAGTGCCTCGCCGCGGAGCTGGTTGAGCTCGAAGGGGATCTTTTCAGGATCTTCGATCGCGTCCAACTCGCGAACGGCATGACGAGGCATGTCGAGCATCAGGTAACCGCGAGCGGCTTCCAGACGTCGCTCGCGACGCGTACGTGAGTTGCTCGACATGATCTCCTCCAGGAGCATCGACCGTACCCCTACTCCTCTCACTTCTACCAGCTCGGCCCTATACCGTCCACGTCAACTTCCGAACTGGCGGGAAGGTGGAAAGCATCGTCGGTCCGATAAAGCTCTTTTTCCGGGAAAATGCCGGTAAAAAGGATGTGTTGAGATGGACTTGCTTTCCCTTGGGCGGGGTTATAGTCTTTGACAATTGAAGCGGGTTCGGGTTCCCTTTTTGGGGCGCGAACTTGCTGGACAATCCAACTGCCGGAGAGATGGCTGAGTGGCCGAAAGCGCCGGATTGCTAATCCGGTAAGTCGGGAAACCGGCTTCTCGGGTTCGAATCCCGATCTCTCCGCTCCCTGGAAAGCGCCTTTTGCAATCATCTGCGAGAGGCGTTTTTTGTCCTAATGGGCGGGACAAAACTGTGCCTGATCAGCATCGGAGTTCGAATTGCTTGGAGTGGGAACCAGTTCAGCGAATGAATTTGAGTCCCGGATCACCCGGTGGGCCGCCGACCATCAGGAACCGCAATGTGTTTTTACCTTCGGTTGATATGTCGGCGAGCATCGTGCCCCCCGTATCAGGCTCCATCGCCAGTGTGCTGCCGTCAAGCGCATAGACACCTTTGACTTCCTGCCGTTTACCCTGTTGATCATACACCCAGGTAAACTTGCCGTCTTCAGTCAAATTCATCTGGAACTTCGCATCCTTGGACGTCGCCGACCAGTTGCCCACTAGTTCCGACGTTGAAGGAGGAGAGTCCGTGCCTTTCCGTGCTTCCGAGTCCGCCGGTTTCTCTGGTTGCGGCACGGCATCCGGACCACCCACCATCGCGAGCATTTCCTTGGCGACCGTGTTGTCCGGCGTCAACTCGATCACCTTCTTTAACTGATTCACGGCGGCGTCATTGTGCCCCATGGTGATGTAGTGGTACGCGAGCAGAAAATGTGCCGGACTGGAGTCTTGATTCTGCTTTGTGAACTCTTCCAGCTTCCGCAGTTGTTCAGTATAGGTATCGACGCTCGGATACATGCTGCTGAGAGTCGTCCAATCCCAGCCCGGACCGACGGCGAGCACCGCGTAAACAGTCGCGGCTGCTTCCTGATATTTGCCGAGGGCGAAGAGTACCAACGCTCGGAATTCGTGTGTGGCGGCATCTTTCGGCATGCTCTTCAGCGCCTGGTCAACCAGCTTCAGCGCACCTGAATAATCTCCCTGATAGAACGTGTCGCGCGCCTGATTGAATGTGTCGAGACCCTTCTGAGTGACACCCGGAGGTAAGCTTGCCGGCGCGGATGCGTCGGCCGTCACCGGTGTATCCGCAGGTGTCGATTCTGGAGACGCGGTCTGGTATGTCACCAACGGCTGGGAGTAGTCGTACGCAACGGTATCGGGCGAGTTTGCCACGATGTAATACGGATTAGTGTAACCCCAATAGCCAAAAGTGTACGCGCAGCGATTGACGCCCCATAACGTCAACCCGAATGCCGTCGCGGCCGGATAATTGTTCCAGATTGGAGCCCACCATCCGCCGCCGCCGTACCAACCACCATGCCAATGGCCGTGGCACCAGTTGTCGTGATACCAATGATTGTTGTCCCAGTGGTCCTGCCAGTCATGCCGGCGATCTTGCCGGTTATTGGCCCAATCGTCTCGCCTGTCGTCACGTCGATCTGAAATGTCGTCGCGCCTGTCGTCACGATTATCAAAGCGATCTCCCCGGTTGTCGCCACGGTCGGCCAAGCGGTTTTGCAATTGATCGCGCCGTTCCTGAGGTGTGTTGGGGCGGTTGGGTCGTCCCTCGCCGGGGCGTCGATCGGCGAGGTTGTTTCCGATTCCCGCACCAACACCCGCTGCGATACCGGTCCCCAACCCGGGTAAGGTCGTACTTGGACGATCTGCGATACCGGGTCGGTCTCCGAGATTCGGACGTTCGCCTATTTCCGGACGACTGCCGACATTGGGACGACTCCCGATTTCTGGCCTTGACCCGACGTTCGGTCGCGAGCCAGACCCGATATTCGGTCGAGAGCCCGGTGTTCCTCCGGGGCGCGAACTGATTTGTGGTCGACTACCAGGTGAGACGGACGGACGTGATCCTGAGCCCTGAAAACCGCCAGACGGACGGGAGGATAAACTCGGCCCGGACCCACCACTAGGTCTGCTGAATGAAGGAGTGTGATTGGATGAGGGTCTGGAAAAGTTTCCTCGATTCGCACCGCCTCCAGAAAAGCCACCACTGGAAACGCGGCCACCTCCGAATCCGCCACCTCCACCCCGCATCCCGCCCCCGCCGCCGCCTCGACCACGGCCCCAACTTTCGTCGACGACAAACAATGCCACGGCGACCAGCGCCAGTCCAACAATCAGTTTTCGAGAGCTCATCTTTATCTCCTCAATCCGCACAGTTGGCGGCTGGATGTTATCTGGATTCTGTCACGGCCTTGGGAGGTTGCCGAACGACGACGACACTGACGTCCGGCTGCAATTCGCCCCCGACAACCCGGTGGGTGGAAGACCATCGAATTGTCTTGCCGTCGAGTGGTGTATAGATGTTGGTCGCCGAACCGACCGCACCGTCGGGCGAAACGCCGTTATTCTTCACCAGCCAGTCGTCTCCGATCCGAGTCCATTTTCCTTCGCTGAAACCTCCCTCGGAATCGAAGACCCAAGAGCGAATTTGCTTGGCGATCGGATCCCAACCGATTCGCTGAGTCCCGTCCATTGTGCGCAATCCAGCAGTCTCAAGGTGAAAGTTGCTGAGGATGAAGTTTCCATCGTCCGACCAGCGTGTTGATGTTCTCACTGTCGCTTCGTCGCTCTCGTCGAGCCACTCACCGAGCATCCATTCCAGTTGACGCAGATGTTCATGCGGTGTGGAAACGTCGGCTTCCAGATCCCGCGCTACCCCGATCTTCCACCCACCGTTTTGCTTCAAATGGACCGCGATATAGCGGCTATCAACCGCCGGGCTATTGTCGACCGATTGCAGCGTCGTGTAGCCTTCTTCGATCGCCATGTTCGGGCCGACGAACCGCACTCCCTCCACGGTAATGTTGATCTTGTTCCCGGGAGAGGCCTTGAAGAACGCCGCGAATTCCTTTTCGATGGTCTCTCGACCCTTGAAGATGTTTTTGAACTCGTCGATGTATTCCCCGTCCGGTACGAATTGCGCCGCTATGGCTTTGGCATTCCCCTCGTTGTACGCCTGGGAAAATGCCTCCGCCGACTTGCGGATGGCTTGCTCATCGCTCTGCCTATCTCCGGACGGTTCCTCAGCCGTGACGTACCAGACCCCGCTTCCCAGCAGGGCAATCACCGCCATTAGAATGATTATTTGACGCGGATGTTGCATGGTACATTCCTCTGCAAGAATGGATGATTCCGAGGCGCAATACCAAATCGAAGTTGAGTACTTTTCCGAACAGGTGGACTCTCTTCCAATGGGGTCGAGGTAGCGACCCAATGTTTCCAGCAATTTTATTGTGACGAGGAATCGATGCCACCACAAATAAAACACGAGAACCCAATCGATTACTGTTCGGTCAAGTTCCTCATTGTTGCGCCCCATCACTTGGACGTAAGATACTTCCGCAAGATCCACTCGATTGAGAGGCAACGCACACTTGCTGCTTGATTTTCGCACTTGTCCGAAGAATGTCTGAACACATTGCCACCATGCACTCTCCGATTTTTAAGGAGAATCATGATCTGGCGTTCATCACCGGCCCTTTATGCGAAAATAAGGAGCCATCGGTTTACGAC
>CAZVJA010000273.1:0-6160 GCA_964626885.1 uncultured Planctomycetaceae bacterium | reverse complement strand
AATCCGTCGGCCGAATCAATCTTTCGACCATCGCACACCAACACGCGCTCACCCAGGCGGCTCCCCGCCAGCTGCGCGCTCGAACCGGGATCGCCCGCCGTCAACTTTACGATTTTCCGGGCGGCCAATTGTTCGTCCCACGTGACACCCAGGCGTGACGGCCAGGGAGCTGATGGGCTGTCGAGCATAGCGCGGCGATTCGGATCTTCCTGGAAAACCGATTCCCGAAATACCGGGAGCACCGGCTTCTCGGCGGCGGCGTCCACCAAACGGAACATCAGTTGCGAAACGACTCGCATCCCTTCAATGTCGAGTTTTTCGACATCATCGCTCGGTCGGTGATAATCGTCGTGCTTGCGGGTGTGCGGCATCACGTACGGAATGCGGCGTTGATAGAAGGGATAATGGTCGCTGTCGCGTTTCGTGGGCCAGACGAAGTCGAGTTCCGGTCCCGAGTCGCCGTTGCATTCGCAGATGAATTGCCGCAGTCCGATAGCTGTCCGCGAGCCGTAAATCTCCACCGATTTGTCGCGCAGTCGACCGATCATGTCGGCGTTAAAAATCATGCGAATCTTAGCCATCGGAATGGTCGGATAGCGCACCCAATGCTCGGAGCCAAGCAATCCCTTCTCTTCACCGTCCCAGAAAACAAATAGAATCGATCGCTTGGGAGCCGGCTCAAGCATCGCGAATGCTTGTGCAATTTCGAGCAGGCCGGCGGTCCCGCTGGCATTGTCATCGGCTCCATTGTGAATGTAACCGGTCGGACCACGGCTATTTCGCGCGTTCCCCAAACCGACATGGTCATAATGGGCCGTGACGAGCAGATATTCCTCTTTCAATTTCGGATCGCTGCCCGGAAGAATGGCGAGGATATTCCGGTAGTCATTGCCGAAGTATTGGAAGTAATCGCCGTCTTCGCCGCCGGGCTGAAGCCGCCATTGTCGCAATTGTGAGACGACGTACGCACCGGCTGCCCGTCCGCCAGGACTTCCCGCTTCGCGACCTTCAAAGGTATCACTCGCCAGCACCTGTGCATGATTCTTCAGTTCGTCGGTATGGATGCTTTCGAGCGCCGCGGCGAACGAACCGACATCGGCCGCGCATGCGAACGTCGCGGCGAGTTGCGTGCAAAAGACATGTATTGAGATCGATCGAAGGAATCGCATAATTCAACAGCAGCAACCAGGAACTCAAACGCCTCGTTTCTTATACGAAGGAAACTCCACGAACACTTTCAGGGCTCCATCCTTGCGGTCCGCGAAGGTCTCAAAAGCCTCCTGAATCTCCGCGAGGGGATATCGATGAGTGATCACGTGCGATACGTCGATCCGCCCTTCGCCAATCCAGCGCATTGCCAGCGGGAAGTCGCGGCGGAAATCGGGATCGACGCTCGTATGCACCGTAATGTTCTTCTTGAACAGATCACGCCAGCGGATGTTTTCGATCCGCACCGGGGGAACGCCGAAATAGAGAATGCGGCCGAATCGCGGACACAGATCGATGCAGAGGTCGAGTGCCTGATCCTGGTGGCCCACCGCTTCAATCACCACATCGGGCATTTTGCCGCCGGTGATGCGCGACACCGCCGCGACGGGGTCTTCCTTCGAACTATCGACAACGGCTGTCGCTCCCATCCTCGGGCTGTTGGCAAGCCGCTCGGGGAGCCGGTCGATGGCGATGATCTCCCGCGCGCCCAGATTGCGCAAGGCGCCGCAGAAGAGTTGGCCGATCGGTCCCTGTCCGACGATTGCAATATCCTGATCCAACACCGAAGGAAGCTTCTTGAGCGCGAAGATCACTGTCCCCAGCGGCTGGGCGAGGAGCGCCTGCTCTTCCGGCACTCGCGGATCGAGATGGATCACGCGGTTTTCATCCACGGCGTAACGTTCGTACAATCCTTGTTGGAACACGGGAACGGACAAGACCCGCTCACCAACTTTGAACTTCGTCCCGTTGGTCGCGACGACACTGCCGATCATTTCATGCAGCGAATGCCCCACCTTGGGAATCCACTCTTCGTCACTGCATTCGAAGAAGGGGAGATCGGAACCGCACAGACAGGCGCATTCGACCTGAAAAATAATTTGAGCCGGTTCCCCCGGCTTGGAATCGAGCACCGGCTCGGGAACGTCAACGAGTTCAATTCGGCGAGGTGCGGTAATGTGGCCTGCGAGCAAGCAATTCTCCTTTGATTTCGATGACACAACCGGGATCTCGAGTCCTCACTACTCTCCAGATTTCCCGTCGACGTTGCAAGGAGACGCAACCACCCGGCGACAAAAAAAACGCCCCTTGGCTGGGGCGTTTCTCGAACGGCGGCACGGTGTACGTGCTCGGTCCTTGACGCTCAGGCGAGTTGTTTTTCCGGCTAAACTACCCAGCGGCCCGGCGAGGAAGTTCCGGCAGAGTTCTGATCGGAACCGTGGAAGGCGGAGCGTTCGCCGCGATTTCTTCCGCCGTGTCACGGACCAGTTTCTCGCTGAATTGCAGGTCGGGTACCAGGCAGGGGTGCTTGTACTGTTCCAGGCTTCCCCCCAGTTTCTGTTGACGTTTTCGAGTGAATAGCGTCCAGGTTCCCTCCGCCAGGGAAAGGCATTTCATTGTTGCCAATCGGCCGGTCGCCCGTTTTTCCTGGTATTCACAATTGAGTGTTTGAAGCAATTCGTCAACGCGGATGGCAAGCCGCTCGCCCCGTTCCGACGTTTCGATATCCTGCTCCTCGACCAGCAACTGGTACCTCGGCGGATCACCCCAGACCGGGCTGACGGTGAAGTGCTTCAGTTCCATTTGCAGCTGCGAAACCCCCTGCTTGACCGCCGCAACAATCTGCGACTCGGAGACCTTCTCCCCGGTGACGTTGGCGATGTGGGCCCCCTTATGCAGGAATTCCAACATCGGTGTCGTGCGATAGAAGCCGGTGCAGCGGACGACGTCGCAAATGTTGTAGCGATACAATCCGGAGGGGGTCGTCAACAGGATGAAGTAGTTTTGTCCTTCTTCGAGTTCGTGGGCCTGAAGCACGATCGGCTTCTCGGAGCCATACTCCCGTTCCGGGATGAACTCGAAGAAATGCGACGCGACATCGAGGATTCCCTCGGAACTGAAGTCGGCAACCGGGACCGTCATCCGCCCTTCGCTCGCCGACAGGCCATGATCGCGGATCGGCAACTTCCCATAAAACCGTTCCAGTGCCGACAGGTAGGCGCCACAGCTCCCGCCGGTCCAGACGGCGAGCACGGCCAGTTCGCGCCAGTAATCCCGCGGCTGCAACGAGCCGGTACGATCGATGATTCGTTCCAGCTCTCTCGCACGGGCAGGATTCTTGCGGGTAATGCGGCGTCCCAGCGCGCGGCGGACTTCGCTGCTGATATCAAAGTCCGTCGAGAGCGTGCCATTGGCGATGTCGCGAATGAGCCGATCCCGTTCGATCTCCGCGGTCTTCGCGAGTTGAATCAGCGTGCTGGGATTCGCGGTCATCACCATCCCGATGTGCGGGTCCGCCAGCGCCAGCCGGAGCGCGGTGTAGTTCTTGGAATCCGGATCTGAGATTTTCGAGACGACGCCCGGGACGGTGTACATCGTCTTGACGATCCGTTTCTGCACGGCTGCGACCAGCCCGCTGATGTTTCCGCACGGCGTTCCGCCCGGTGTGCGGAACTTATCGTAGTCGCTGCTGATCTGCAGGATATTCCCGCGATTGGCGGCCGGGTGGTCGTCGAGATTATGAATTCCCCAGACTTGCCAGCCGCGGCGGTAGTCATCGAGGAACCGCTGCGTGATCGGAATGAATTTCGATTGCGCCGTCGTGCCGCTGCTCAAGGAGAACATGAGCAGCCGGTTCGTCGGGCCGAGCAAGGCGGAATGATCCCCCTGCTTCAGGCATTCGACATACGGGCGGAAGTATTCATAATCATGCACAGCGATCCGCCGGCGGAAATCGTCAACCGATCTGACGGCCGCGAAATCATGCTCCGCGGAGAATCGGCTCCCCGCGTTCAAATCGAGCAGCTCGCGCAGCACTCGAAGCTGAGTGGCGCGGCAGTCGGTGGTGGTTGTTAGAAATTGCCGCGCTTCGCGTCGAACGCTGGCGCGCGGAATGGCGCCGACGAATGCGCGTACTGATCCCAAGATGTGCATGACCTTCCGCCAATCGCTCGGTGGTCATCGGTGTCTTCGCGACGGCGGCATCCCGGCACCATCGCAGCCGATAAAGACACGAACGCGGGAGGTCAACAAAGCGCCAAAAAAGAGGCCGCGACACTAGGGTGCGACCTCAAATGTTCTGGAGCCTGCCACTCACAAAGAAAGAAGTTTCTTCGCCGGACGATTCGCGCCTTTACGCTTCCTTGGCAGTAGTATCGTCTTCGGCCTTTTCTTTCTTCTTTTTCTTTTTCCCCACCATCGTCTTGACGACGCGGACTTTCGGCAGGCCGAGTGGACTGCGTCCTTCGACCCAACGCTCCTCGGTCTTGAGCTGCGCGATCCGTTCATCACGCTTTAACACATTGCGAGACCGCACGAGCCGACCTTTTCGCTTCAAACTCTTATCGATAGTCACTTTAACGCCTTCCCCAAAGAACGATCCTGCAGACGATCCGGTCATCGGATTGATCCTCATAGTAGGACGGTCAGATAAACTTTGCAACCAATCTCACTCTCGGGCACAGGTCTCGGATCTGTCCTGAAATCGCCGCCGAAACCACCTGCAGTGTCGATCGAGCCGACGGAAACAGGGAAAAGTTTTGGGGGAATTGGTGGGCCGCAAATTTCATCTGCGCAAGAAATCCCCGAAAAGGAGTGTGGCACCTGTTATTCCATCTAGGCAATCACTGGCTGGAGAGGTAATCTTTATCGGCGGATAGAATGCCCACAAAGTTTGCCCTTATCGATGGTGGGGGAGTGGGAGGCTGCCGCTTGGTCCGGGATGGGTCACGGTCCCACTTCGCTATCCGGGGCTTACGAGCCCAAATATGCCTACGGATGTGCTGAGACCGCGCCCATGATGTGCCCATTCTGTCGCCAAGGGGAGACGAAAGTCATCGACTCCCGTGCCAGCGACCAATATGTGATTCGACGCCGTCGCGAATGCTTAAGCTGTGAACGGCGGTTCACCACGCTGGAGCGGATTGAGGAATCTCCCCTCACGGTGGTGAAAAAAGACGGCACCCGGGAACCGTTCAACCGTGACAAGATCCGCGCTGGCCTGCTTAAGGCTTGCTACAAGCGGCCTGTGAGCGAAAGTCAAATCGAGAACATCATTTGCGACGTCGAAGCTGACGTTTACAGCACCTTCTACGACAATTTCGACCGCGAGGTCCCCGCGCGGTACATTGGCGAAAAGGTGTTCAATGCCCTACGGGGGGTCGATCAGGTCGCGTTCGTCCGGTTCGCCTCGGTTTATCGTGAGTTCAAGGACGTCAACGACTTCGTCGAGGAACTCGAGCCGATGCTCCGCGCTCCGCGCCGTTGAGCATTCGTTCCCGCCCCCCTCTTGTTGATCCTCGCGCTCTCGCTCGAACGAGATATGCGGGAACTACCCTACGCGGAACTTCCGGTTTGCCATTGACTTAAATGGATTTCCGGAGGATCATTCCGCCCCGCGAAACCGGCCTGTGGAGCCTGTCAGGGTTTGCACGGACGGAAGCGAACTTTAAGGAAGCGGGGGCCCAGCGGATGAATTGGAGTATCGCTTTCTCAAAGCGAGGACTTCAATGCTCTGCCTTCCGCGAGTGATTCCGCTTTGAAATGACCGCAAAGGATTGCGCGCTCATGTCCTATCATCTCATCGATATCGTCCAGAAGCTTGGCCATCCCCGCGTGCTGGTTCTCGGCGATCTGATTCTCGATCGGTACATCTGGGGTGATGCTGAACGCGTCAGCCAGGAAGCCCCGGTGATCCTGCTCCGCGAAGAACGGCAGGAAATCCGCCTGGGGGGAGCCGCCAATGTCGCGAATATGCTCCGAGGGCTCGAAGCCGAGGTGACGATGGCTGGGGTCATCGGCGGCGACGCGGACGGCCCGGTCATTCGCGCGGAACTCGAGGCTTCCGGAGTCGACTGCAGTTGCCTGCTGGTCGATGCCGATCGACCGACGACGGTGAAAGAGCGATACATTGGCCGGGCACAGCATCGGCATCCACACCAGATGTTGCGCGTCG
>CAZVJA010000272.1:0-6192 GCA_964626885.1 uncultured Planctomycetaceae bacterium | reverse complement strand
CGGACCACCCACCGGGCGGTGCCCCCTCTCCCTCCCGGTTTTGAAACCACTTGTACGGAACCCGGCGGCAATTGCTACATTATCAAACCAACCGATAGCCTACTGACCGAAATCGTCTGGCAGCCAATTTCCCGGGAGCAACCGTGTCCCCCGAAACCGATCCGATCGAACCGGAGTTGCTGGCGTATCTCTCCGGGTTTGTCAGCCAGCACAAGCTGGAGCGGTTTGAAGCGGTTCTGCGGGAGCGGACCCGTTCTCTCACGGTCGTGCTGGAAGACATCTACCTGCGGCAGAATGTCAGTGCCTGTCTACGGAGTTGCGACTGTTTCGGCATCCAGGACGTGCACATCATCGAAAACGAGCATCCCTTCCGCGTGAATCGCGATATCGCCCGGGGCGCGGCTCAGTGGCTAACGCTCCGCCGGTATCGTGGTGAAGTCAATAACACCCACGCTTGCCTTGAGGCGCTCAAGGAACAGGGCTACCGCATCGTCGCGACAACTCCGCGCCCGGACGCTCAGCCGCTCGACGCACTTGAGCTGCAACAGAAAACGGCGCTCCTGTTCGGTTCGGAACACGCCGGTCTCTCGAAATCGGCCCTCGACATGGCGGATGGATTCGTGCAGATCCCCATGCACGGCTTCACCGGAAGTTTCAACCTGTCGGTCGCGGTGGCGGTCTGCCTGTACGAGTTATCGAGCAGACTTCGCAGGAGTGATCTCAATTGGCGGCTCTCTCCCGCGGAATGCGATGATCTCCGCACGGCATGGATTCGGCTGGTGCTCAAGAAGCGTTTCAAGCAGCACGAGGAGGCGTTCCTCAAGCTGAGCGCCGAGCGGGCGCGGCAGGGGGCTGCTCGACCCGAATGAAAATTATCGCGCGGGATGACCGTGTCGGAATTCACCAAGGACTTGTGATCGCTCCTCATTCCGGTACGATGGAACGGCTGTCTTTTTGATGTGCACCGTGCACCACTCATCCGCACTGGCGGAGCCAGTGGCACAAAAAAAACTCTGCGTGCGAAGCGAAACGTCTTGCCCCTTTTGAGGACACCCCCGATGAAGAAACCGTCGCTCACCCGTTACGTTCCGGCCCTGCTGGCGCTTCTGGTTGTTGGCCTCCCCTGCTCCGCGCGGGCGCAGAACACGCTCAACTTCCCTTCGCTGGGGCATATCGAACGATTTGACCCGCGACTGGATGAATTGATTCCCTCCGACGCGAAAATCGAAGTGCTCGGCTCAGGATTCGAATGGGCGGAAGGCCCCGTCTGGGTCAAGAACAAGGAGGGAGGCTCTCTCCTCTTCTCAGACGTCATTCGTAATCAGGTGATGCAATGGAAGGAAGGGGACGGCGTCTCCGTATTTCTCAAACCCTCGGGCTACACCGGCTTCGTCGACTACGGCAAGGAGCCCGGTTCGAACGGCCTGCTCGTCGACTCGAAGGGTCAGTTGGTCTCCTGTGAGCATGGCGATCGACGTGTGTCTGTCCTCACCAACGGCGGCGGCAAGCGAACCCTCGTCGACAACTACGAAGGGAAACGTCTCAACAGCCCCAATGACGGCGCGTTCAAATCGAACGGCGACCTCTACTTCACCGATCCCCCCTACGGCCTGCCGCAGGGAGCCGACGACCCGCGTCGCGAACTCGACTTCTGCGGCGTCTATCGCCTCTCGAAAGAGGGCAAGCTGACGCTGCTCACCAAAGAGATGACCCGCCCCAACGGCATCGCGTTCTCTCCCGATGAGAAAACGCTCTACGTCGCGCAGTCCGATCCGAAGGCGGCGATCTGGAAAGCGTTCCCCGTCCTCGAAGACGGCACGCTCGGCGAGGGTCACGTCTTCGCCGATGTCACGAAGATGGTCGGCAAGTTCCCCGGACTTCCCGACGGCATGAAGGTCGACAAGCACGGCAACCTGTTCGCCACCGGACCGGGAGGCGTGCACATCTTCGCGCCCGATGGCATGGCGCTCGGCCGAATTGACACCGGAGAAGCGACCGCCAACTGCGGCTGGGGAAGCGACGGCAGCGTCCTCTACATCTGCGCCGACATGTACATCTGCCGGGTGAAGACCTCGACGAAAGGCGCAGGGTGGTAAAGCACGAAGCACTACAGGTGGTTTCAAAACTGGGAGGGCGAGGCTCCCGCCGAGCCGCTGTGACCGAAAGTCTCGCGTTGTGGCGGCTCCGACGGAGCGTCGCCCTCCCAAATACAAGGTTTTGAAACCACTTCGAATGACGAAGGAAATCCGAAGCACGAAGTCCAAAACGAATTTGAGAAGTGAATCGACGAGCAGTCGGTCATCAGGAGTCAGTCTGTGAAATCGACTGAAGTCGTGCTTTGAGCTTTGTGCTTCCTTCGACATTCGGGATGGGTGCTTTTTTCATCTTTCGTGCTTCCCTGATTCGAGTTCCATCATGCCCGTGTTCGTCTATTCCCTCGCACAGCCAGAACTCGAGCCGTTTCGCATGCCGGATCGCTTTCGGCACGACATCACTTATTTCTGCACCTCGCCCGGCGAACCGGGAGCGCCGGAGAAGCTCGGACCGGGAGAATGGTGGGTCCGCCGCGAAGACGTGCAGCGGCTACTCGACGACGGCGTGATCCGCATCGTCTCGCCGCTCGACAGCGCCGCCAGTACGGAAATTGAACTCACCGAGGAACAGGAAGCGTGGCTCGAATGGATGCGCGACCACGACATCCAACACCTACGTCTCTCTTAACAGATCCTTGTTGTTGCCTCGATCTTGCGCGCGGGAGCCACGCTGGTGGAGGCGGTTTCAAAACTCTGCATTTGGGAGGGCGACGCTCCCGGTTTTGAAACCATCGGTGATGAAATTCGCCTCTGTTTCTGCCAGAATAAGCCACCCGGGAAGCGGAACTCCCGTGGATGCGTGGTAGATTTGTCGCGGTCTTATCGAAGCCGGGCTCTCTCATGCTTTTCCTCTTCGCTCAGGACGCCGAGACATACGACCCATCGGTCGGCTTTCCGCACCCGTTCTATTTTTCGCCATTCCACCTGCTGTTCGGTCCCGCGTTCGGGCTGCTGACCCTGGCGTACATGGTCTTCATGATCTGGATGCTGGTGGAATGCGTCCGCAAAGATCCGGACCGCTACGTTTGGATGTGGCTGATTCTGGTCTTTCATCCCTTCGGGTCGATCATCTACTTCCTTGTTCGCTGGCTTCCCAGCAACGAGTTTCGGGCGCCGAAGTTCCTGAGGAAGTGGTTCAAGAGCAAAGAACTGCACCGGCTCGAATCAGCGGCGGTGCAGATCGGAAATCCGTACCATCACATTCAACTTGGTGACGCGTTGCGCGATGCCGGCAGCCTGGAGCGCGCGGGGCAGTCCTACGACAAAGCCCTCGCCAAGGAGCCGGAGAATCTGCAAGCGCTGTGGGGCGCGTCGCTGGTGAACATCGAATTCAAGCAGTTCGAGACGGCGCTCTCGCGCCTGCAAAAACTGCTGCAGCTCGACCCGCAATACAAGTTCGGAGATGTCTCGCTCGCCTACGGGCGCGTGCTCTGTTCGATGTCGCGACAAGACGAGGCCCGCGTTCATTTCGAAAAGCATGTGAAGCGGTGGCGGCATCCCGAGGGAGTCTATCTGCTGGCGACGATCTGCGCGCAGCAAGGCTCGTCCGCGGAGGCGCGCGGCCACTTACAGGCGATGCTCCTGGACATCAACGGCAGCCCGAAGGCCATCGCCCGGCAGCAGGGAATGTGGAAAAGCAAGGCCCGCAGGTTGCTGAGGAAACTCCCTTCATAAAGCTGCCATTCCCCCATAGAAAAACTCACAGGAATCGCCATGCCACCGATTGACCGCCGAGAGTTCTTGCAGCATGTCTCCAGTTCGGCTCTTGGAATCGCGGCAGCGGGGGCCGCCGTCGCGAATGGACGTGACTCGCGCGCCGCGGAACCAGCGCAGTCGAAAGCGGCTCCAAAGATCGCCGCCTTCAGCGAAAGCTTTCAGGACAAGCCGGTCGCCGAGGTCTGTCGACTGTTCAAACACATCGGCCTCGATGGGCTCGATCTGACGGTCCGCCCCGGCGGGCATATTCCACCCGAACGGGCACCGGCCGAACTGCCGCAGGCAGTGCAAGCCGCGCACAACGCCGGAACCGCGATTCTGTTCCTCACCACCAACATCACCGACGTGAACCCTGAAGCGGAAAAGCTGCTTGCAGTCTGCGGCGAGCAGGGAATCACACGGGTGAAGCTCGGTTATTTCCGCTACTCGCAATTTGGCACTCTGAAAGCACAGATGGCCGACATTCGCGCGCGGGTCGGCCGGATCGCCAAGCTGGCGGCCAAACATGGGGTGCTTCCCTGCGTGCACATTCATTCGGGCGACACGATCCCCTCGCACGGCACGCAGCTTTATCAACTGATTCAGGACATCTCACCCAGTGAGGTCGGCGCGTATGTTGACCCGATGCATATGTCGCTCGAAGGGGGCGGCGACGGCTGGCGGCAGGGGCTTGATCTCCTCGCGCCGTGGATCGCTCTCTGCTCCGTCAAGAACTTCGAGTGGGTGCAGGTCGGCCGTGACGACAAAGGCCAGATGCGCTGGAAGGTCCGCAAAATGCCGATCGCCGACGGCTTCGCTCCGCTTCCGGAGTTCGTCGCGATCCTCAAGTCGATCGGCTTCTCGGGCATTTATTCGCTGCACAGCGAATACAAGGGGGGCAACAGCTTCCGCGACCTGAACACTCAGGAATGCCTCGACCAGACGGCTGCGGATCTGAAATACTTCCGCACGTTGTTGTGATCGTCGTGTATCGTCACGCGAGCGCCTTGTGCACTGCCGCGCGCATCTTCTCGATGCCGGTCTGCACGACCTTCGCCGGGTCTTGCTTCCAGTAGTCGCGATTGAAGACCTCCAGCGACAGCATGCCGCGGAAGCCGATGTCGCGCAGCGTCCGCAACACTTCTCCCAGCGGGGCGACTCCATCTCCAGGATAAACGCGGGCGGCGTCGTTGATGGCCTCCCGTGACGGTTCGGCGGGGTAGTCGTTGACGTGGATCGCGTGCATCGCGTTTCCGTTGATCATCCGCAGGCCGTCGAACTGCGAGCCCCCCTTGTAGAGGTGATAGACGTCGAGCAGCAGGGAGGCATCCTTGTGCCCCGATTCGACCGCCACGAACGTGCACTCGCTCAGTCGAGAGAGCGACTTTGAGAATCCCCACACTTCCAGTTGCGGCACGACTCCCATTTTTTCGCCGAGTTCGAGCAGTGCCCGGTAACGTTCGGCGGCTTTGTGCAGATCGACCGGCCCCTGATCGTTCGCGCCTGCCGGCGGGGCGGCGATTCGCGTGCCGCCGATCTGCCGCACGAGATCCATGTCTTTTTTCGCCTGCTCCAACCCGGCGGTCCGTTTCGCGTCGTCATCGACGATCCACTGTGCGAAGCCGATCGCGCTCTGCGCGGCCAGCCCCTGGTCGCTGATCCTCTTTTTCAAGTCTTTCAACGAACCGCCGTTGCTCGCGTATTGCTCGATCTCGCGAATCCACGGTTCGATGCCGTGATATCCAGCGCGCCCGATCAGATCGATCTCCGACGGGAGGTCGAGCCCCTGCCCGCGAATGGTGGCGGTATTGAAGCAGTACCCGAACGGCTCAGCCTGACTGCGACGCGAATCATCTGCTTTCAACGATGGACAAACGGCACTAGCCACACCGGCGCTCACCACAGCCCCGGCCGCGGAGAGCAAGCCGCGCCGCGAGATTTCAATCGACATGGACCCAACCTGGAATTGCGGACTTGATGAAGCGGTTCAAGCCGGATGGCACGAATCTCCATGATGGCGCACCGAGTGGGCGGTGCCAAGTGTCGAGGGGGAATAACAAGTGTCGGGGGCGAATAAATAGAACCGCTAAGCCGCGAGCGGCATGGAAGCAGCGCGAGTGTGGCACGCCCTGACGCAAGGAAGGGCGTGGTCTCTGTTTCCGCCACGCCCTTCGGGGACTCAGGGCGTGCCACCCATTCCGTGAGCGGCGCGGCGTCAGCGTTGGAGCAGCTGAATTCCCGCAGCGCGGAAGACGGTTTGCGCGTCGGGAGCGATGCGGCCCGAGGTGTACAGGACCGACGGCCGCTCGGGGTAGTCGCTCCGATAGGTCGCGAGCATCATTTCGAGTTCCGGTGTCGCGTTAATGTAATCGGCGGAGGTGACGATCAGGTTCGTTCCGTCCGC